>NZ_CP141595.1:2965357-3291428 GCF_035590735.1 Rossellomorea aquimaris
CCGTCCACCATAATTATGACGTGTCCTTCATATAAGTGTGCCGCAGCTGTATCCGGCCTTTCCGTATACCGGACCATGGGATATGGATTCCAGTGGCGCCCGGCAATAAACTCTTCCAGTGTCTTCTCTCCCATGGGAAGACCATCAGTGTCGATCTTAGATAGGGAATCTTTGATTTTATGGACTAAATTTGGATCGGCAATGTCTTCTATATAGCTGACGACTATATCGGTTTTGGATCTTCTCCCAATTTGCATATATTCCATTCGAAGCGAAGGATCGCGAACTCTCCTTCTTGTCAAAGCTGTATTAAACACTATCGTCTCGACATACCCGTCCCTTGAACCTCTCACCACTCTTTCGATATCGGGTTCCTGAGGTCCTCTGACTGGATACGTTCTTGCATCAATCATAATGACCTTGTCAATACCATCCACCACAAGGGCTGTCGGACCTGCCAATACTAAATCAATCACTTGGTTCAGATCATCCACTTGCTCGATCTCTATGTAAGGAATGTACGTCTTCAATAATTTTTCTAACGTATCTTCTTCTAATTGTTCAGGACTAAGTCCTGACAAGAGCTTCATCAGATAATGCATAATATCATCTTTAACAAAGCCATCCACTAAAAACATCGCCATTTTTCTCTCAGCATACTCCAAATCCAATTGAATGACATCAAAGCTTTTGTCTACTGCTAAGGTATCCCTTAGATAATTGGTGTTTTCTTCAATCTGAGTAGAGACAGGCTTTTTCTTTTGATTTGTCATTAGCCTTCACTCCCAATAACTTTACATGAATTTCCATCTTTACCATCCTAGACAAAGCAACTAGAAAACATACATCCTATCATATTGATATCATGCGCTTCATACTATTTACTAAATGGACATACTACTGGAGTGAACGAAATGAAACAAAGACTAAAAGAAGCCATGCCCTTTCTTGTCATCATGTGCATTGTTGCTCTTGGGATTCAATTTGTTTACCAGCCCCAAACGGAGGAAAGCATTATTTTTTTCCCTATAAATGAACATGTTTCCTATGAATCTGCCACTACCATTCTGATGCTTCAACCCGAGAAGAAAAATGATCATTATGAGGTGAACTGGAAGGTATCTTCAAAGCTTGATACACCTGCCTATTTACGTCAGGATGTAGGCTTTTTATTTATGAACGGGAGACTAAAAGGGCTCATGAACGAATGGGAAAAGGACACCGATCAAATTGTTGAGGAATCGACCATAAAGGGAAAAGAAAGCAGTCTCCTTCAAGCTGTGTCTTTCCACTATTCTGAAATTCATGAAACGGAAACAGATTTCACGAGTGCTCAGAAAATGTCTGAAGATACATTGTATGTGATTGATTCGAATTTCAGCCCTTTAAATGCCTTCCGACAACCTGGTACAGATGCAGAAAAAGAATGGAAGAAAATACTGGACAAAGTGACTTCTCAACAGCTTGATTATCTATGGGAAAAGGCAATCGCATCCTTGCAAATCCCTATGGAAAACTATACTTCCTTTCCATTAACTCAACTCCCTAAATTTGAAAATCAACCTTTGGAAGGGTTCACCGAGCAAGAATGGGAACGTGTAATAGGAAACCTGTGGGAAGGACTTTATAAAAACTATTATTTAGGAATTAAAAAAGAGGACGGCTCTGTCATTGAGTCAATAGACAGTGCCATCCCACTTATTTTAGTGAAAAAAGATCGAAAGGAAGTTCTCGTGTTACTGATTGATAAAACCGGAGAAGCTTCTTTACTTAAACAAAAGATTTCCATTTAAGTATTCTCCTGTAACTCTTTATAAAGTTTTTCATAATTTTCATCCTGCCTATTTAATTCATAGGCTTTTTTTGCATGAACAAGAGCTTCCTTTCTGTCACCTGAGTCGATCAGGATTAACGCAAGATTGTAGTGAGCTTCATGAAACTCACTATTTTCCTGGATTGCAGCTCTCAAATGATCTTTCGCTTGTGCTAATTTGTTCATCTTGATTTCAGCGTATGATAAGTAGAAATATGTCTGTGAATTTGGTGTGCCTTCTTCAACCACCGGGACAAGAATATTTTCCGCTTCCTCCCACTGTTGATTGGAAATCTTTTCTTGAGCTACGCCATTCACAGTGTTAACATCCCAAGAGGTTGGATCTCCACCAATCCCCCTCGACACAAGAACTCCAACAAGCAGGAGACTTCCCGTCAGAAATAACAATTGACGCAGTGGTCGGTGAGTATTCGGCAAGCTGACAATTCCTGCTGCCAAAAAACCTCCGACTAGTCCACCGATATGACCTGCATTATCAATTCCCGGGATGGTAAACCCCAGGACCAAGTTCAACAGGATCACAGCAATAATATTGGTCCCAATCGTTCTAAAGAAAATCTTCGGATATAGTACGCCGAAATACAGCAGTGCACCGAAACAGCCGAAAATTGCGCCACTGGCTCCAGCAGAAAGATTGGATGTAAAAAGGAAGCTGGCTAGAGATCCCGTGATTCCTGATATCATATAAATGAAAATGAACCGTATTCTCCCAAACATTTTCTCCACTGCCGTTCCCAAATAAAATAGGGCCAGTGTGTTCATGAGTAAATGCAGTATTCCGATATGCAGAAAGATCGGGGTTACAAGGCGCCACCACTCTCCTTCAATCATGAGGGGATTGTACTTAGCACCGAACTCAATCAGAGTTTGTGGATCCTTGCTTCCACCATTTAGTTCAAGAATAATGAACATGATCAATTGGAGTGCAATGAAGAAATATGTAAAGAAAGGCTTTCCTTTTTCAAACAGCTGCCTTTCCTTTTGTATCTGTTTGGATGAAGAAGTCATGGTCATGCTTTTTATCCACTCTACATTGGCATCCAGTACTTCCGGGGGAAGTTCCCATTCCCCTTCATTGAAAAAAGGGTCATTCTTTAGCGTTTCGACACTCTGCTCACCATGAAGGAGAAGTGGCTGAACGGACGTTTTTTGATTGTTCAGGGACTCCTGAAATAAATCCGGATCTGCATCTACAGGTGGATAAGTGGAGACATAGATATTCTTCATTTGAAGCTGCCTTTTTCCAAGGGATTTTCTGATTTTTTCCCCATTCACCGAGGTCAATTCCATATCCCGCTTGACCCAGCTTCCCCAATCCAGATCTTTCCGGACCATGCGAATGACGTTTGCTTCTTTCTTCCCGGTATTCTCAAGCCATAATTCATCCTGATTGGGTGAGAGATTTAGAATTCGATAGTGTTTATCTTCAACCAAATGGTAAGCTATCTTCCAAAACAAATAATGATAACGTAAATCCACATCATCCACTACTTTCTTTTTTTAAGAAATCCTATTCTTCCCCTACTATACCGAACCTTTTCTTAAACTGTAAAACAAAAAGACTGTAAGAGAGATTTTCCCCCTTACAGTCTTTTTCACTGTTATCCTCTGAATGCACCTTGAATGAATTTAGAGCGGATACCAGGTATCCCCATCGCTGCTTTCACAGCAAATTTTCTAATGAGAAAGTTCCCAAGAAGTACATTTAACAGTCGATATCGATTTGGAATCAGAAAGAGAACCAAACCGCCCAGCACTAACCATTTTGTCCATCCGTTCATGATGATCCCTCCTGCTAGTAGTTTGGATCATTATAGAGAAGCTTATCCCACTAAATTACAAGGAAGCGAAACTTTCTTTCGTTACGTCAATAGAATATGAGCATAAGTACTCCTGCCAAAAGACTTGATAGAGCATTCACTGTCTCATTGTTCATGAGAGGAAGCCCTTTCGTTCTTTCTGTGTGATGTTCACAATGAACGGATGACTCTGTTCGAAGATCACAGACCGGACACCGGTACTCCAACTGAATGAATGCACCTAGCACTGTATCCAGGATGTTGCCTAAAAACCCGGAAAGGAGAAGGAGTAAGAAGATAGATACATCCATGACATTCAACAAAATCAATGAGGCCAGTGAGATAAGGGCAGATCCAAAGAAAGCCGCTACCGTACCGATGATGGAAACAGCACCCGATGTGCCTTTGGGAACTCTCCTGAAAGTTCTTATAGAAAACGGCATTTTATGACTGAGAGGTCCGATTTCTGATGCCCATGTATCAGCGTTTGCCCCAGCGATCGACGCAATGAAGGCAAATGTCCAGACTTCGTTTCCCGTCACACTGAATAGTATGGCAAATAGGGCTGCAGGACCTCCGTTCGCCAACACTTGCTGCCAGTCCCTGATGGACGTTTTCGCTAAGCGCTCCTCGATCCCTATCTTGCTTTTCTTAAAAAGGCGTGACCATATGCTTGATGACAAGAAGAAGGTGCCTAATATAAACAGCCCCTCAAACCCATATGAAGAGCCAATAGCCAGGCCGATCATTATGGCCATTACAGCGCCAGAGAGACTTAAATTACTTGTTTTCCACCCTGCAATGGAGATAGAGAAAATAAAAAAGAGAAGAAAGAAATACTCATTTATCACAATCGATTCGTCCCTTTTCCGTCAAGATCGTTCCAACCGGTATGTCGAAAGATTCGATTGGCAATGCAGCGACCATTTGCTCCACAAAGGCAAGGGACATCGTCAGACCCGGATAGCTTGAGAGTAACCTGTCATAATATCCCCCGCCAAACCCCAGTCGATAGCCCTTTTCTGTATAAGCCAAACCTGGAACGATCATCAATTCAATAGCGTCATTATGAACAACGGCCGACTTGTCGGGGGCTGGTTCATACAAATCAAAATAGGATTGTTCGAGCTGATGGAAATCATGAAGCTCATAGAAGACCAATTCACGGTTTTTTGGAAAACATTTCGGGACTACTACCGTTTTCCCTTCCTCCCAGCCCCGTTTGATAATATTCCACGTATTGACTTCCGGAGGCTTTGAAATGGTCACCGCAACAGTGTTGCTCTTTTTCCACTCAGGAGATTCAAAGAGTAATTGTTCTATTCTAAAACACTTTTGTTGAAACGATACATGATCGATTAATTTTAATGATTGAAGCTGAAGATTCCGTAGTTCTTTTTTAGACATAATATCCCTCCATGCTTACTATACAGATATTATATTAATGGATTCTCTATGTAAATGCGATGTTGTAACAGTTATGAGCATAAAAAAAAGCAGCGGATAAAATCCGGCTGCTTATTTCGTTTCGCGGTGAAGAGTCACACGCTTTAATTTCGGGCAATATTTTTTTAGCTCAAGACGGTCTGGGTTGTTACGCTTGTTCTTAGTTGTAATATAGTTACGCTCACCAGTTTCTGTGCAAGCTAAAGTAATGTTTACACGCATTATTGTTTCCCTCCAAACATATACATCTTCTACTATTCATACGACTTTTCTATAATATCACTTTTCTTTCGGAAATGCTAGTCCGTTTTTTATTCTATCGCTTAAATTTGAAACCTCCTCTTCCAATGCACCTTCAATGGCATACACTTTGCCTTGTTTCACTTCAAAAGGCTTGAATGAGAAGTCTAACATATAGACCATCATATTAAGGCCATTGGTGATCGGATAGTAGTAAAGGCTTCCTTTACTCAGGGATTTCTTCCATAGTTGTAAGCCTTTCAAATTAAGGGGATAGATGGATTTCTTAACAGAGCCCGCGCAGGAAACAATGTTCGTGATGGCAACAAGTTTACCACTGTAATTCCAGAACGTATCCTTGGATAGTGATAAGACCCCGACTCCATCTTCTTTACAAGCAAGCCATTCAATGAGAAAGAAAACCTTAAGATGCCTGCTTTCTTTTGTGGTGTTTTCCATTTCAAAGGCAAAGGATTCTCCCCACCCTTCAATATGTTCGTGGATTTTTACACTTATGCCGGTAAGAGAGGTTAGTTTCTCTGAGTAAAGGGGTACATATTCATTATTCCTGTTCCAGGCTATTCCTTGGATATGGAACTTTTCATTTTGATTCTCCTTCATTAGCCTCTACACCTTTTGCCAGATTTTTATTTTCTTTCCATAATATCTGGCAAGCTCCCTTGCCAGATTTCGTCTGTCCGCTTTGGAATAAATGATGAACCCTCTTTTTGGATCACTGATGATTTTCGTTCGGCCACCATCTCTATGATCAAAAACGATTTCTTTCTGACTCGAGGAAGAAGGAACGGTTTCCATTAATTTAGCAAGGACGATGGGTTTCTTACCATTTGGACACGCTACTTGAAGTCTGGTGATAAACGGCTCTATAAAGTCTTTAGAGTGGTGGAAGCCATTTTTTAAGGAGGGAGGAGAATATTGACCCCTCATGAGATCATCACGTGCGCATTTATATTCTTCCGGGTTTCCGATATCCCTCCAGTAAGCACTTGTTTTAAACACATAGACTTCCTCATTGTTCGTAAGCAGCTGAGGAATGAAATCCTGACCGAAATCCCTCGCTCCTAAGTGAGCATAGCGATCAAGCAGTCGTGGATCTAACATATATACCCCGGTGTTCACTTCATTTCCTGCCCACTCTTCCGGCTTTTCGATAAAATCAACCAATTTACGATTTTCGTCTGTATGACAAATCCCATATTCTTTTGGATTTTCGACTTCTTTTGAGACAACGGTCATAACCGCATTTTTCTCATAATGGAATTCAATGACTTTATCAATTGGAATATTCGTGAATGCATCTCCACTTAACACCAGGAACGGTTCACGAAGTCTGTTCCTGGCGAGGAAGATCCCTCCTGCTGTACCAAGGGGGGATTTTTCCTCCAGATAGGTAATGTTTACATTGAAACGTTCCCCATCACCAAAATAATCTTTAATCGTTTCACTTTTGTAACAGGTGGTGATGAGAATATCTTTAATTCCATATGATCTGAGGAGGTTGATGCTGTATTCCAGAATTGGCTTATTCAGAATCGGAACCATCGGCTTTGCAATCGACATTGTATAGGGTCTTAACCGCTTGCCTTCTCCACCTGCCAATATCACGGCCTTCATCTTTTTATGCCTTCCACTTTTGATTGAAGAAGCACATCATCGTATACGTGGATGGTTTGTTCAGCGATTCGATCCCAACTAAACATGGATTGAGCCATTTTGAAACCGAGATTCCCTAATTGCTCCGATTTTGAAGGATTTTCAATTAATGAGACCAATTGTCCATAAAGACTTTGTTCATGATTGGGCTCAAATAATAAGCCGGTTTGTTCATGTTTCACGATTGATTTAAGTCCACCAGTATTGGATGCGACCACCCCTTTACGGAATGCCATCGCCTCCAGGGCAACAATGCCGAATGGCTCATAAAGGCTTGGGAAAATTACCGCTAGGCAATTCTTCAAAAAGTCATTCCGCTCCCTATCAGAAATGTATCCGATGAATGACACACAATCACTAAGATCTTCATGGGCTACCATTTGACGATAATGCTCTAACATCGGGCCTTTTCCGGCTATGATAAAGGAGATGTTGAATCCTTCTCTCTTTAACTGTGAGGCTACCCTGATAATCGTGTCGAACCCTTTCTCATGGACCATCCGTCCGATTGAAAAGAAATACGGAGTGGATGGCTGTTCAAAGCTATAAGGAGAAGATTGATCGAGCTTCTCTAATTCCACGCCATTTGGTATTACAGCTACTGGTGCTTCGATAGTAAATAAGCTCTTGATTTCCTCTTTCATATGCTCACTGCACACAATAAGGTGATCAGATGCACTGATGAGAAGCTGCTCTTCCCGGTGAATCTTGTGTTGCAAATCGGTATATATTCCTTGATTGCGTCCATGTTCAGTAGCATGAATGGTTGTGATGAGAGGAATTGAATAGTACTCTTTCAGTTTCATTGCCGAAGTGGACACAATCCAATCATGGGCATGAATATGAGTGATTCTTTCATCTCTTAAGAGATCATGAGCGTAATGAATGAACGCCTGATTTAAATCAAATACCCATTTAAAGAAGTCTTCTTCATATGGGTGCAGGGGATGCACACGGTGAATCGTAACCCCTTCCATTTTCTCAAGTGACAGGGCATCATTGGCTTTGGTCGTAAGTACGTGCACCTGTTTCCCTTTTTTCACAAGATTATTAGCAAGGTCATACACATGCCTCGATAGTCCCCCCACGATATTCGGCGGGTATTCCCATGAGAGAATCAGAACGGAATCCTGTTTCACTGCTTTTTCTTCTACATTGCCTGCGAAGAGCTTTTCAAGGATTTCATCAGATGGAAATGGAACGACCCTTTTACGATGAAGGAATAAATGTTCATCAATCTGACCTCCCTTTACCATATCAAGTAAGCTGTCAAAGTGAATAGTCGTCAAGCCAGACTCAATATTCGTCCCTTCCAGGCTCGAGATCCATTCCCGCATTAGTTGATGTGCGACCTCTGTCTGCCCCGCAGATGAATACAGATCGTCGAGTTTCTCTTCCATACGATGAATGTTTCGAATATTCTTCATGGCCGCGTCAGAAAGAATAGGTGTTTGCTTCTCCATCCCTAGATATCCGAAACCAACTCTGGAAAGAGCAGTAGAAGATTCCATCTTCTCCTCTAATGAGTGTATGAACTCTCCATTTATCCATTCATCGTAGCTTGAATGATCCTCGATGAAAACAACGGAGAGTGAATGAACGTTCTCCTCTAATGCTCCGATTCTTCCTTCTGAAACCGGTATTAACTTTAACCCCCTGGGTGTTCTAATGACACCGCTATCCTTCTCTTTTTCACTATGTTCATACGAGTAGGAGGAAATAAATGTAAATTCAACTCCTTGCTTAGTAAGGTATAAATCAATTCCAGGAACATACGCTGCCCGCGGTAACCAAAAAAACTTCGGAATCATTTGGAAATACTGCTTATACAACAACGTACTCATACGGACCTGAGATTCAATCGCCCTCGGAGTCCTGTAATGTGTCAGTGGAAATGAACTTACAGTCGTAGGAATCACGGTAACTTTACCTTCTACCACCAGACTCTTATAGGCTTGTACGAAATTCATGTCATGTGTCGACCACTGAGAATAGACTCGCTGCCATTTACTCTTTTCATGCGGCTCTGCTTGTAGAAGGTTGGATTGAATGATTGAGTGGGCTTTCTCCTTAAACTCATCACTCATAAAAAGTGAGAAGATGGCCGGGTTCATCACGACAGGTAAAGAGGATGCTCCGTTACGCTGAAGAAAATCTAACAATGCACTATTTTCTAGAAGGATGGAAGTAAGTAGATCTTCCCGTTTGTTACATTGTGAAAAAGCCAGTTCGTTAAATTGTGGATATATCATCACTGCCGAAAGTCCTTTCATCCCTTTTCCTCCTGATTCATTACATAATACGAATAGGTGCTCACATGCTCCACCCATTTCGGTTCTTTAATTAATCCTTGCTCATATTCAAATAACTCTTTCATACTATGATACTCCTGATGATGGGACGTTCTTGGGGTGTGTAGTACATTGGAGCGGGTGAATGCAACAAAGTCACCGGACGGTAAGCGCAATCCAATTTCCATACAGTAGCTTCTGTTTTCCTTTAGACCATTTACAAACCAATCACTCTCCGTATGGGGAACATATGAATCTGAGTATGTGTGATGATTATGTCCGTTAAAGGAAATCGATGTTATATCATATAAACGAAGGACAAAGGGTTGAGGGTCAGCATTCATATTAAAATGGCTTTTCACATGGCGAATCCATTCTTGAGTAATGTTCCAATAGCAATAGATTCTCGATGACGTAGAGAACATGATCGATAATTCAGTGGCACGCGGGTTTTTCGCACGGGGCTTCGGCATCTTTCTTCCAAAGGAAGCTCTTCCTACCCGTTTTTTCGGTATTTCCGGCTCAATCACTTCTACAGGGGCACCCTCATTTACAGTGGGGTTTCCCTGAGCCTTTTGATACTTCACCCATTGATATTGAACTTTCCCGACGGTAGTATTCAGCTCTTTGGCAATTTTCCTGAACGACACTCCTTGTTCTTTTAACCGAATGATTTCTGTGATCAAAACAATTCCTCCTAAAGAGTAAACAAATATTATATAATTTCAATCTAAAAATTATGACAATTATCCATAAATTCATCGTAACACCCTATTCAAAAACCTACAATAAACGCATTTTGTCGTATCTTGTTAAACGGGGTGCTAGTGGGGTTTATCATGCATTTTTTTTGCAAATTATTATGCTGAAATGATATTAAAGCGATTACATTTTTAGAACGACAAGATTCTCTTATAATTGCTCAATGATATTCGACAAAATAATGGTTCATTCCACAAATTTATCCTTTCATCTTATAGAGATAAGCGTTTATCTATGCTATAACTAAAGGAGAATAATACTGCATGAGGTGATATAGTGGATTTACTATTCATTGGATTAGTAAGTTTCTCTATCCTATTACTAGTCATTTCGTTTTTTCAACGGGATCGGTATCGTGATATTGAAAAAGACATGGAAGAATTGTCAATGAATGTTCTCCAGGAGCATTATCAGTTAAAGAAGAGAATACGGGTACTGGAAGAAGAGTTGATGGTGGATGGCGATGCGCGTTTTAAAAAAACAACCCCTGTCAGGAAACCCATCCATGAGGTCGTAAAAAATCAAGTCATTGCCTTATATCAACAAGGGATACCTGTCGATCAAATCGCAAAACAGTCCGCACTTTCAAAAGCAGAAGTTCAGCAACTTATTTCAAAGCTGTAAAAAAGGTCATGAAGTAACATTTTATTAAATTTATTGACTAAAGTGATACACAGTATAATGCATAGAAAAAAGCTGTCCTTGTGCGGGACAGCTTTTTTCTGGTAGTGTCTATTCATTCAAGTCGTAACGACGACCTTTCACTAGATAGAATACACCTTCTGCTATGTTTGTTGAATGATCCGCAGCTCTTTCAAGATAGCGACAGATGAATGAGAGCTGAGTAATCTGAGCCGTGAATTCAGGCTTTTCTTTATTGAGAGTCAGAAGCTCTACAATCGTTTCACCATATAAGTCATCCACCTTATCATCCATATCAGCGATTCTCTTTGCTTTCGCCACATCTTCTTCGACAAATGACTCTAATGTAAGCTGAATCATTTCAGATGTGATGGCATGCATTTCCTTAATATGATGAATCGGTTTAATCAGAGGTTCATTACCGATACGGATCGTTGATTTCGCTACGTTCACAGCGAAATCTGCGATTCTTTCCAAGTCTGAAGCAATTTTGATCGCAACGATGATTCTTCTCAAATCAGTTGCCACTGGTTGCTGCTTAGCTATAGTCAGAATGGCTAAATCATTGATTTCCTCTTCCAGATCATCGGCTTTCTGGTCGCCTTCGATAATAGCAAGAGCCGTATCAACATCCTTCTCTTCTAACGCCACAATACTTCTTTCAAGTGCAACCTTTGCAATATTACCCAAATCCATTAGTTTGGTTTGCAACTCTTTCAAATTCGCATCAAATTGTCCTCTTACTGCCATGATTATACCCCTTCCTCTTTCAACACTTAAACTTCTCAATAGTAGGAATTAAACATCCGGTGATATTTATCCTTCTTTGAATGTGAATTAACCGAAACGACCGGAGATATAGTCTTCTGTACGCTTATCAGATGGAGTAGAGAAGATTTTATCTGTTTTGTCAAATTCAACTACTTCCCCGTTCAGGAAGAAGGCTGTGCGGTCAGAAATACGTGCAGCCTGTTGCATGTTATGGGTAACAATAATAATACTGTATTCTGTTTTCAACTCTTGAACCAGTTCTTCAATCTTTAATGTAGAAATCGGATCAAGAGCAGACGTAGGTTCATCCATCAGAATGACATCCGGCTCAATAGCAAGACATCTTGCTATACATATACGCTGTTGTTGTCCACCAGATAGGCCATATGCATTTTGATTCAGACGATCTTTCACTTCATCCCAAATCGCTGCACCTCGTAAGCTTTTTTCAACAATTTCATCCAGGATTTTTTTGTTTTTAATTCCGTGAATGCGTGGTCCATATGCAATGTTGTCGTAAATCGATTTTGGAAATGGATTTGGCTTTTGGAATACCATTCCTACTTTTGTACGCAATTCCTCAACGCGGTATTTACTGTCAAAAATGTTGCGATCACGATAGATGATATCACCAGAAGTCTTTACGCTTGGAATCAATTCGATCATTCGGTTCAATGTTTTGATATACGTCGACTTACCACAACCTGAAGGTCCAATAATTGCCGTAACTTCGTTTTCCATGATATCCAGGTCGATATTCTTTAACGCATGATTCGTACCATACCATAAGTTCAATTGTTTCGTTTGATATACCGCTTCTTTTGTTTCTTTATGATCAACCATGTTACTTTCTTTTGATTTAATCGTTTGCATTTCGAAAGCCTCCTTCATCCAATAAAAAACCAATTAATAACTTATTAATATCTCTTCTGAAACTTATTACGAATTAACACTGCAATCGAGTTCATTATTAATAGTAGGCCCAACAGGATGATGATTCCTGCAGCTGCTACATCATGGAAATCTGCTTGTGGTCGTTTTGTCCAATCGTAAATTTGCATTGGAAGAGCTGTAAATGTGTCCAAGATGGAACCTGGTGTAAATAGTAAAATTGTTGGTACACCGATAACGACGAGGGGCGCTGTTTCTCCGATTGCACGGGAAAACGCTAAAATGCTTCCTGTCAATATCCCGGGTATTGCGGCTGGTAATACGACTCTGGTAATTGTCTGCCACTTTGTAGCACCCATACCATACGATGCGTCCCTTAGCTCTCTGGGTACCGAACGAATCGCTTCCTGTGCCGCAACAATAATAACAGGCAGAATGAGCAAGCTCATCGTCAAACCTGCTGCCAGTACACTTTGACCAAGGGCAAAGGCCCGGGCAAAGATCGTTAAACCTAAGAGACCAAATACAACAGAAGGAACACCTGCAAGGTTTGAAATATTTACTTTAATAAATTTATTGATTTTGTTTTGTTTAGCATATTCTTCTAAATAAATGGCCGTCCCCACTGCTAATATGAAAGAAACAATAACAACAACGAACATCAGCCAAATCGTACCCATAAAGGCGGCATAAATTCCTGCTTTTTCAGGGAACCTTGATCCCACACTTTGTAAAAATTGCAGATCCAAGTATCCAATTCCTTGAGTGAATACCCGATATAATAATACAGATAACACGACTAAGCCAAATAAAGTCGCTAGGAAGAAAAGCCCTTTAAAGACGCTATTCACCATTAGTCTGGATGACATCTTTCTCAAGACGTTTTCCTGATTGATATACTTCATGATTAATACTCCTCTCTGAATCGCTTAGAGATGTATTGGGCAAGCAGGTTCATACCAAGCGTGAATAAGAATAAGGTGAAACCTACTGCATAAATACTATAGTAAATCGTCGTTCCATACCCTGCATCTCCTGTACTTACCTGAACGATGTACGCTGTCATCGTTTGGATGGAATCAGTAACATTCCAAGAAAGGTTTGGAGAAGCACCTGCAGCAACCGTTACAATCATGGTCTCTCCAATTGCACGGGAAATGGCAAGAACAATCGATGCAACAATCCCTGATACAGCAGCAGGTAAAACAACCTTAAGTGCAACTTCTAATTTAGTTGCCCCTAATGCCTGTGCACCTTCACGTATGGAATTCGGAACAGACGACATCGCGTCTTCAGATAGAGAAGCAATCATGGGAATAATCATGATCCCAACTACAATTCCAGGACTTAATGCATTAAATATAGTTAATGAAGGTATAAATGACTCCAATAAAGGAGTAACAAATGTTAGAGCAAAGAACCCAAATACGATCGTTGGAATCCCGGCTAATACCTCTAATATCGGTTTGATGAATCTTCTTGAACGATCTGTTGCATACTCACTCAAATAAATGGCGGAAGCAAGTCCTATCGGTACTGCTACCACTACAGCTATTCCAGTAATCTTCAATGTTCCTGAGATTAAAGGAAGGATCCCATAGCTTGGATTTTGAATGGAAAAAGGAAACCATTCTGTTCCTGTTATGAATTCAAATACAGATACTCTTGAAAAGAACGTAAATGTTTCAAATATAAGTGTAAATACGATACCAATGGTTGTTAGTACGGAAACCCCGGCTATTGCAAATAAAATCCATGGGATAGACTTTTCAACAGAACGATTCAAGCTTTTCCCACTATTTTTTGATATCATCTCTGCAACAGAATATGATGATTCTTTTGATTTTGAAGCCATAAAATGCAAACCCCTTTCATCCACATGACAAGATGAGAAGCAAGTAATCGCTTCTCATCTCTTCATTTTGACTTTAACAACGATTAAAACTTATTTAAGACCTTCTAATTTTTCAGTAGCTTCTTTAATTTTTTCTTCTGGTAGGCTTACATAGCCAACTGCTTCTGCCATTTCAGCAGAGTTTTCCAGAGTGAATTTCATGAAATCATATACAGCTTCATTATCTTTAACAGAAGCGTTTTTAGCATAGACGAACAATGGACGTGATAGTGGAGTGTATTCCCCGCTCTCGATTGTTTCGTTATTCGGCTCTACTCCTCCGATTTTCACCGCTTTCAGTTCTTCTTTATTTGCAAGGTAATAAGCATAACCGAAGAATCCGATCGCGTTTTTATCACCCGTCACACCTTGTACAAGAACGTTATCATCTTCAGAAAGCTGAATGTTTTGTTTAACCATATCTTTTTCTTCTAAAATTGCTTCGTTGAAATAATCATATGTTCCTGAGTCAGTACCAGGAGAATAGAATTTCACTTCTTCATCCGGCCATTCAGGATTGATATCAGACCATTTCTTTGTCTTTCCATCTTCAACCCAAAGCTTTTGAAGATCCTCGACTGTCATATCTTTTGCCCAGTCATTTTCTTTATTAACAACGATTGTAAGACCATCTTTAGCAACTTCGAATTCAGTGAAATCTATACCAGCTTCTTCCAGCTTTTGCTTTTCTTCGTCTTTGATTGGACGGGAAGCGTTTGAAAGATCCGTTTCACCTGCGATGAACTTTTCAAATCCACCACCAGAACCGGATACACCGATCGATACTTTTACATCAGGTTGTGTAGCTGCATACTCTTCGTTAACAGCTTCCATGATTGGAGCTACAGTCGATGAACCATCCATTTTTACACTGCCGGATAGTTGTTCTCCTGAACCATTCTCTGCTCCACCTTGAGCACCACATGCACCCAATACAAGAGCTGATCCGATCATTGCTGACATTGCCAGATACTTAAAGCTTTTCATTCCTAAATTCCCCCTAAGAAACTTGGTTGTTTTGTCCTACGAGTAATAGATTAATAGATGAGTGTTAATGAGGTTTTAACCGTTTGTAAAGGTTTTGTAAATTCGACATTATTCTTCATCTCCAGACCCTCACCAGTACCTGAAAAACCTCGTCAAACCCTTATTAAACATAGTATGAGACAATGGATTGCAAATTATGTAGTTACCCTAAAAAAATCGAATATTTATATCGATTTGACTCTGATTCTGGTTTTCATAATAAAAAGGTTCTTTTGATTTTGAGTAAAAAGACATAAATCCATAAGAAAAAAGCTGATTTCCGGTCGTGGAAATCAGCTAAAGTCTGCTCAGTTATTCTGTTCTCTTTCTTCTTGCATCTGTTCTTCTGCCTCTTCGGCATTTTCTACTTTTTTGTTAACTGAAGTGGGGTCTTTCACTTCTTCTGCACGTTTCTTCTTTAGTTCAAAGTACTTATCCATCACTCGTTTAGAGATGTATTTATTTACGTAAGGATCGGCTACTCCGCTTGCCTGGATATGAGAAGCAGGAACCATTGTGGCATAAGCCACTTCAGGGTTATCAAATGGGGCGTACCCGATTAGAGTCGTGTTGTAGTTCAGCTCTCCATCTACATACGTCTCAGCGGTACCCGATTTACCTGCCGCATTATACGGTGCATCCTTAAATTGATCATACGCCGTTCCATCAGGGGAGTGGTACACCCGGTAGAAACCTTTTTGGACGTGCTCGATTTGGGCTTGTGTAGCTCCAATGCGATTCAGCACATTCGTCTCTTTTTCAAACAGAATCGGTCCCAGGCTTTCCTGATCGTTTGTTGGCTCTCTTATTTCTTTCATGATATGTGGTTCCACCCGATAACCATCATTAGCAATCGTAGAGATATACTGAGCTAATTGCATCGTTGTATACGTATCGAACTGCCCGATTGCTAAATCAAGTAAGAAACCTGGAGTGGTATCGTTACCTGTCAGTCCGGAAGACTCACCAGGCAGATCGATTCCTGTTGGCACACCTAATCCAAATTGGGCATAATGATTACGCAGAACGTCAAATGCCTGAGGATTATTAATCATGGTTTCGTTCGGAATATATTCTCTTCCGGCAATTCTAAACGCAATTTTCCACATATAGGAGTTCGAAGATTTCTCAAGGGCAAACAAGTCGGACATCGGAATTCTTCCAGATCGATTGAACCAAGAAGTTTTTGGTCGATCATTACCAATCTTGATTGGTTCATCTACAAGCACTTCACCTGGAGTCAAGTTCCCTGTCATGTAACCTGTTAAAACAGTGGCACCCTTAACTACCGATCCAACTTCATAAGAAGACGTAAAGGTTCCTAACGCAGCATCCCGCATCTCATATTTGCCTGTTTCAGAGTTCTTCACATATTGTTTTCCGGCCATAGCCAATATTTCCCCAGTATTAGGGTCAATCATGACTACGTAAGCACGATCCAGGTTAGGAGACTCGCCGCGATTCACAATCTGCTTTCGTAATTCTTCTTCTATTATCTTTTCGACTTCACGCTGTAGCTCCATATCGATTGTCAGAACAATATCTTTTCCCCGTTGACCTTCTTGAACGAGTATGGATTCCAACACGCTACCGCCTTTGGTGACGTTTTTGATTTGTTCCTTTTGACCTTGCAGGACATCTTCATATTCTAATTCAACGTAACTCTTCCCTACACGATCATTCCGGTTGTAGTCTTTCGCTAAATAGGAATCTACCAGGTTCTTCGGCAAACCTTCTCTTGAGGAAGAAACGTTCCCAAGAATCGTCCTCAACGTATCATCAAATACGTAGGATCGCTTCCAGTCTGTAGTGGTATTGATGCCGGGAAGTTCGCTGAGATGTTCACTGACGACGGCGAATTCTTCCGGGGTGACCCCTTCATTTTTCACAATTTGCGGATTTAATGCATATCCGCTGGAGAACTCACGATAAATCGCAATGATTTCTAAATCTTTTTCAGTCAATGACGCTAACTCATCTTTTGTGATCCGATCTAATCTCATTTGGTACACTTTCGCGTTCACATCGTCTTCAGAGAGATCTTCATTGTTTTGAAGCTTTTTTATTTCTTCTTCTGACACCTTTTTGTCTGCTTGTTCTTTATTATTTAATAACCAATAATCTTTCTTATCTCTTTCTGTCACGTCTTTTGTATCTTTTTCAATGTACTCAGAAAGCTTGGAAGCAACCTCCATCATCTCTTCGATCTTGGTGTTGTTTGCACGTGTATACGTAATCGCATTCAGCGGAACATTATCCACGATCACATTACCATAACGGTCATACATTTTCCCTCGTGGCACACCTGTATTGACGACAACATCCTCTGTTCTTTCTACTTCCTTCTTGTAGCTTTCCCCGTTCACTATTTGAACGAGTCCAAGCCTGAGAACCAGAAGAGAAAATAATAAGAACACGGCAAAAAACAGCAGATTCATCCGAACGGGAACATGCGTCTTTCTTTTTCTCTTATTTCTTTTCAATCTTTCCAACCCTTCCTCTATGTAAAAATATCTTTATATCGGTACCATCCCTTCTTATTTTATAGAAAAGTACAAGGATAATCTAGACATAAGCAAAGAGAGGAAATCTTTCCCTCTCTTTGCTTAAATATCCTATATGGGCAAGTCCACTTTTCGCACGAAGAAATAAATGAGGGTATGACCTGCTCCAAGCATTAGTAAGAGTATGGGGATACTTTCTTCGTGATTGAAAAATGTGACGGCAATTATAAAGGCTGTGACTGATACAATTCTTCCCAGATTCAAGAATATCTCCCTCACGACAATATACTCAATTCTCATTTCAGCGGCGTTCCATCCCGTTCCGATTACATCATACGTCATTGAGATATAGGGTACCAGGAGTATGGGGTACGCAATGGCAATCACCCCGGCATAGAGCAATAACTTCGTGTAAGTGACATCAAATACGATCAAAAATATTGCCAGGTAAAGAAGGATTCCACCTAATAATATGGCTTTTTTCCGGAACTTTTTTTTAATCACCCGCGAGGCAATGTAATAGCCAACGAATGCGATCCCTGAGTTAATGAGTCCGAATGTACCAATGGCAAACTCACTTCCCGTGCTGATGAACACAAACACAGAAATAATGAAGATAAATGTTCCTTCCCTCAGCCCCTGGAAGAAGTGGGCGTTCGTAATGTGCCGCCAATTATCATTGTTTTTCCTTTCTTCCAGAATTCTGAGGAATAGATATCTTCCGGAGGCAGGTCGCCTTTTAAGAAAGAAGCTCATAAGGACGGCAATCGAAAAGAGCAAGAGAGATAAACCGAACACAATGGTATACCCTTTAAATGAAGTGAATCTGGAAATGATAAAACCTGCGAGGATCGGTCCGATCATTCCTCCTGCTGACGTTAACGTACCAAGGAAACCATTGAAGAAATCTCTCGTTTCAGGTTCGGTAATTTCAAAGGTAAGTACATTAAACGCTAACCAATAGAAGCCGTAGCCGATTCCGAGCAATGCTCCTAACACAACCAGATAATTTTCGGCCGACTCCCCGAAAGCTAATACAGATATGTAAAACAGAGCCAAAAAAATAACCCCGAAGCGTAACACAATCACCCGGTCTACTTTCTTTGCCAATCTTCCAGCTAATATAAAAGTTATTGGCTGAAAGATCACCACGGTTAAATTATAGATACCTAAGTCAATGAATTCACCTGACTGCTTCCACAAGTATATGTTTACAAATGTGTTTGAGAGCGCAATACTCAATGAATATAATCCACCGATCAACAGCAGCAGAGTAAGATCTTTCGTTAAATCAATATCGCCTAATAACTTTTTATATCTACTCATTTGAAAAACTCCCCTTTAACGTACCCCTATCTTGTGAAAAAGGGAGGAAAGTTATACAAAAAAAAGAGAGGTTCTTTAAAGAACCTCTCCCCTACTACGATTAAAATTACTTAGCAGCTGAATAACGCTTCGCTACTTCATCCCAGTTTACAACGTTCCAGAACGCACCGATGTAATCAGGGCGACGGTTTTGATAATTCAGGTAGTAAGCATGCTCCCAAACGTCAAGACCTAATACTGGAGTTTTGCCTTCCATTAGAGGGCTATCCTGGTTTGGTGTGCTTGTTACTTCTAATTCACCGTTGTTTACCACAAGCCAAGCCCAACCTGAGCCAAAGCGGGTAGCAGCAGCGTTAGCGAACTCTTCTTTGAATGAATCGAAGCTTCCGAACTTGGAAGAAATAGCATCTGCCAACTCTCCAGATGGAGCGCCTCCACCATTCGGGGATAATACTGTCCAGAATAGAGAGTGATTAGCGTGGCCGCCACCATTGTTGCGTACTGCAGTACGAGCACCTTCAGGAACAGCGTCTAAGTTAGAAACAAGATCTTCAATGGATTTGCTTAGTAAATCATCGTGGCCTTGAAGTGCATCATTTACTTTCGTAACATATGCGTTATGGTGTTTCGTGTGATGAATATTCATTGTGTCCTTGTCAATATGAGGCTCTAAAGCATCATATGCATAAGGTAATTGCGGTAATTCGTAAGCCATTATAAATTCCTCCCTATGTATAGTTTCCTGAACAATAAATTCAGGCCGTTTCAGTATAAGATTACCAAAACTACTATATCTGTTCAAATATTTTGCCTTCTAATCTTTACTTTTTTCTTACAAGAATAAAATCCCCTATATTTTCATCCCTAGTCATAAGAATGGTTTTCACCCTCAAATAACAAGAAAAAAATAGATAGTCATGACAATCTGGATGATTCCTTTTGTCACGACACTGGAGATGAATCCAACGACGGATCCTACGCCTACTTTTACGGCGGTCTTTAGATTGGATCTATGAACGACCCATTCACCTATGATGGCACCTAAAAAAGGACCAATCAGGATTCCGATGACAGGAATGACGAAAGGTCCGACGAGCAAGCCGATTGTACTTCCCCATATCCCCGCTTTCGTACCGCCAAATTTCTTTACCCCTATGAGGTTCGCCATGTAATCAGCACCGAAGAGAAGGATCACAAACAGAATCTGCACAGTCCAGAATAACCAGCTAAAGGGTTCGAAGCTGAAAAACACTCCGTACAAAATAAAACTTCCAATCAGAAAGACGACACTGGGCAATATCGGGTAAATCAATCCAACAAAGGCTAAAATCATCAGTACGATAATGATACTCCAATAGATCACTTCCATCTTTTAACACCTCCCATAAAGTATAAAAAAACTGACCCATTTGACAAATTTCAAATGAGTCAGCACTTGTATTATTCTACACCCAATACTGCTTCAGCAATATTGACAGCATGATCACCGATACGTTCTAGGTTACTGACGATATCGACAAACACGATACCTGCTTGTCCTGAACATTTCCCTTCGTTCATACGCAGAATATGCTGTTTACGAAGCTTTCTTTCCATCTTATCGATCTGATCTTCTTTTTCAGCTACTTCCCTTGCAATATCAGTATCGTTCAAGTCTAAAGACTTTAACGCTTTTTCCACTGTTTCAATAGTTAGATTAAACATTACTTCAAGGTCATTCATGGCATCATCCGTAATCTTAACTTTGTTGGCCTGTTGGTATTCAATCAGTTCAACGATATTCTCAAAATGATCTCCTACACGTTCGATGTCGCGTACGGTATCCATTAAGATGGAATGACGCTCTGATTCATTTTCAGATAATGAAGCAGAAGATAAATCGACCAGGTAGTTAGTGATTTTCTTATCAAGATTATTAATGGCTCCTTCAATCTGATAAGCTGCCTCTGCATTCTTAGAGCTCTTTGACTTCAAGAACTCATTGGTTTCTTCTAATCCCTTAACAGCAAATTTACCCATGCGAAGTACTTCTTCCTTAGCTTGTCCTAAAGCGATAGAAGGTGATTGTTCAATAAACATTGGATCTAAATGTTTAGAGTTATAATCAACAAGTGAATCCTGCCCGGGGATCAATTTCGTGACGATCACCGCTAGTAGGGCGATGAACGGGAACTGAATAATCGTATTCGTTATATTAAATGAGCCGTGAGCAAAAGCGATTGTCATCGGTTCATTCAGGTTAAATGAAGATTGTAAAAACAGAACAAACTTAGTGAAAAATGGCAAAATGATCAAGAAAATTGTTGAGCCAATCAGATTAAAGAGTACATGGACTGCTGCAGCGCGTCTCGCAGCGACTGAAGCACCCAAAGCTGCTAGTACTGCTGTAATGGTCGTTCCGATATTATCCCCAAATAAAATAGGAAGTGCTGCCTGGATGTCCACTAAATCTGAACTGTATAGCTCTTGTAAAATACCGATAGTTGCAGATGAACTTTGTACAATTACAGTAAATAGAGTCCCAATGACTACTCCAAGAATTGGATTAGTACTCATACTTACAGTTAAGTCATGAAAGGCTTCAAGTGAACGCAGAGGCTTCATTCCTCCACCCATTAATTCCAATCCATAAAATAATGCACCGAAACCAAAAATCATTTGTCCTAAATTGTGTACTTTTTTATTCTTAAAGAAGAATAACATAATCGTTCCTACTGCAATGATTGGTAATGCATATGCTCCAATATCAATACCAATGATAAACGCTGTTACCGTTGTACCGATATTGGCACCCATGATGACACCGATCGCTTGTCTAAGTGTCATGAATCCTGCGCTTACTAATCCGACTACGATAACCGTTGTACCACTACTGGACTGTATTAAGACAGTAACAAAGATACCTGCCAATACGCCCATGAATGGGTTGGTCGTGAACTTATCAAGAATTTCTTTCAAACGTTCACCGGCAGACTTTTGAAGTCCGTCCCCCATATACTTTATCCCGAAGAGGAAAATCCCTAATCCTCCAAAGAACTGAAACAACATCTCTTGCCAATTTAACTCCATTTTTTCAACCCCTACTTAAATTTTCGACATTAAACAACAAAAACCCCATATCATTTTTAATATATTATAGAGCAAAGGTAAATACTTTTTACTCCAAATTTACAATAGGTTAATAAAACTCGTCTTTTATTACAATTATGTTACAGAATATAATCATTACAAATCGTTCACATTCTCCATACTTGATGAAGAAGAAAGACAAGCATAAAATAGAAAGGGTATGCACGAAAGGAGAAAAGAATAAATGAATGTATTTCAACAATTGTATAGAAGTATCTATTCCCCAAAAGACATAGCAACATTCCGCTTTCAGGGAATTGGCAAGACGATCCGTTACATATTCTTACTGGCACTAATATCTATTTTACCAGTGGCGTTACAGTTTATATCCTTTGCAACCAGTGCCATCGACAATGTAAGAGAATCAGTGGAAGCTGAATTCCCCCCCTTTACAATCGAAAATGGTTCGATATCTTCGGATCAATCAGAACCGATCACACTCGAAAAGGACGGTATCACCATCATCTTTGACAGTACAGGCGAACTCAAGGAAGAAAAACTTGACGCAAACGATGATACGATAGCCTTTTTGGAAAAGAGTTTCGTAGTTATCAATCAAGGAAATGTCCAATCTTCTTCTTATAATTTATTTGGCGATACAACTCTTACTAAGGATGGCTTTATTGATCTATTGGATTCCTTAATAGATATGAAATGGATCCTCCTTCCCGTAGCGTTATTTTTTCTCTACTTATTCACTTCCGGAATGACGTTCTTGAAGATCACGCTATTCGCCATAATCGGCGTTACGTTTGCCAATGTGCTTAAACGGAATGTCAATTACCGTCAAAGTTTTCGAATGACCGCCTATTCAGCAACGGTTTCCACCTTATTTTTTACCCTAATGGAAATGCTGCAAACCTATATTCCTGCAGCCCCGATTCTGGATTGGTTTGTGATCACAGTCATTCTGTACTTAGTCGTGAAAGAGATTCCTCAAAAGAGAATCCGGGCATAAGAAAGTCCCTGCCTCTTCCTTGGAAGACAGGGACTTTTCTTTTCTAGATCATCTTTTTTCATGAATCGTATGAACCTTGCATTATATTTTGAATTGCCGGCTTAATTCCTTTAGTTGGTTAGAAGCATTCAATAGCTTTTCTCCTACTTCATGGGTATTCCTAACCTTTTCGTGCTGCTCTTCAAAGGCAGCAAGCATCTGCTCCGTTCCCGCTAACGTTTCTTGTGAAACGGAAGAAAACGCCTCTGTTGAAGCTTCCACCTTGGGGAGAGATATTTCTAAATAGCCCAAATCCTCCTTCATATTTTGCAGATCCGTGCTGACACCATCTATTTCATTTTTCAACAAATCAAACGATTCTCGTGTCTCAGTAGCTTCAGATACATAGTACTGAAATTCTTTGAAGAATTGATCGAATTGCCTGGAAGCATTGAACGTTATTGACTCCATAGTATGAATGGTTTCACTAATATTCTTCGTAGCATCTGATGATTGATCTGCAAGCTTTTTCACTTCATTGGCGACAACCGCAAATCCACGACCGGATTCACCCGCCCTTGCGGCTTCAATCGTGGCATTGAGGGCGAGGAGTTTCGTTTGTTCAGCGATTTGATTAATCAATGAAATCACCGTAACGATGGAGGATGATTGATCATGGACTTCTTGAATGATCTTATTCATATGCTTGAAGTCCCCGGATACCCTGTTCAACCCCCCGATCATTTTATCAACCTTGTACTCCCCGTCACCAGCTGATTCGTTCATATCCTTTGTTTTCTCAAAGATGGAATTCATTTTCATAAAAATGGATTTTACGGTCATATTCATTTCTTGAAAGTGGTTGACACTTACTTCAGAAGTCCCCGCCGTTTCTTCTGCACCCACTTTCACCATTCGGACCGTTTCTACCATATACTCATTTTCTTTCAATAGTTCTGATGAAGAGGATTGAAGCTGTAACCCTGTAGATGTTAAACTGTCTGTTGTTTGATGAATATTATGTATTAAGTCTTTCATTTTCAATACCATCGAATCAAAGCTTTTTTGAAGGGAAACGATTTCCGGCAACGTCGTTTCCACTGGGATGTTTGCTGCAAGATCCCCATCTCTTATTTTCTTCATTGATTCTCGCAATTTTGCGATCGGCGAGGTTAGCCGGTTCACAAATAATAGGACAATGATAAAGGCAATCACTACGCTTAGGCCAATCATAACGATTGTATAGGCAGCCATTGACCGTATGTCCTGCATATACTCTTCCTGAGGAACAACAATCACATATTCACCTTGCAACTCCTGAATCGAATGAAATGCAAGCGTATATGTCTTACCCTTGATGGTGGTTTGAATGGTTCCTTTTTCAAGATTTTCAATCCGATCAATAAGGGGTGTCTCAAATTGTAATTCAGAACGTTCACTTACTGAAAATGGTACTGCTTTCGAATCTTTGATAAAAAAGAATTGTGCCTCTATATTATCCTGGATTAATGCAGAATCCTGCTTCACAATCATATCGTCTAGCTTTTTTTCAAACTGTTCCTGCTTTCCAACATAAAGGAGCATCAAGCTTTGTGCTATATCACTCATCGATGTCACTTCACGGTCCAATCGCTGTTCCATCAAATGAATCGTGGCCTGTTTGGACTTTATATAGGATATTCCCCCGATCGTTGAGCCTGTAATTGTAACCAGGAGTAAAATGACAATCAATAATCGATTCTTTAATGATAACTTGGTAAACGGAACGTTCATTTTCACCTTTTTAATCTCCCAGAGCCATTTTCGTTTAAAGTTTAGTATTTTCGACAAAATTATACACCCTTCCCTAATCATTCCACATTTCATTTTCTCAAAGAAAGATGAAGGAATTGTAAAGCTGGAGTAAAGGTTTATTGAATTTTAGGACGAAAGACCCCCTTCCTTCGTTTGGAGATAAACAGAAAAAGCAGCATGCTAAGTAGAGAAAAAGCAAATGATATCATATACATTTCCATCACATTCTCTTTCCACAGGCTGTATGCAATAGGTCCCAGTGCAACCCCACCGAACCTCACAGCTCCATAAATACTGACTATCAGGCCCCTTTCATGTTCTGAAACACTCCCTGTGATAAAGGTATTAATGACCGGCAGCATCAAGCCCAATCCACCAAAACTGACCGTAATAAAGAACATTAAAAACCCCAATGATGAAAAAATGATCAGAAAGCCTAACGGGACCGACATCATTAACAACCCACATTTCATATACGTCCATCCCAGTTCCTCATCCGTCTTTAACCTCTTCCCACACCAGTAAGAGCTAATGGTCATCGCGCCAAGTGGAAAGATAAATGTAAATCCTTTGAAAAAGCCGTCAATATGAAAAGTATTTTCAATATGGTAGGAAAGGAAGAAGAGAATGCCGAATAATAAAAATAAGCCTATCCCTCCAATCGCATAAAGTGGAAATAATAAACGTCCCTTTGAAATAAGGATGGAGTACAGGTTCTTTTTATCAGCCTTGTGATAGCCCTCTTTCGTTTCAATCGTTTCTCTAAGTCCTATTAAAATCACCAAGCATAATACAGGAAACACCCAAAATGCATGGTTCCAATGGACAAGGATAGCCAGTGTGGCACCAGTAAGAGGTGCGACTACCTTGCCTATCCCATTAAACACCTCTAACGACCCTAACATCCTTGAGCGTTCCTGCCCCTGAAAGATGTCACCGATCAATGCCATGGCCAGAGGTGTCGTTCCAGCGGCCCCCACACCTTGTAATCCTCGGCCAATCATGAAAAGTCTAACAGTTTCATTTACTTCTCCGCTCACAACACAAAGTACACTTCCCAGAATCATTATCCATAGTGAAACAATGATTAATCGTTTACGACCAAAGCGATCAGACAACACCCCCACAAACGGAATCACCACTGCTGCAGGTATGGTAAATGAGCTTAAGATAAAACCAGACCAGCTGCTATTCAAATGTAAATCCGCTTCAATACTCGGGAGAATGGGAATAAGCATAGAATTTCCCAGTACCATTAATATGGGCAGTAATCCGATTACCAGTTGGAGAAGCTTATTCGTCATGATTCGTAATCCCTTCATAGTCAGATTCATTCTAAAATACCGGGAGGAAAGTATATATGAAAAGAATGGCTATTTTCTTTGGTATTATCATTCTTCTTTATAGTGTCTATTATGATTTAAATAAGGGAACTTTACGGCTGCTTTATAAAGAATCCACTGTCGCAACAGCCCAGCCTCAGGTTAATCAGGCATCTCCAACCGCGTCACAGGAAACTCCTGTGGAAGATCCCTCATCCATACCTTATGTGGAAATGGAGGTCAAGCCCGGTGACACTGTCTTAAGTCTTGTAGAAGATCTCCTTGATGGTTCTATACCTGTTCCCATCGAACGTGTGATTACCGATTTCGAAGAATTAAATGATGTGCCGCCTGCAAAGATCCAAATCGGTAAAACCTACAAGATCCCGAATTATCAATAAGCCAAGCATTCAAAATACACCTATTTCTTGTCATTTCACACAAAACACTGTTACAATAGCTTCGTATTACTTTTAATGAAAGTTTGAGAAAGAACCTTTCTAAAGGAGCGAATTACACTTGAGTGAAATTATACATCGTTCAAAAACACGTCCGGTCAAAGTCGGAGATTTAACTATTGGGGGTAACAACGAACTTGTTATCCAAAGTATGACTACTACAAAGACACATGATGTTGAAGCAACGGTTAAAGAGATTCACCGTCTCGAAGAAGCAGGTTGCCAGGTTGTCCGGGTAGCTTGTCCAGATGAACGTGCAGCAGACGCGATAGCTGATATTAAGAAACAAATCAATATTCCACTTGTTGTCGATATACATTTTGACTATAAACTAGCCTTAAAAGCCATTGAAGGAGGAGCCGATAAAATCCGGATCAACCCAGGAAATATCGGTCGCCGTGAAAAAGTGGAGGCAGTTGTCAAAGCTGCGAAAGAAAAAGGGATTCCAATTCGAATCGGTGTAAATGCCGGAAGTTTGGAAAGAAAGATCCTTGAAAAGTACGGATACCCAACGGCTGACGGTATGGTAGAAAGTGCCCTTCATCACATCAAAATCCTGGAAGATCTTGATTTTCATGACATAATCGTTTCCATGAAGGCTTCTGATGTGAACTTGGCCATCGAAGCATACACGAAAGCGGCTAAAGCATTCGATTACCCGCTTCACCTTGGAATCACTGAATCGGGTACATTATTTGCAGGAACAGTAAAAAGTGCAGCAGGGCTAGGGGCGATTCTAAGTCTTGGCATAGGAAATACACTGCGTATTTCCTTAAGTGCTGACCCTGTTGAAGAAGTGAAGGTTGCCAGAGAATTATTAAAGTCGTTTGGATTAGCTTCAAATGCTGCTACCTTAATCTCATGTCCGACATGCGGACGTATTGAAATCGACTTAATTTCAATAGCCAATGAAGTGGAAGAATACATCTCCACCATTAAAGCACCAATCAAAGTCGCTGTCCTTGGATGCGCAGTAAATGGACCAGGTGAAGCCAGAGAAGCCGATATCGGCATTGCCGGGGCTCGTGGTGAAGGACTGTTATTCCGAAAAGGTAAAACTGTCCGGAAAGTTCCTGAAGAGACGATGGTTGAGGAATTAAAGAAAGAAATCGACAAGATCGCAGAAGAATATTTTGCACAGCAAGAAGCAGAAAAGAATGAACAAGAAGTATAAATGCATGTAAAGAGGACTGATCGAGATCAGTCCTCTTTTTTTTTATTCTTGAAACGCTCCCAATTTCAAGAAAAAGTGTTGTTTTTAAAAGAACGGCAGTACAAATAATCCAATAATTATCGATACGGCCCCAATTCCGATCGCCCAGGCACCGAGCATTTCTGCTCCTCGTCTTCTTGCCACGAATCCAAGAACAATCCCCGCAGCCCCCATGATTACCGGGAGAATAAATAAGGAAAGAATGGATAGAGCAAGTGCGGAGTAACCCAATACACGACCTGATGTTGTCGTATCTCGGGCGGTATCCTCTTCAAAGTCGCGGCTTACACTCATTGGAGCAGCAATTTCAGCTGCTGTTTCTTCACGGTATTCTTTACTCACATCTGTTTCCGGATTGTCGTAATACACGTCGATATCTTGTAGATTTCGATCAACGCTGTTTAATTCGCGTCGTTCATCATTCATACAGCAATCCCTCACTTTCTGTGTTTGGGAGCCTTCTTATTGTGTGTCACTTCTCTATATTTACTATGCTAATGTTTGTCATTTTTGTTAGCTTACTTTCACTTTTCAAACCATTAATTGCTTTTTGAAAACATCGTTTATCTACATGTCAGAAATGTGATAAACTTGAAGGAGTTTTTATAAAGAGGAGCATGATAAAGAATGAAACGTTTTGGAATTGATATTGATGGGACAGTTACGTCACCAGAATCTTTACTGCCTCACATAAATGATTATTTTAAGTTGAATTTAACCTTACAAGACATCACCCAATACGAGCTGACAGAAGTTCTGAATATTTCACCTCAAACTTTCGGGAAATGGTTTAAGGAAGCAGAACCAACCATTTACAAAGAATCTCCCCTTGCTCCCGGCGCAAAGAAAATATTGGATCAATGGAAAGAAATACATGAGCTTTATTTTATAAGTGCAAGAAGATCCGATCTCATTCAATTAACAAAAGAATGGTTCAATTCACAAGATCTGATGTATCATCACATCGAATTAATTGGCTCACATGACAAAATTTCAACAGCAAAAAAACATGGTGTCGATATTTTCTTTGAGGATAAACATGATAATGCTGTAGCGATTTCTGAAGAACTATCGATTCCGGTAATGTTATTTAACACACCATACAATCAAAAACCGATCCCTGATGGAGTCATTCGCGTAAATGACTGGCAGGAAGCGAACTCCTGGGTTCAAACCTGGCTTCAAAATGAATCATAGGAAAAGCCTCTAATCGTAAGAGGCTTTTTCCATTACTTATTGAATAGTTCTTTAAATTGTTCCACCCGTTTCCGATTCACTTTAAAATCATAATATCCGAGACGTGAACCTGACTTGATATGTAGAAGGTTGGTGCTTTCATCAATATAGAGTTCAAGGTCATCCTTGAATTTCAACCACTTTGATGTGAAAACCGCATGAACATAATGTGACTTTTCTTCCTTGATCTCTACATGATCGAACTTGCTTAGGGTGCTGCGGATTCTCGTCTTCGCATCCTCTGCGCTTCCACTGATGGGAAGTGGTGCTATGCGATGATATGATGTGAGATCAATTGTGCTCACACAGTTTTTTTTATTCGTCGGGCAGTGCGTAAAAGGGACTGTTTCCATGGCTGCATCTCCTCTCAATTTCTTCCGTATAAATGCATTTTTTCCCTCTTTTACCTTTACTTAAACTTTGGACATTTCAGTAAAAGAAAAAGACTTCCAAGAAAAACAAATTTATCATGAGTGGTAGTGTGAAAACATGGACCGTTCCTTTCCGCTCTGTGCTAATACAAAAAAATAATTATTTCAATTATCAATCAAGCCTCAGGGTTCTAGTAAGGCGTAAAATTTCTTTAAAAAGGCTGTTTTCCAATTTAGTTAGTTTTTTGACACCTTTTAGCTCTGTCACGAAAACCTCTTAAAGATGGTGAGGAACTGCGTAGACTCCCTGCGGAAGTACGGGCGTGCCGAGACCCCGGAAGCGAAGCTGAGGAGGCTCGGCCGAACGTCCGCGGAAAGCGAAGCGGTTCCCCTCACCATCTAAGCACTCACTTGTTTACAGAGCAACAAGCAGATCTTAGTAATAAAACAACAAACTTTTCGAAAGGAGCCAAGAAAAAAGAGACCCTAAAAGGATCTCTCTACTGACATTGAGGGCATTTGCCATAAATTTCGAATTTGTGGCCGGATATATCATATCCTGTGTCCGTTAAATTTTCTTGTAATGCTTCCATGGGACATGTATGAATTTCTTTCGTTTTCCCACAATCCATACAAATGAAGTGATGATGATGGTGATGACTTTCGCATGTAAATCGAAAATGTCTTTCTCCTGAGAGTTCAGTCTCTTCCAAGATTTCAAGTTCAACAAACAAGCTCAAATTACGGTAGATTGTATCAAAACTGAGCCCAGGGTAATCAGCCTTCATATTTTCCAAAACATCCCTGGCAGTCAAATATTTATTAGAGCTGGAAAACAGTTCAAGTAATTGCTCCCGTTTTCCTGTATGCTTATATCCTTTTGATTTTAACAGGTCCATTGCTTCTGTTACATTCACTTTTTACACCTCAACTTTAGAAGAATGACTGGACGTTTTTATTTTTTTAATCACAATTGTAATAAGCAGGATTAAAATAGCCGTCATGACAATCGTACCACCTGGTGCAAGATTCAAATAGAACGCACTGATCAATCCGACAATAACAGAGATTTCACCGAATAACAGTGAAAACCCTATCGTTTGTTTAAATCCATTGGCAATCCTGATACTTGCAGCAACCGGTAATGTCATAAGAGACGAAACGAGCAGGATTCCGACGATGCGCATGGAAGCGGCAATCACAAGTGCCACCATGACCATAAAGATAAAGTGGATCGCCTTAGCAGGGATACCTGACGCCTTTGCATGGTCTTCATCAAAGGATAGAAGAAACAATTCTTTATAAAGCAGGAAAATCACGCCTATGACAAGAACGCTGATTCCTCCAATCAGATACAAATCTCCTCTGCTGACTGCGCTCACACTTCCAAACAAATAACTAAATAAATCTGTATTAAAACCGTCTGCCAGCGAAATGAAGATGACCCCTATCCCGATTCCTCCAGATAGGATGATCGGTATCGCAAGCTCCTGATAATGTTTGTATAACATACGCAAACGTTCTATGAACAATGAGCCCATGACAGAGAATACCATTCCAAAGTAGAGTGGATTCAATCCCGAAAAAGCAGGCATTGTTTTACTTAAATACAGGCTCGCTGCAATACCTGACAGAGTGACGTGACTCAAGGCATCCGCAATTAAAGAAAGCCTCCTTACGACGATGAATGCTCCTAATAAGGGGGCGATGATTCCAATGAGAATCCCCGTTAGAAAAGCATTTTGTAGAAATTCATATTGAAAAATAGCTTGTAGCATTGTCTTCCCTCCAATCCATCATGAATGATGATGTTCATGTTCATGATTTAAAAAATGTACATCATGACCATAAAAAGAGGAAAGCTGATTTTCCTTTAGCTTCTCAAACTCTTCTGTTTTGCCATGGAAATGTAAATGTTTATTTAAACAAGCGACATGAGTCACTTTGTTCGAAATCGATCCTATGTCATGAGTGACAAGTACGAGAGTAATCCCTAAATCTTTATTTAACGTTTCTAACATATCATAGAAGTTTTGGACGTTTTGACTGTCCACCCCAACTGTCGGCTCATCTAGAATCAATACATCAGGCTGGCTGACGAGGGCCCGGGCAATAAAAACCCTTTGCTGTTGTCCTCCTGATAATTCCCCAATGTTACGTTTAGCGAATTGACTCATCCCAACCGATTCTATGGCACTATAAACATCTTGTTTGTATTTAGATGAAATCCTCTTGAACAAGCCTGCTTTTTTCGCTAATCCGCTCGCCACCACCTCATATACCGTGGCTGGAAAGCCTGTATTGAAGCTATTGGCCTTCTGGGAAACAAACCCTATGCGATCCCATTGTTTGAATTTATGCTGGGGGATCCCAAATAGCTCAATATTCCCTTGTTTTACTCGTAAAAGGCCAAGAACAAGCTTTAGTAATGTGGATTTACCTGAACCGTTAGGTCCGACAATCCCAAGAAATGCACCTCTGGGAATGCTAAGGTTAATATCCTCGAGCACCCTTTCTCGCTCATATCTGAAATTCACATCTTCTATTTTAATAATAGGATTTGTAGTATCCATTTATATCATCTCTCTTTATAAGAATCATTACGATTTAAAAGTACATAGGGTAGTATACATGATGGGTGCACAATTGTAAATATTCATACCCCGATACCATAATAAAAGGACTGCTCGATTTGAGTGAGCAGTCCTTTACTCCAGTGCTGCATTAATGAATGGCAGACTTAAATCGTGCACCCTTTGTTTCCTGTGTACTCATGATCGTAATGAATGCATTGGGATCTACATCAGAAACAATGGATTTCAACTTTGTTACTTCCAGTCTGGTGACCACGACATAAATGACCTCTTTATCATTATCTGTGTAACCTCCACGCCCCTTTAACATGGTAGTTCCCCTGCCAAGTCTTTTTAGTATGGCGTCAGATACATCCAGGTAATGGTCAGAAACAATGATAACGGCCTTCGTTTCATCCATTCCCTGAATCACCGTATCAATCGTCTTAAAGGCTATATAGTATGTCATGACGGAATACATCGCTTCTTCAAGTCCGAAGACAAATGCTGCCCAGGCGAAAATGAAAATATTGATGAACATAACAAACTCTCCCACTGAAAACGGAAGCTTCTTTGTTAAAAGGATACCAAGGATTTCAGTTCCATCCAGAGATCCTCCATGACGTATCACAAGGCCGACCCCCACACCAAGAGTCAATCCTCCAAAGACAGTGGCTAACACTTTCTCTGTTACAAATGGTTCAATATGGTGTAAAAGGCTTTCAATGCCTGCCAGTGCGATAATGGCAAACAGAGAAGAAACGACAAAGGTTTTCCCGATATGTTTATACCCGTAATACATAAAAGGAAGATTTAGAAGAACCAGCAGGGTTGCAAAGTTTACAAATGGAATAGTGTCTGAAACTAAATAATCCAAAATCAGCGAAACACCAATAATTCCACCATCGATGATATTATTTGGAACTAGGAACAACTCAATGGATATAGCAGCTAAGGCTGCTCCAATCGTAATAAAGATCAATCGGTAAATAAAATGAAGGGGACTTTCTTTTTTATGTACTCTTTGGGTCATCGTCAATTCCCTTCCTTTCACTTTATTTTCTTATAAAAATGTCACTTTCTGTTCAGGAGTTACATATGTATCTGTTGAGGAGTGATAAACATGAAGCTATTACAAAACGTGATTAATCACAAAATCAACAATATCACAAATGAAGAATTACTTAAGTACGCCAATCAATATAACATTTCATTGACGTCCCAGCAGGCAACAAGCATCGTCGCAAGTGTTAAAGGAAAGAACATCAATATTTTTGATGACAAGAAACGCAGTAAATTGGTGAAGGACTTAGCCAGGATCATAGGTCCTGCCAAGGCGAAGGAAATCAACCAACTCTTTTTGCAGCTCATCAGATAGTAAAAGAAGAGGAGGCGTCCCTATTGATGAGAGATGACCTCCTCTATTGCCTTTTTTTATTGATTCAGTATTTTCGTTAATACATCTTCATCGAAAGTTTGATTCTGAAGCATGTCAATTTCGAACTTGTAAGGAGGTTTTTTATTTTTCTTATCTTCCCCTACATACGGTGTTTCCAGAATCTTAGGGACCTCTTTCAGCTGTGGATGATGCACAATATAGTTCAGAGCTTTGAATCCGATATGTCCGAATCCTAAATTTTCATGGCGGTCTTTACTTGCTCCCCGCTCATTCTTACTATCGTTAATGTGAAGAACCTTTAAGCGGTCAATCCCTACAATCTTATCGAATTCTTCCAGGACTCCATCGAAATCTTCCACAATATTATATCCTGCATCATGGGTGTGACAAGTATCGAAGCAAACAGAAAGGCGGTCATTCAGCTCTACTCCATTGATGATCTGAGCTAATTCTTCAAAAGATCTTCCACATTCTGAACCCTTCCCAGCCATCGTTTCCAATGCAATTTGCACTTTATGGTCTTTGGTTAATACTTCATTGAGACCTTCAATGATCTTTTTGATTCCCTTTTCTGCTCCTGCACCCACGTGAGCACCCGGGTGAAGCACAATCTGCCCCGCTCCCAGAGCTTCTGTGCGCTCGATTTCAGAACGGAGGAAATTGACACCTAATTCAAATGTCGCAGGGTTCGTCGTATTTCCGATGTTAATGATATAGGGAGCATGAACAACGATGTCCTCTATCCCATTTTCTTTCATGTGAGCGATACCCGCTTCAATATTTAAGTCTTCGATCTTTTTTCTTCTCGTATTTTGAGGTGCACCTGTATAAATCATAAATGTATTAGCTCCATAGGAAACGGCTTCCTCACTGGAAGCTAATAGCATTTTTTTACCACTCATTGAAACATGGGATCCAATCTTAACCATTCTTCTCAACTCCTAAGAAAATCTCTCTATATTGTATCGAATGTGTACAAATGAATCACGTTAAAACACTTATTTACTTCTGTTTTTCTTTCTTCTCTCACGTTTCTTGATTTGATCCATTTTGTATTGCATTTTCTTTTTATAGCCCGGCTTAACGGTTTTCGGTTTTCGAACCATTGATTTCGCTTTTTCATCAATCTCATTAACATTCGTTTTTTGACGGTTCTTACGTTTGTTTAGGGGTGGTAACTCAGACCATTCCCCTTTCTTAATGTCTAGATGAGCAAAACTGATTCCGAGCTTCTCCAGACGATTCAATGCATCTTCATCCGAAGGTGTATAAATGGTATAGGCAATTCCGCTATTACCTGCACGCGCTGTACGGCCGGAACGGTGAACATAGAAATCGAGATCTTGTGGCAGTTCAAAGTTAATGATATGACTTACACCTTCAATATCAATCCCTCTTGCTGCTAAATCAGTCGCTACGATGTACTGATAGTCCAGGTTTCTCGTTTGTTTCATCATTTTCTTACGCTCACGTGGGGAAAGGTCTCCGTGAATCCGCCCAACCTTTAATCCTTTAGCGATCAAAGCATCTGCCACTTCATCTGCTTTTAGTTTTGTATTTGTGAAAACGATACCTAAATATGGATTAATATCCACTAAAATATTGTACAATAGGTTAATTTTATCGCGACTCTTAAGAGGGACGATCACATGTTGGATATTCTTTGCCGATAGCTGCTCGGGCTCAACATGTGCATATTGTGGATTTTCCATATACTTTTTCAAGAATGGCTTCAGTTTCTCTGGAATCGTCGCAGAGAATACAAGCATTTGTAATTTTTCAGGCATCTTAGCGGCAATTTGATCCACGTCTTCAATGAATCCCATATCAAGCATCAGATCCGCTTCATCAATCACCAGTAGACTGGCAGTATGAACAAATAAGGCTTGATCTTTCACTAAATCATTGATCCGTCCAGGAGTACCAACCACAATATGAGGCTGGTGTTTTAATTTCTCAATCGTTCTCTGCTTGTCCGTTCCACCAATATAGCAGCGGGAAACAATGTTGCTATCTTTCGTGATCTTTAGTACTTCTTGATAAATCTGTTGTGCAAGTTCTCGGGTGGGAGCAGTAATGACTGCTTGTACCTGTTCAGAATCCGCATTCACCTTCTCAATGATCGGTAATAGATATGAATGCGTTTTTCCCGTTCCTGTCTGGGATTGACCTATCGCACTCTGCCCTTTTAAAATCAGTGGGATCATTTTCTTTTGAATTTCTGTTGGTTCGTAGAAACCCAGTCCTTCTACAGCTTCATTAATGAAAGGCTGGAATCCGAATTGTAGAAATAAATTCTTTTTCATTCTTTACATCTCCTTTTATCAAAATATCCTTTTATTTACGCTGTCATCGGGATGGATGTCCTCTCGTACACATCATCACCATAGATATATATAAAATTTACGGATCACTTTATCATCGCGAGTTTTTATCTTAACGTTAGCAAGCGTCATATTTAAAGAACATCTAACCATTATAATATTTTTTTGGCAAAACATCTAGTTCATACTTATTTTAATTTGAGATGATATTGTATGAATACCCTTTTTTCACCTATTGCATACTCTATACTGACGAGGAATTTATTCGAATGAAAGGAGGCTGTCATTATGCCGCCTAGAAGAATGAGGAATCAGGGCCAGGATATGCGAAATCCTTTCGGAATGAGACAGCAGCGGGGATTCAACGGGTTCGGAATGCAGCAGCCTGGAAGAAACAGCTTTGGACTGGGGCAGACGCAGCCACCTCCGTTTCAATTTGGGGGACAACGTCAAAACCAGGGATTCAATATGGGAATGAATCAGAGAGGAAGAAACCGGGGACCAGGTAAAGGTGGTTTATTGTCTAAGCTTCTTAAAAAGGGGGATAATCAGAATACTGGCGGAGGATTATTACAACAATTTTCCAGAGGGGATTCATCTTCCAACACGTCGGGCTTTGAACGATCTCCCCAGGCAGCTGGCGGAATCCTCCAGAGCCTATTGAACCCCGGCAATGTGAATTCATTTTTATCCAATTCACAGCAATTGCTCCAGACCGCTCAACAGCTGGGTCCGATGTTCCAACAATACGGACCTATGGTGAAAAATATCCCGGCACTATGGAAGTTATATCGTGGATTCAAAGATATGTCTGCCGATGATGCGTCCGACGACGGGAATAGCGGAGAAAAAAATGCGGATATCGACATCCCTGAAGTCGAATCCACCGTTAAGAAAAAAAAGAAGAAGAAACAACCCGTAGAAATTTCAGAGGATAGTGAAGGTCTTGAAGATATCCAGGCACCATCTAAGTCTAAATCAGGATCAAAACCCAAACTGTATATTTAAGGCCGGGATCCCTAAAGGTACTGAATCACCTGTTTAGGGATTTTTTTATTTGGCTCTTTTCGCAAAGATTGATGTTTTCTAACATAGAATCTGCCAGGGCCCTATCAACCAGTTTATGCTGGATGGTGAGGGGAACTGCTCTGCTTTCCGGAGTCTCGGCACGCCCGTACTTCCGCAGGAGCCTGCGCAGTTCCCCTCACCATCTTTAATGGAATTTTCATGACAGAGCTTCAAGATGTGCAACAAAACAATGTAACTAGAAAATAAATTCTTCTTTCTTAAAAGGAAAATCAATTTCTACTTATCTTAAATAAGATTGTTTGCTAAAATTCTTGTTTTAATTGTTTTCTATTAAGGATACATGCTCAGAAAGTTGATTCTCGCTGCAGGAGGCTCGACTCCTGCGGGAATAGCTGGACAGTACGAAAAGCGGGAGGGGCTTTGCCTAGGGGCTTATGTTTGTCGCCCCTAAGCCCCGTAGCTGGACAGGTGAGACCCCGGAGGCGCAGCCGAGGAGGCTCACCGCCAGCCCCGTGGAAAGCGAGCATCCTGTAGCGGAAATCAACTATTACTTTTTCCTCTACAATAGCAACAAACTTTACGAAAAGAGCCTTTTATTAAAGGCCACTAAAAAGGCATTTCGATAGGGAATGGTTCAAATTATTATCGTTCTCTTTGTCAGGAAGACTGTTCTCCTTTATAATGAAGACAAAACCTTTTCTCATGTAGGAGGATATTTATAGATGGAAATTATTAAGATTACTCCGAGAGGCTATTGTTACGGTGTTGTAGATGCAATGGTCATTGCAAGAAACGCCGCATTAGACAAATCGCTTCCTCGTCCAATTTATATTTTAGGCATGATCGTTCACAACAAGCATGTGACTGACGCATTCGAAGAAGACGGGATCATTACCCTGGACGGCAGCAACAGAAAAGAAATCATCGAACAAGTAAATGAAGGAACGGTTATCTTCACGGCACACGGAGTCTCTCCTGAAGTGAAAGAAATAGCCAAACAAAAAGGACTTGTCACACTGGATGCAACGTGTCCAGATGTAACGAAAACCCATGATCTGATTCGCGCTAAAGAAGCGGAAGGCTATGACGTGATCTATATCGGTAAAAAAGGACATCCTGAGCCTGAAGGGGCTGTCGGGGTCGCACCTGAGATCGTACATCTCGTGGAAACAGCAGAAGATGTAGAAAAGCTTTCAATTGAAAACGAAAAAATCATTGTCACCAATCAAACGACAATGAGTCAGTGGGATGTATTGGATACGATGGATAAAGTGAAGGAAATGTATCCTCACGTTGAGCTGCACAAAGAAATATGCCTGGCTACCCAGGTTCGTCAAGAAGCAGTTGCTGAACAAGCTGGTGATGCAGATGTACTCATCGTCGTTGGAGATCCTAAGAGTAATAACTCCAACAGGCTTGCTCAAGTATCAAAAGATATCGCAGGTACTCCTGCACATCGCATTTCCGACATTAGTGAATTGGATATAGAATGGGTTAAAGATGCTAACATCGTTGCTGTAACAGCCGGAGCATCCACTCCTACTCCAATCGTAAAAGAAGTCATTAAATTCCTTGAAGCTTTTAATCCAAATGATGAATCCACTTGGACAAGAGAGCGGAATGTCCCATTAAATAAAATTCTCCCTAAAGTACGAAAAGCTAAATTGGGAACAAAATAACGAGAAAGGCCCCTTAGAAAATCTCTAAGGGGCCTTCCATCTTTACATATACGTAAATGGGTTGGTTTCAGCTTTTGACGCGAATATATTGACGATATACCCTTTTTCCGAGGATTTTTTCGCTAAATGACTGGCCACTCCATCCTTCATGACTTTTTCGATGTGATGTCCTGCATCAACGACATTCAGCCCCATCATCATGGCGTCGTGGGCAGTGTGGTAATAAATATCGCCCGAGACGAATACATCCGCTCCCTGTCTTTTCGCTTTCCCGATATACTTATTTCCATCTCCGCCAAGCACTGCTACTTTCTTTACTTTAGCTTCCCCATCACCAATGACTCTGATTCCGTCCATCCCAAATGTCTCTTTCACAACTAAAGCAAATTCCTTAAGACTCATCTCTTTCTGTAAATGTCCGATTCTACCTAGGCCTAAAGCAGGCGATTCGTTTTTAAGGGAATAGATATCATAGGCAACTTCTTCATAAGGGTGATGGGTGAACATCGCTTTCAACAATTTCTTCTCTAAAGAAACAGGATAAACCGTTTCCACCTTCTCTTCTGCTACTTTCTCAAGGGAACCTTGCTTCCCGATATGCGGGTTCGTGCCCTCCTCTGGGAGGAATCTTCCCTTTCCTTCAGTCGAGAAGCTGCAATGTGAATAGTTTCCGATGTGCCCGGCTCCTGCATTCCCAAGGGCCGTTCGAAGTTCCTCTGCGTTTTCTTTTGGTACATAAACGACTAATTTACGGAGCTCCTCATTGTGAGTAGGGACGAGAACAGACGTATCCTGCAAATGCAGCATGTCGGATAAAAGGTCATTAACTCCCCCCGTTGCCACATCAAGATTCGTATGAGCCGCATACACCGCAATATCATGCTTGATTAACTTCTCAATCATTCGTCCCTGATAAGTGTCCGTTTGCAGGGACTTTAATGGACGAAAAAGCGGTGGGTGATGGGCTATGATTAATTTCACATTGTTTTTAATTGCTTCATCCACCACATTTTCCAATACATCCAGGGTGATCATCACATTCTCAACCTTTTCGTTCAATTTACCAATTTGAAGACCAATCGGATCCCCTTCTTCTGCTAAATATTTTGGTGAAAATTGTTCAAACAGCTGAATGATCTCATGGCCGTTTACTGTCTTCATGGGATAAGAACCTCCTCCACCATTTTTATTTTTTGAATGAGTTCCCGTTTTCGTTCTTCCAACGCATCCGTTTTTTCTGCTTTTTCCATGTTATTCAATATATTCTTCCATTGATGAAGCTCCTGATTCCATTTTTTCAAAAATGCATCGTTACGCTCCTTCATCAAAAATGGACCGAGCAGCAACTCTTTTTCAAGCTCACCAGAGTAGTGGCGTCTCGGGTTTCCTTTATCCGCCACTAGAATTTCATATACCTTATCATCTTCTTCAAGAATTTCTTCCCCTATTAAGTCCCATTCATTGTCCATAAGCCACGTTCGAATGGACCTTGCACTCACATTCGGCTGAAGAATTAGTCGCTGATTGGTCAGCTTTTCTTTTCCTGCCTCTAAGATAGAGGCAATCAATGCGCCCCCCATTCCGGCTATCGTAATACAATCTACTTCGCCTGGAGCGATCACTTCCAATCCATTTCCAAATCTCACCTCTACCTCCTGAGTTAATTGGGCATCTTCCACTTGTTTCTTGGCAGAAAGATATGGCCCTTTCACTACTTCTCCGGCGATTGCAGAGGATGCAATACCTTTATTGACGGCATAGCACGGTAAGTATGCATGATCTGAACCGATATCAGCGATTTTAGATTGCTTGGGTATGTATGACACAACTGTTTCTAGTCGTTTTGATAATTGTTGAATATTCATTCGTTCACCTATAATCATTTTTATTGGGTAAATCATGTACGATAATCATTCTAACCAACTTTTCCCGATAAAAAAAGTCCTTTGCCCAAAAGACAAAGAACCTTTTTCAATCATTGATTATTTAAGTGTCTTGATCCAGTCTGCCATAGCATCCAGATTTCCTTCTTCAACTAGACCAGCAGGCATCATACCTTTACCGTTTTTGATCGTTTCTTTGATCTCGTCTTTAGACAGCTTTGTTCCTTTAAGAGCAGGACCGGCGCCACCTTCATAGTTTCCACCATGACAAGATACACAAGACTCTTTGTACTTGGCTTCCGGATCGAATTCCCCGCTTGAAGCCTCTTCGCCTTCTTTACCTTCCATTTCCCCGTGACCTTCTTCTTTTGCTTTTTCATCAGCGTTGTTAAGGCCTTCTAAAGATAAGAAGAAAACAAGACCAATTCCAAGAGCCATGATAAGTACGAATGGAATGATTGGATTACGATTCATGATTTAACCTCCTTTATGTACAACATCTAAAATAGTGCTCTTTTCAACACTTTATATTTTACTGTAAAAAACGACAAAGTAAAAGTACTATCAATTAACTTTTCCATCTTTCTCACAAATTAGACACATTTCGTGTGAAATAAGGTAAATTTCCATTAAAAGAAGGAGAGCCCTATTGCCCCAGAGCGGACCAATAGAGCTCCTAATTGCTATTATGGTGTTTTCACCTTATTGACATCCTATAAGCCTTGAAATAACCATTCTCTGGACTTCTGAGGTCCCTTCTCCGATTTCAAGGAGTTTGGCATCGCGTAGATATCTTTCCACATGGTATTCTTTCATGTATCCGTATCCACCGTGAATCTGAATGGCTTCATCAGCTACTTCCATACTGATTTCTGAAGCATAAAGCTTGCACATCGAAGCTTCTTTCGAAAATGGTCTCCCCTGATCTTTCAACCATGCTGCCTTATGAACCATATTTCTTGCCAGTTCAATCTTCATTGCCATATCCGCAAGCTTAAATTGAGTGACTTGAAACTGTGATAAGGTTTTGCCGAATTGCTTTCTTTCCTTGGAATACTGCAGTGCTTTATCAAAAGCAGCCTGTGCCACACCGACAGCCATAGCACCGATTCCGATCCTTCCACCGTCCAGGGTGACAAGGAACTGCTTGAATCCTTCTCCTTGCTTTCCTAACAGGTTTTCCTTCGGTACTTCTACATCTTCAAGAACCAACTCAGTCGTGTTTGATGAATGAAGCCCCATTTTTTCATAATTATCGATTACCGTAAATCCTTTTGCTTTAGTCGGTACGATAATCGCACTGATTTCTTTGTTCCCATTGTTTCTACCTGTAATCGCTGTTAAAGCGAGATGATTCGCATAGCTTGCATTGGTAATATAGCACTTATTACCGTTAATAACCCATTTATCCCCATTATCTTCTGCAGTGGTTTGGGTGCCGCCTGCATCAGAACCTGCATTGGGTTCAGTCAGGCCGAAAGCTCCAAATGATTCCCCTGTACAGATTGGCGTTAAGTATTCCTGCTTTTGTTCATGGGAACCAAATAAATTAATGGGTGCTCCTCCCAGTGAAATATGCGCAGAATACGTAATACCTGTCGACGCACAAGACCGGCTAAGCTCTTCGGTTACGATTGCGAAACTGACCGTATCGGCACCTGCTCCCCCATATTCCTCGGGAAACGGAAGTCCCATCATCCCCAGATCAGAAAGCTTCTTGAAAATTTCTTTAGGAAATTCCTTTGTACGGTCCCGATCCAATGCACCAGGAGCCACTACTTCTTCAGCAAATTCCCTAATTGTCTTTTTAATCATTGTTTGCTCTTGCGTTAAGTCAAAATTCATCCTTATCCCCCTTGTCTAACTTTGGTGACTGAAAGCCCTAACTCCATTTCCATAACAGCGCCTTCAAACATAATCACTGCACTCTATGAATGCGCTCTCATTCTTATTATAAAAGGGAATAGTGAATTTTCTCAACTTTAAAAAACTTTTAAATTTTCAGAAGTTATAGTAATATAAAAATAATTAGTAGTACCCCCCCTGCCAATCCTGAAAGGGAAAAATAACCCATCCTCCATTTCAAACCTGCACTTATCCAAAGGAAACAGTTCAGAAATAAGGTTACGTACATTCCGAAAGAACTCCCACCGAATAGCTCTTCTGTTATTTCTATGGAGGCCAGGAGAAGTATACAAGCGGCAGTCATATACAAAAGTAAAGGTGAAAATTGTTTTTTAGTATAATAAATTCCTATTCCTACTAATAATCCGACAAAACTTGCCAAAATCGTTGTTTGCAAAACGATTGACAATTCAGTAAAATAAATGACAAATAATGAAATAAATATCGCACAAATTGAAACAAAGAAGTCTTTCAGCATTGTCTTCTTTTTAACATTCTTTTGATCACTGTGTTCCATACCATCTCCTTCGGTATATAATGCAAGGAGATAGTCACAATAGTGCTCTGGCAGCATATTGGCTTGCTTCCAAAGTTGTATTTCATTCACAATCAATTCTTTTCTTGAATTTTTTACTGTTTTCACAGTTGTCACACCTTTATCTGTTAAATCTTTTAGCTACCTTCGTCAAAGGTGTTGGAAAATCCTTTATTTCGAGCAAAAAAAACCACCTCTATCACAATAGAGGCAGTTAATGGGGTTTCTATTCTAAAAAGTCCTTTAATCGTTTGCTTCTGCTTGGATGACGCAGTTTTCTAAGAGCTTTTGCTTCTATTTGACGAATACGTTCCCTTGTTACACCGAAGACTTTCCCTACTTCTTCAAGTGTGCGGGTTCTGCCATCGTCCAGACCAAAACGTAAACGAAGAACATTTTCTTCACGATCCGTTAAAGTATCCAGTACATCTTCAAGCTGTTCCTTTAAAAGTTCGTAAGCAGCATGTTCTGAAGGAGATTGAGCTTCTGCGTCTTCAATGAAGTCACCAAGATGAGAATCGTCCTCTTCACCAATTGGCGTTTCAAGGGAAACTGGCTCTTGAGCGATCTTAAGGATTTCCCTAACCTTTTCAGGTGTCAGGTCCATTTCTTCTGCAATTTCTTCCGGTGCAGGTTCACGCCCTAAGTCTTGCAATAACTGTCTTTGTACACGAATAAGTTTGTTAATGGTTTCAACCATATGAACCGGAATACGAATCGTTCTGGCCTGGTCAGCGATCGCACGTGTGATGGCTTGGCGAATCCACCAAGTTGCATACGTACTGAATTTGTACCCTTTACGGTAATCAAACTTTTCTACCGCTTTAATCAGACCCATATTCCCTTCCTGGATAAGGTCTAAGAATAACATACCGCGACCAACGTAACGTTTGGCAATACTGACAACAAGTCGCAGGTTCGCTTCAGCAAGACGTCGCTTGGCTTCCTCATCGCCTTCTTCAATTCTCTTGGCAAGATTTATCTCTTCCTCTGCAGATAAAAGATCAACTCTTCCAATTTCTTTCAGATACATACGAACAGGATCATTTATTTTAACTCCTGGAGGAACGCTTAAATCATTCAGATTGAATTCTTCTTCCTCTTCTTTCTCTAACTCCGTAGCACCCGGATCATCATCTTCGTCATTTTCATTGATAATTTCTACACCTTGTTCACCTAAGTGTTCGTAGAATTCATCCATTTGATCGGAATCTAACTCGAACCCTGATAATTTATCGGCAATATCTTCGTATGTGAGGACCCCTCTTTTTTTACCTTGGTTAACTAAAAATTCTTTCACCTGATCAACTGTTAATTCTGACGCTATTTGTTTGGAACGCGCTGACTTTTCAGCCATTTGTTCCCCTCCTTCCAACTTCCTTACAAAACTTTATAGAGACTTACGCAGCTGTAAGATTTCCATTGCTATTTGTGCTTCTTTTCTGTAATCCTTTAGTCGTTCTGCTTCTTTTCTTTCCACTTCTTTTTCTTTTATTCTCAACATCTTTTGATGTTTTAACACCTGATTGACATAATCTACTAATTCTTGGTCCGTACTTTCTTCGCTTATTGACATCATTTCGATGTCCGTTACGATCCTTCTTAACCTCTCATCGGGAAGATAACCGATAAAGGCACTGGCACTTGGAGGTAGACCTTCTTCATAATAACCCAATAAATAAGTAATAATAGCCTGATGTTCATCAATATTAAGGTTAGTACCTGCAAGCCACTCCTGAATCTTATAAGCGATGTTCGGGTCCTTAAGCATGTAGGCAATCAACCTTCTCTCAGCCGTTTGGTAAGCGGGTAACAATTTAGACTGAGTCTGCCTGTAGAAATTACCTTGCATACCTACCTGTTTAGGCGGTTTAGAATTTCGTTTGTCTGGGCCTTCCAGTTCAAAGAGCTGCTGTTGAAGAGCCTCAAGAGATAATTCGAACTCATCTGCTAAATACCTTAAATAATAATCCTTTTCAACCGCTTTACTCAGTTGGGTAATTTCCTTAAGTATGTCTTCTATATACTTAAGGCGATCTCCTTCATCATTTAAGTTTTTATTCAGCTTATAATACCGAAGCTTAAATGCCATGAACGTTAAGCTTGCCCCTATTACATCTTGTTGAAACTTTGTTGGTCCATATTTTGAAATGTAGTCATCAGGGTCTAATTGTTCCGGAATTGTTGCGACACGAATGTTCAGCTGATGCTTGTGAAGAAGATTTCCTGCCCGGAATGCGGCTTCCACTCCAGCAGAATCACCGTCATAACAAATGATTACGGAATCAGTCAGGCGTTTAAGCAGTCCGATTTGCTGCTCTGTTAATGAAGTACCCATAGTGGCTACGCCATTTTCCACCTCTGCTTCACTGGCTGATATGACGTCGGCAAATCCTTCAAACAGAATGGCCTGCTGTTTTCTTCTTATCATTGAACGCGCAGCGTGATAGTTATAAAGAATGCTGCTCTTGTTAAAAATTTTCGTTTCCGGACTGTTTAAGTACTTTGGTTCATCATTCCCATCGATGCTTCTTCCTGAAAAAGCTACCGTGTTCCCTTTCGTATCTACAATAGGGAACATGATTCTTCCCCTGAAGCGATCCAAGAAGGAATTGTCTCTTTCTCTTCTAACGAGCAAACCAGCCGCTTCCATCAGCTCCAGGGAATAGCCTCGTTTCTGAAGGAACTTAACCGTGAAATCCCAGCTTGGAAGTGACCACCCAATCTGAAATTTAGTGATGCTTTCAGTAGTAAATCCCCGAGCCAATAAATATTCGAGGGCTTCCTGACCTTCTTTTGTATTTAGAAGGAGATGGTGGTAAAATTTACTTAATAACCCATGAGCTTCCATCATTTGCTTTTCATCTTCTTGAGGGGGAAGCTCCCTTTCAGACGAAGATGTCTGTATGGAGATTTCTTCTCCTACTTTAGAACCAAGCTTTTGCGCTGCTTCGAGGAAGCTTAAACCATCAACATCCATCAGAAACGTAAAAGCATTTCCACCGGCCCCACAGCCGAAACAGTGAAATATTTGTTTGTCAGGGGAAACAGAAAAAGATGGAGTATTCTCTCCATGAAACGGACACAAACCGAAATAATTGCGTCCCTGCTTTTTCAGTTGTACATAATCACTGACGACATCTACGATATCGGTTGACGATAATATTTTATTTAACTTATCTTCAGGGATTCTTTCAGACACGATTTATCACCTGTTTTTATTTACCCTCTTAATCCATTCTGTACTTATTCCGATTCTCCTGCAATTTCCGACAAGATTTTATCGAAGGAAATACAAAATGTTTCTCTGTCTTCATTTGTAAAAGGTTTAGGACCTTTACCATAGTTTCCTCTACGGCGTTCTTTTGCTGCGACGTATCGATAATCGAGTGCGGTGACTATACTCTCTTCCCTGTAGGCTTTTCCCCTGGGAGAGATGGCATAAACTTTTTTCGGCAAAACCAATGACGCGAGTCCAATATCCTGGGTAACCAGTACATCATGTGGTTGAACATGGTTCATAATGTATAAGTCAGCCGCTTCTTTCGAACTATCGACATATACCCACCTGCCTTGATCAGGTGTGTTCTTTCTATGGGCATGAGAAGCAACAAAAACAACGTCAAAGCCATATCCTCTTGTAATTTTAATGATTTCCTGCTTTACCGGGCAAGCATCTGCATCTACATATACGGTAGACTTATGTTCGCTAATACTAACTATTCTACATCACTCCGTATTATCCTTCTCGCTTTATGAACTTTCCTGGAGAATTGATTAAAATTGTCGAATTTTAATTGAGACGAGACTTGACATATCACAATAATTAGTTTATTCCTTAAGAGTTTAGTCTAAACCTATTTTAAATATTTTTATCACAATTTTTTATTATAGTATAATCGGACAAGTTTGACCACTATAAAAACTCAATTTATGAAACCTTTGATTGTTTCCGTTTGGATTCACCAAAAAAGAATGATTCTTTCCACTTTTATTCAGGGAAAGAATCATTCTTTTTTAATGTTAATTGCTTGAGTGCTGATAGATATTCGTTATGACATTGGCTGTTTCTTCTACAGCTTTGTTCGTTACGTCAATCACATGGCAACCGATGCGATTGGTTATTTTCTCGAAATATTTCAACTCATCTTCAATGCGTTGAATATTTGCATAGCTCGCCTGATCATTCAATCCCAATGACTTTAATCTTTCCCGGCGAATCGTATTCAACTTTTCAGGACTGATCTTTAATCCGAAGCACTTCTTCGGAGAAACCATAAATAATTCCTCTGGTGGATCGACTTCCGGTACTAGTGGTACATTGGCCACCTTAATCCTCTTCAGTGCAAGATATTGGGATAACGGCGTCTTTGAAGTTCTGGAAACACCTACAAGCACAATATCCGCTCTAAGGATGCCGCGGGGGTCCCGCCCATCGTCGTATTTGACGGCAAACTCTATCGCTTCCACTTTCTTGAAGTAATCATCATCCAGCTTTCTTACCGTTCCCGGCTCGAACAACGGCTCCTTTTGGTAAGCTGATTGATATTTATCCATTAATGGACCGATAATATCAAATGCGTACAATTCTTCTCTTTCAGCTTCTTTTTTAATATACGCACGCATATCCGGCTTTACGAGAGTGTACACAATCAGTCCCTGGTTTAATTTCGCCAGGGAAATCACTTCATCGATATGCTCTAAGTCCTCTACATACGGAAAGCGTTTAATGACCGTATTGGAACCATTGAATTGGCTAATCGCCGCTTTTGTGACTAGTTCAGCAGTTTCACCCACCGAGTCGGATACAACATAGATGATCGGTTCTTTCACGATCGTTCACCACCTTCTAATATTCATCTGCTAACGCTACAAATGCTTTCGTGATATTGGTTTTAGTAATTCTGCCTATGACCTCTAAATCGCCTTTCTCTGTTTTCTTAATCACCGGAACAGAGTCGATTTGCTTATGAATCAAGTCTTTGGCCACGCCTATCAACTGGTCATCCTTTTCACAGACGGTAATATTAGGCATTCTCGTCATAATGATATTCACCGGCAAGGTACTAAGTTCCTGCTTCCCGATGCTCGCCCTTAAAAGATCCTTACGAGACAGGACGCCAACTAAGTACGTATTTCCATCCACTACAAATAATGTTCCTACGTCCTCCAGGAACATTGTAACAATGGCATCATACACAGAAACATTTTCGTTTACCACCACAGGAATCGATTGATAATCTTTAACATATATTTTGTTAAGGTTTTCTGTCAACAGCTGCGTTCCTGTTTTCCCTGTATAGAAGTACCCCACTCTGGGACGTGCATCGAGGTAACCTGCCATGGTTAAAATGGCTAAATCAGGTCGCAGAGTCGCCCTGGTCAAGTTTAATTGATCGGCGATTTGTTCACCAGTGATAGGTCCGTTGTCTTTAACTATTTGTAAGATACGTTCTTGACGCTTATTAAGTTCGATTGTTACTCACCACCTAACGGACAAACTATTTATGTTATACTTTATATGAAATATTATATACTATTTAAAAAAAATGAAAAGAGCATATTATCATTCAATTGTGTCAACACTATATTTTAAATTTCACCTATCACAGAGTATCTTTTTTTAATACAAACTTCAAATCTTTTACCTTCTACTGATCAGTAGTTGTTTTTATTTATTTATCATGATAAAATGTCTTCATCTTATAATCAATAATGCTATGACGGATCAATAAGTACTTGCTGCACTCAAGCGACCAGGGACGGTGAAAGCCTGGAAAGCAGGGAAACGGGCAATCCCGAGCTATTTTACATTTAAAAGTGGGTATACATGATGTATATCAACTAGGGTGGAACCGCGAGTATCAAGCTCGTCCCTAGGCTATATGCCTAGGGACGAGCTTTTTTATTTTATTACATACATGATGAAAAGGAGTGACTTTTATGTCAATGGAACAAGTAGTAAATCTAGCGAAGCATCGCGGATTTGTTTTCCCGGGTTCTGAAATTTACGGAGGGCTTGCTAACACGTGGGATTACGGTCCATTAGGTGTAGAGTTAAAAAACAATATTAAAAAAGCATGGTGGAAAAAATTCGTTCAGGAATCCCCTCACAACGTGGGTCTTGATGCAAGTATTTTAATGAATCCACAAACTTGGGTAGCTTCTGGTCACGTTGGAAACTTCAACGATCCAATGATCGACTGTAAGCAATGTAAAACACGCCATCGCGCAGACAAAATCATTGAAAATGCCCTTGAAGAAAAAGGCATCGAGATGATTGTTGATGGACTTTCGTTTGAAAAAATGGAAGAAATCATCAAGGAGCACAGCATCGTATGCCCTGATTGCGGAAGCCAGGATTTCACCGATATCCGCCAATTCGATTTAATGTTTAAAACTCATCAAGGTGTGACAGAGTCTTCTACAAATGAAATCTATTTACGCCCTGAAACAGCACAAGGTATCTTTGTAAACTTCAAAAACGTTCAGCGCTCCATGCGTAAAAAAATGCCATTCGGTATTGCTCAAGTCGGAAAAAGCTTCCGAAATGAAATTACACCTGGTAACTTCACATTCAGAACACGTGAATTTGAACAAATGGAACTGGAATTCTTCTGTAAACCTGGAGAAGACCTGGAATGGTTCTCTTTCTGGCGTGAATTCTGTAAAAACTGGTTACTTAACCTGGGAATGAACGAAGAAAATATGCGTTTACGCGATCATGATCAAGATGAATTATCTCATTACAGTAATGCAACTACGGATATTGAATACAAATTCCCATTCGGTTGGGGAGAGCTTTGGGGTGTAGCAGATCGAACAGACTTTGACCTGAAGCGTCACATGGAACATTCGAATGAGGACTTCCACTACATGGATCCTCAAACAAATGAAAAGTATGTACCATACTGTATTGAACCATCCCTTGGTGCAGACCGTGTCACTCTTGCATTCCTATGTGACGCATTTGAAGAGGAAGAGCTTGAAAATGATTCACGTACAGTGCTCCGCTTCCATCCGGCACTGGCCCCATTTAAAGCAGCTATCCTGCCACTTTCTAAAAAATTATCTGATGATGCATTCAAAGTGTATGAAGAATTATCACAGGATCTTATGGTAGACTTCGACGAAACAGCGTCAATCGGTAAACGCTACCGACGTCAAGATGAAATTGGTACACCATTCTGTATCACATTTGACTTTGACTCGGTAGAAGACGGTCAAGTTACAGTTCGTGACCGTGACACGATGGACCAAGTCAGAATGCCAATCAGTGAAGTAAAGGCGTTCTTGCAGGAGAAAATTAAGTTTTAAAACCTAAAGCGGAGGCGGCTCGTTCAGAGGCGACAAGCATATCTGGAAATCCCTGAAGGCGCTTTTTGCCTTTGGGGATTTTTTTGTAAAACCCCATAAAAAACAGGCCCATTCACCATGGTGAATGGGCCCTTCCTATATAATCACAAGCAGCATTATAAGCTAGAATAAGTCCTTAAGGTTATCCATTTGGTCTAAGAACCTCCTGGATTTTAATGTTAGCCCTGAATTTTCATCGTAATAAGTCCTGATTACCCGCTTCAATTGACGTTTTGTTTCATCTTTCACCGATATATTTCCCAATCGATTGATATCGAAATAGTAAAATACCCTCAAAAGCTTCACAGTGCTCTGTGAGATCGGAAAATGATGAGGATCTTCACTTAAACAACGATGACATATGAATCCATTTTCTTTAAAGGAAAATGCGAATTCACCATCCGCTTCCCCGCATACACTACATCCATTCAGATGAGGATACAGCCCTAATACAGGAAGCATCTTCATTTCAAATATGTGCATAAGAATTTCGGGATCATAGTCTTCATTTAGATAGTGAATGGTCTTGTAAAGCAATTCAAATAGAAATGGGTTTGGTTTCCGGTCCTCCGTCGCTTTATCGAGAAGATCGACGATGTAAGTGGCGTAAGCCGTCTTAAACAAATCTTCCCTCACATGCCTTAACGATTCAACCATCTCTCCCTGTTGGAGTGTACCTAGTCCACTTCCTTTAATAAAAAGGAAATAACCATATGTAAACAATTGTGAAATGGCGGATAGACGGCTATTAGGTTTCTTTGCCCCTCTAGCCATCAATCCAATCTTTCCAAATTCCCGTGTGTATATGGTAACAATCTTGTTCGACTCACCGTAATGATTCGTTCTGATTACGATTCCTTCACACTTCTGCAGCATATAGCCACCTCCCGACATCAATCCATCCGGGTGATGACAAGCTTATCACGTTAAAGGAAAATCAACTTCCGCTGTTTCTTCTTCAAAGCTGTAAGGATCCTCGGTCGTCTCCTTTTCAAGCTCCTTAAAAAGTAAATAGGTGTCTATACTTCCTGTCTGCGAAAAAAATTTCCATGTTAAGTCTAACATAAAAAACCCACCTTTCTGGATTTAAACTAGCAAGACTTCATAAGCTTTCTTGTGATTAGAATGAGCATTTTCTCTCTAAAAGATGCGACCTAAATATTGTTAATTCAGCTATCAATATTCGTCGTCACTGAATCCAAAGTCACGAAGGGTAGAAGATCGGTTTCTCCAATCCTTCTGTACCTTCACCCATAGTTCAAGATATACCTTCGATCCTAACAGGTTCTCAATGTCTACACGAGACCGCTTTCCTACTTCCTTTAGCATCGACCCCTGTTTTCCGATGACAATCCCTTTTTGCGAGTCTCTCTCCACAATAATGGTTGCGATCACGTCAATAAGGTCCTTCTCTTGCTTTCGCTCCATTTTATCGATCACGACTGCAATGCTGTGGGGAATCTCCTCCCTTGTCAGGTGCAGGACCTTCTCACGTATGAGTTCTGAAACGATAAAACGTTCAGGATGGTCTGTAATCTGATCAGCAGGATAGAATTGAGGTCCTTCCGGCAGTTGATCCTTTAATAATTGTAGAAGGTGATCTACGTTATTTCCTTCCAGTGCTGAAATCGGAACAGTCGCCGCGAAAGGAAACAGGTCATTGTATTGTTGAATCATCGGCAATAAAGCATCTGGGTGAATTTGATCAATCTTATTAAGAATAAGGAAAACAGGTGTTTTGACACCTTTTAACTTCTCGATGATGAAGTGATCTCCTTTTCCTAACCCTTCTTCAACGTTGATCATAAACAAAATGACGTCCACTTCTTTTAAAGTGTTCTGAGCAATCTTCATCATGAAGTCTCCCAGTTTATGTTTCGGTTTGTGTATCCCTGGAGTATCGATGAATATCATTTGTGCATCATCTGTCGTGTAAACTCCCTGAACTTTGTTGCGTGTTGTTTGAGGCTTATCACTCATAATCGCAATCTTTTGACCGATTACATGGTTCAAGAAAGTCGACTTCCCAACGTTTGGACGTCCAATGATGGAGATAAAGCCTGATTTGTATCCTGTATTACTGCCTATATTACTCATTTAAATCCTCCGGTGAAAAAGCTCCTGGTAATAGTTCTGCAACGGTTAGTTCTTCCACATCGCCTTTAAGGTTTGTCAGTACGACCTTCATCTCTTTCGGACATAACTCTGAAATGACCTGACGACAGGCTCCGCATGGCGGCACCGGTCTTGCCGTGTCTGCTACAACCGCAATCATTGAATAGTCTGTATCGCCTTCTGAGTAAGCCTTGAATAGTGCTGTTCTTTCAGCACAATTACACATACTGTAGGCTGCATTCTCGATATTACAACCGTGATATACCTTACCATCCTTAGACAGAAGGGCCGCTCCCACCTTGAATTTACTATAGGGTACGTATGCTTTTTCCCTAGCTAGTTTGGCTTCTTGTATCAATTGTTCTGCATTCATTAGTTTAACTCTCCTTTTAACCCTTACAAATTCATTTTACTACAATTTTCATAAAAGAAAATGGGCTGTTATCATTTTGTAATAAAATAGTTAGATAATTCAAACTATTTATCGATTTTGTCCTTTGCTCCACTTATTCTATACAAGTATAAGAACGTTTTCAAATGAATTAAAGGCTGCAGGAAAGAAATCGTTCAATTTCTCTCCTGCAGCCTTTAGTTTTTCAGGTATTTGTATCTTCTTTGCATCCCATCAAAGAGCAGTGATGAGTTCAAGCAGCTTTGGAATAAATATAATGGCACCCACAATCGCTGTACAGACGGCAAAGAGTAATACGGCAGCCGAAGCAAGGTCCTTTGCCGCTTTCGCCAAGGGATGGTAGTCTGAAATTGAAAGGTCCACTGCCTTTTCGATCGCCGTATTCATGGTTTCAAGGGCCAGTACGGAAAACACCAATATGATCAGGATGATCCATTCCATGGCAGATACGGAAAGCATATACGCTAAGATAAAAACAATTATTCCTACACATGAGTGAATCCTGAAATTCTGCTCCGTGGACCATACAGATTTAATTCCATCTGCCGCATATCCAAAAGACTTCAAGAACCTGAATAGGCCGAACTTAGTCCCTTTTGAGTCCATACTCATCTAAAATATCCTTTTGTCTCTGAAACATTTTCTTTTCATCCATTTCTTCCATATGATCATAGCCTAATAAATGCAGGAATCCGTGAAGAGCAAGAAACCCCAGTTCACGGGAAAATGAATGATTGTATTCTTCAGCCTGTTCTTTGGCTCGATCGATGGAAATGATGATATCACCGAGAACCCGGGGAATTTGACCACCTACTATTTCGACTTCGTCCTCCCCCAGTTCTTCAAGAGCAAAGGAGATGACATCCGTCGGCTGGTTCTTATGGCGGAATTCACGATTAATTTCCTGAATTCTTTCGTTCGTCACAAACGTAACCGACACTTCACTGTCATCTTCGACCTCTTCTTGTTTTGCTGCAAAGTTTAAGATGTTTTGCACCAAACTTGTTTCCTCTTCGGATAATTTTTCAGTTTCATCAATAAAGTCGATCAATAATGTCATACTTCTTCTCCTTTTGCTTTAAGTTCCGGATACTCTATTCTTGGATGAAAGATTCCATTCAGAGTCTCACATAGAGACTTCTTGACTGTCTCTAATTGCTTCAATGAAAGATCGCATTCGTTAAACTGACCGTCCTGCAGGCGGTCTTGTACAATTGAATGAACGAGCTGTTGAATCTCTCCTTGCGTGGGAGATTTCTTGGATCTGACAGCCGCTTCTACACTATCTGCAATACTAATAACGGCCGCTTCCCTTGTTTGAGGTTTAGGACCGGGATATCGATAATCTTCTTCCTTAACATCTTTCCCTTGTTCCTTTGCCTTATAATAAAAAAATTTCAACAAGGTAGTCCCATGATGCTGCTCGGCAATATCGACGATTTCCTTTGGCAGCTTATGCTTCCTAAGCATATCGGCACCATCTGAAGCATGACTTATAATAACATCCCTGCTCGTCTCAGGCGAGACCCGATCATGAGGATTTTCCATATTAAGCTGATTTTCAATAAAAAAGTGTGGCCTCTTTGACTTTCCCACATCATGATAGTAGCAGCCGACTCTCGCTAACAGTCCGTTTGCGCCAATGGATTCACATGCAGATTCTGCAAGATTCGCTACCATTACACTGTGATGATAAGTACCCGGTGCATCGGTCAGCAGCTTCTTTAATAATGGTTGTGTTGGGCTTGAGAGCTCCACCAGCCTCATGGAAGAAAGTATGCCAAACCCGGCCTCGAAAAACGGCAGAAAACCGATTGTTAATATAGAGGAACTGATTCCTGATACCAGGGCAAACACAAGATAATACACATATTCACTATTGGAATAAGAAGTACCGCTTAATAGGACCAAAAACGCCAGGATCAATATATTCACAAGAGCTACGTAAATACCCGCCCTTAAAATATTCGAGCGCTGATTGCGGCTCACCAGGAAAAGAATCCCTGATACTCCACTGAATAACGTATATATAGCGATCTCCATATCGATTGAACCTGAGAACTGCTGGTGAAAAACGATACTTGAGCAAGCTGATAGAATAAACACCATCATCATGGCAATCCGCTCATTCAATAAAATCCTCAGGATCATCCCCGTGAATGCAGCAGGGAATATAAAGGCGATATCATTGATTTCAAGCTGTTCTATCAATCCTACAATCTTCATGATCAACAGTGAGATGACAAACACGATACTCGTGAGGATCAAATAGTTTTGCTTTCGTTCCTCTGTTACCTCAAGGGTAAAAAAGAAGTAATACAGAGAACTGATGACCACGAGAACAAACAGCGCAAGCCCGATATACGGCTTAAAAGAGAACGTATTTTCCACCATCCCCAAGGATTTCATGATCCGATATTCCTTAGGAGTAATCAATTCCCCATCTTCTACAATGACTCCGCCTTCAATGATTTCAACTGATTGAACATTCGCCACGGCCAGCCTCTTTAATTCATCCGTTTTTTCCTCGTCAAAATATTGAGTCGGCTCAAGCGCCACATTCCCAAGCTTTACGGCGGCATTGGATAGTTCCCCCCTAAAGGTATAGTTTGTGATCCTTTGTTCTAAATTTAATCTCGCTTCACTCAATTCCTCTTCTTTCACACCATTTTCCATAATAATCTTCATTTGCGTAGAAACGATTGTCTCTACTCGTTCCAGATCTTCCTCTGAAGCTTCCAATAGAGTTTTTAAAACCGTGTCATTCAATTGGTTGGTGACATTATTATTCTTATCTTTAGGAAGCTTAGCTTTAAGCTGTTTTAGCTGCTCATTTATTTCCGCTTCAGCTGGAGGCTTCAGTTCCTCTGATCCGGGTTCTTGAGTTTCAGATTCCGTCTTCACTTCTTTTACACTTTCCATAAGGGAACGAAGTAAGGATATGGAGTTGTCGACCGCCCCTTCTTTAGGAGTATAGACATTTCCTACTTCTTCTTCAGCTTCCAGCCGCTTTTTCTCTGTAGCCTCATCATCAACAAATTTCTTCGGCGCCCTAATTGTGGTAGGAGCTTCTTCATACAAATTAATATCCAGAGTTTTCGGTTTTACATTCCCATATAAAACCCCGAAAACAATAATGCCAAGTAACACAAATAAGAGATTAGTAAAAAGTCGGTAGCTAAGAAAGCTCCTTATTTTGAGTAAAAATGGGTGCGTTTGCATAAAGAACCCCCTGTTATGTAAGTGCATTTTCAACCAGTTCAAGGTATAGAGCTCACAGAAAACATGAGAAAAATCAATTTAGCAATTATGTAAAATGATAACAGTTTTTCACTAAATTATCCATGTTAAACCCTACTAAAAAAGATTGATCCCTGCATACGCCACCTTTATTAACAGGCGGCATGAACACATTGGATCAATCCCTTTATTGCATTACTTTTCGATTGTTTCATAGGCATCGATTATTTTAGCGACTAATGGGTGACGAACCACATCCGCTTGATCAAGATAAATAAACGATACTCCTTTTACATTTTTTAATATTTTTTCAGAAGAAATCAGTCCTGACTCGCTTCCTCTCGGTAAGTCCACTTGAGAGCGATCTCCTGTAATAATCATCTTCGAATCAAAGCCAAGTCTGGTTAAAAACATTTTCATTTGTGCTTTCGTTGTGTTTTGAGCCTCATCGAGGATGACAAACGCATCATCCAGTGTACGGCCTCTCATATAGGCAAGAGGAGCGATTTCAATGGTTCCTCTTTCTATCAAACGAGCTGTATGCTCAGCCCCCAACACATCATGCAGAGCGTCATATAAGGGACGTAGATAAGGGTCCACTTTTTCCTTCAGGTCACCTGGAAGGAAGCCGAGACTCTCTCCCGCTTCAACAGCTGGCCTTGTGAGAATGATTTTCTTTACCTGCCCGTTTTTCAACGCATGTACCGCCATCACCACAGCAAGATAGGTTTTCCCTGTACCTGCCGGACCAATCCCAAACACCATATCGTGTTTTTTGATAGCCTGAATGTATTGGCGCTGCCCCAGGGTTTTCACCCTGATGGATTTACCTTTTGCATTTTTCGTGATTTCTTCATTGTACAAGTCTGTAAAGTACTCAAGTGTGCCTTGCCTGCCCATTTCCAATGCATAATGGACATCTCTTTGGCCAATATTGATTCCTTTACGTATTACAGCTACGAGTCGATCTGAAACATCTAGAGCGAGACTTACATCTTCTTCCTTACCTGAAACCAGCAATTCTTCGCCTCTTGTTACGATTGAAACGTGTAATTCCTGTTCTATTAATTTAAGGTGAGAATCTGAAACGCCAAACAAAGCGATGGCTTCATTGGGGTTTTCAAGTTGTAATTTCATTAAGATTTCATCTGACATTCGTTAGTCTCCTTGAATAATTGGTTGTCCTACTGCAATGTTTTCTAATACTTTGAAGTGAATTGTTACCCTAACTTTACCATTCTCAACCTTTTCTTGCAAAATTTTTTCACCTATGACTTCTGCATCCTCAGGGAGGGTGGATTCCAAATTACTCTTGGCCAGCTTCTTCGCCGCATCGATGGCTTCTGATTTCGTATAAGTTCTCTCTACATCTTCTTTCTCTTTAAAGCTTTTATCAATATAATATATTGGCAGTTCCCATTTCAAGAAACGAAGGTTCTTTTTGTTCTCTTCCACAATAGACTCTTTATACTCAACTTTACCGAATCCCCAAAATGGAATATTGAAAGAGCCGACTCCGACATAATGCTTTCTTTTTTCACTCCCGCTAAAAACCACAAATTGGGATTTCAACGGTAGATCAACGTTAGATTTATACCATGTTTCCCCTAGGATTTTCGCCTTGGCCGAGACCCCTTTAGGATCTTTTTCATTCCCGATCAAACCTGATACGAGGAGCTGACCTTTATTCACATAGTCATTTACGTTCACCTGGGGATCTCCTTCTTCTACGAATATTTGAGTAATGATCGCTTTCTTCTTCGCTACGATATGCTGAAGCCCAGAGGATTCAGAAGGCTCAGGGGCGTTCTTCTCAACCACTTGGAAGTGAAAGGTTGTCCCTCTCAATTCCACCCCTACCCACGTAATATTGTTCATCCTGTAAGATAGCTCCCGTTGGATATTTTCTACATCCGGCAGGGAGAATTGCAACTTCCCTTTCGACACTCCCATTTCTTCCAGCTCTTTTCTGATACTGTGCTCCGTTTGAGGTGATGCCCCTTTAATTTGAACGTCCCAAACCATATTGGAAAGCAGGAACACGATGACGAAAAAAGCAAGTCCACCTATCATGAATCCTGCGTTCTTCAGGGATCGCTTAAACAAAAATGGAACTCCCTGACCTCTTAGGAATGTCACTTTACACTCGGATGTCCGAACCGCTCTTCGGAAGTTATGTACATCCTCTAAGGATAAATAAAAGGTGATGGTCTCCGTTCCAGCTCTCTTCACATTCCAAATCGTGATATTTGCACGAAGCAATTGATTGATGACCCTTTCAACTAATCTGCCTTCCATTTTCACAAATACCTTTCCCCTTAGAAAGGTGAACCATTGATTCTTCAAATCCGTCCCTCCTATTGTTCTAAATAGATCACTTCTACGATCTTCCCCTGAAGAAGAATTTCTTCCGGAAGAATCATCTTGATGACAAATTGTTCACCTTTTATTAAAAGTTGACCTTGTTTTAGCAGAAGTCGCACCTCTCGATCTGTGAACGTTAACAGACCCCGATGGTTTTCTATATAGATATGAATTTGTCCAATCATTGTGACGCGAGGAAGGTCCATCATGACATCTTCAGGTAAATCCATTTTCTGTGTCATCCATTTACGCATATGTTGTAAAAAGCTTTTTGCCATAAAAAAAGAACCCCCTTTCATCTCATATTTATGAAATGAAAAGGGGTTTCATCACTCTTATTTTTGATGATGGCGTTTTTTTGATCTTGGAGGTCCAAATACCTCTGAAAAAATGAATCCTTTTACGATATCATCTTCCTTGTTGAAATCAATGTTGAGAGTTGAACCTTTTTCACGTATCTTCTTTGCCCTGGTTTGATGAGCTTCCAGTCTGCGGGAATAACCTTCTTCTTTCTTTTGCAAGTCTGCATACGTTGATTCTGCTTCCTTCTTCTTTTCTTCAAACCGGGTTTGAATGGAAGAGGCTGCGTCTTTCAATGGTTCTTTATAGTCTCTTGGCACTCTGCTCCGTGCCGGTCTCTCCCTTTCCCTTTCATGAGGTTCGGAAGGAGGGGGAGACGCCGTTTGAATCGGCTTTTGCCGTACTGGCTTATTAGAAGGCGACTCTTTCACTTTATTGAAAATCGAAGTGATGAGCCCGATCAGTATGGCAATGATTAAAGGTTCCATGGAGAAAACTCCTTTCTCACAAGGGGAAATTACTTATCTTTAGAATTTTTCGGATCATTTTTATCCCCGGTTAGTTTCCCGATCGAGTCTCTCATTTCCGTATCAGCGTCGATATTCTTTATATTCATGTAGTCCATCACACCGATATTACCTGACCTGAGTGCTTCAGCCATGGCAAGAGGTACTTCTGCTTCTGCTTCCACAACCTTCGCTCTCATTTCTTCTACTCTTGCTTTCATTTCCTGCTCATTGGCAACGGCCATTGCTCTTCTTTCTTCCGCTTTCGCTTGTGCAATGTTTTTATCAGCTTCCGCTTGTTCTGTTTGCAGTTCTGCTCCGATATTCTTGCCAATATCAACGTCCGCGATATCAATCGAGAGAATTTCAAATGCTGTACCTGCATCCAGGCCTTTCGAAAGGACCGTTTGAGAAATCAGATCCGGATTTTCCAATACCTTCTTGTGATTGCTGGATGAACCGATTGTTGATACAATCCCTTCCCCTACACGGGCAACGATCGTCTCTTCCCCGGCACCCCCGACAAGGCGGTCAATGTTCGCACGAACCGTAATACGCGCCTTGGCTTTCACTTCAATTCCATCCATTGCAACACCGGCAATAAATGGCGTTTCGATCACTTTAGGGTTAACACTCATTTGAACCGCTTCAAGTACGTCACGACCAGCAAGGTCAATCGCCGCACATCGCTCAAAGGTTAGTTCAATGTTTGCACGGTGGGCTGCAATAAGTGCATTGACCACTCTGTCTACATTACCACCAGCTAAATAGTGACTCTCGAGCTGATTGATCGTTACCGTGATTCCTGCTTTATGGGCTTTAATTAATGGGTTAATCACACGACTCGGGATAACACGTCTCAATCTCATCCCCACTAGTGTGAAAATACTGATTCTTACTCCTGCTGCAATTGCTGAAATCCACAGCATGACTGGTACAAATGTAAATAAAACTGCTAATACAATCACTCCCACCACAATGGCAACGAGCAATAAAATCGTACTTGGTCCTATAACCATATTCTTTACCTCCTAAGTAATTATGAAATGTCTCTTACAACAATCCGCGAACCTTCTACTTTCACAATCTTAACTCTTTCACCTGCTTTAATAAAGCCACCCTCTGTCACTGCATCAATTCTTTCATCATCCACGATCACGGTTCCGGAAGGTCTTAAAGGTGTTTTCGTTACACCTTCTTTACCGATCAACTCTAATCGATTGATGTTTGATACATATCCACTTTCTGTGCTTGTTGAATCTTTTAAAATGATTTTGTTAAAAAATTTCATTTTTTTACCAAACACCTTTACAAATATAATCATTGTCGCAACGGCAATAAGTAAAGCGATAAGAAGAGAAATTCCCATTTGCACTACATCGCCCCCAGCCAACATAATACTTGCGAGAATAGCCCCGATGCCAAGTCCGCCTGCGATGCCACCCGGGAGGAAAAATTCCGCAACGATAAGCGCGATCCCAATGATAAAGAGGATTACGGTTTCGTAACCGGCAAGTCCCGCCACTAAATGTCCATAAAAGAATAATACAAGAGAAATCAACCCGATAGAACCGGCAACGCCAAAGCCTGGAGAATACAATTCGACAATTAACCCAAGGCTTGCCAACGAAAGAAGGATTGGAACCACGACCGGATTGGTTATAAATCGTGCAAGCTTCTCTGCAAAGGTCTCTTCGACATTTACGACAGAAGATTCATCGACACCAAGGGTTTCATATAACTCATCCAGATTCGCAACGGTTCCTTCAGAGTAGCCGACTTGCTTGGCTTCTTTTGAACCGAGAGTCAATAACTCTCCTTTTTCAATCCCCAATTCTTCGATCACTACCGATTCATCCGCCATAGCCAGGGCAACTTGAGGATCTCTCCCATTTGATTCAGCGGCACTCTTCATGGCAGAAAGCCAGTAACTCTGAGCTTTTTTATCAGCGGCATTTCCAGCTTGATCGATCACGGCCGCAGAACCGATTTGACCATTCGGAACCATATAGATCTCATCTGCATGTAGGGAGATGAAGGCACCTGCCGATAAAGCATGATTATTCACAAAGGCAACCGTCTTTGTTTCTATGCCGTCAAGGAGCTGACCAATATCACCAGCTGCAGTTACCAGACCTCCGGGCGTATCAATATCAAAAACAATCAGTTCAGCATTGTTTTCCTCTGCATCACTTATCGCTCTCTCCAAAAATGCATGAAGGCCTTTTTCAACTTCTTTGTGAATAGGAATAACGTATACTTTTTTTGTATTCTCAGCAGAGCTTAACAAGGGCTGTAGAAAACTGAACCCAAGAATCATCATGAAAAATATAAGTAGACCTCTTTTCAACGCAACCCCCTCGTTTCAGGTAATATTCCTTGATACTCTATGTACGATTGACCTATTAAAATAGTTTCAACTTTTTTTAAAATATTATGTTGTTGACGCGGAATTTATTAATATAGTAAAAAAACTTGAAAAAGAAGCATATTTTTAATAGGTTGAAGCTTGGTTATTACGATTTTTCCCCTTTTATTATCGACTTCATCCATTTTATTATCAACTTGCTCAAGCTTTTTTACAACCTTCAAACTTTAATCATAACTTCCCCTATTTATTTTCACCCCCCAATAAAAAAACCGGAAAGCATTATGGCTTTCCGGTCCCTTTAATCTTATGATAAATGTTGAAGAACAAGTTTGTTGACGAGAGCTCCATCGGCTTTCCCTTTTAATTTAGGCATGATTGCTCCCATCACTTTGCCCATGTCGGCTTTAGAAGTAGCACCTACCTCCGCTACCGTCTGTTGGACAATAGCAGAGACTTCTTCTTCTGAAAGCTGCTTCGGCATATATATTTCGACGTAAGTCAGTTCTGTTTGAATTTTTTCAACGAGGTCTTCGCGACCAGCGTTTTGAAATTCCTGGAGGGAGTCTTTCCGTTGCTTCACTTCTCGAGAAAGGACAGTCAACTCTTCGTCTTCAGAGAGTTCCTGTTTCCCATGTTTAATCGCTTCATTTTGAAGCGAAGCTTTAAGCATGCGAATAACAGAAAGCTTCTCTTTTTCTTTATTTTTCATCGCTTGTTTCATATCATCATTTAAACGATTGAGAAGACTCATGCTTACACCCTCTCTTAGAACTTACGCTTTCTTGCAGCTTCTGATTTCTTTTTGCGTTTTACGCTTGGCTTTTCATAAAATTCGCGCTTTCTAAACTCTTGTAAAGTTCCTGTTTTAGAAACTGAGCGTTTGAAGCGACGAAGAGCATCTTCAAGCGATTCGTTTTTACGAACAACTGTTTTTGACATCTCTCTTTCCCTCCCTCCGAACACACTACACTTACATGTTCAAGTCAAGAAATGGTTTGTACCAATTTCTTAAGACGCAGAGTTATCTGGCGTCCTTTACTTCACCAATAGGTTATGGCTTTGCCCTTGGATCATTGTCACAAGGGGACAGAAAGTGTATGTCTTTCTTGGATGAATTTCTTATTAACATAAAGAAATCCATGTACTTTGCCATTATAATATATCATATGTATTTGGTCAACAATTTATCATAAAACACCTCATATAAATAGGCATGTCTCACTCATTTCTTCCATACATTTGTATAAAGCAGGCTGGTGTGTGGGAGGAATGTAATGATTTTACATGGAATCGCCTTTATTTTTTTCACCTTATGTTTTTTACTGGGGATGACTTGGCTGCGGTCAGGGCTTTTTAATATTGCCAATCAGAAAATAAAGAAATGGCTTCATTATTTAACGAGCACTCCTGCTAAGGGTGTTCTTACAGGAACGATTGTGACTGCCTTTATCCATAGCAGTTCTGCCGTTATGGTTCTCACTGTGGGACTGGCCTCTTCCGGCTTGATACCGTTCAGACAGACTATCGGAATCATGCTTGGATCGAATATCGGGACAACGTTCACCCTTGAAATGTTCACACTGGATATGAATTATCTTATTGTCCCATCCATGATCATCGGCTGCATTCTGTATTTCTTCCGCTCACCATCCATCCGAAGTACGGGAATGATATTTATAGGGTTTGGATTAATCTTTACGTCGATCCGAGCGATTCAGTGGTTAGCTACTCCATTAACGACTCATGAATCCTTGCGCACGTATATCATAGAAGTGAATGAGCATGTTGTGCTCGCTCTACTTATTGGTTGTGTACTAACGGCGATCATCCAATCCAGCACCGTGGTGACAGGAGTGACGATGGGATTTCTGGCTGCTGGTTCCATTGATCTTCATGCTGGAATCACCATTATGCTCGGCGCAAACGTCGGGACGTGCATTACAGCCTTTATTGCAAGCATCGGTGGAGGTACTCAAGCGAAACTGACTGCGTATGCTCACATATGGCTTAACGTTATTGGGGTCGCTCTTTTTATCCCCTTAATCCCATTACTCGGATTGGTGGTTCGATCTTTAGCAGACTCACCCGATTTACAATTGGCCCACGCAAGTGTCATATTTAACATTTTATGCTCGATCCTTGTGTTGCCATTTGCGAATCAATTCGCCCGTTTCATCGAAAGACTTCACCAGCCAAAAAAAAGCTGAACGAGGATTGAATTCCACGTTCAGCTTTTTTCTTATTAATAATCAGAGTCGCTAGTCAAGCCTTGTACGATTTTCACACCAGAGCTTGCTCCCAGGCGAGTAGCTCCTGCATCAATCATAGCTTGTGCATCTTCAGAAGAACGTACGCCTCCTGAAGCCTTCACACCGATATCAGGTCCAACTGTTTTTCTCATAAGAGCGATATCTTCTACAGTCGCCCCACCAGTAGAGAATCCTGTAGATGTTTTCACATAATCCGCTCCAGCTTCTACAGCTAATTGGCAAGCTTTCACTTTTTCTTCATCCGTCAGCAGGCATGTTTCAATGATTACTTTTGAAAGTGCTTTACCTTTAGATGCCGCCACAACAGCTTCAATATCGCGTTTTACCAAGTCATGATCGCCACTTTTCAATGCGCCGATATTGATGACCATATCAACTTCTGTAGCACCTTTTTCAATTGCATCTTTTGTTTCAAATGCTTTCGTTTCAGGAGTAGAAGCTCCAAGTGGGAAACCGATAACCGTACACACTTTTACTTCAGTGCCACTTAATAATTCGCTTGAATATTGAACCCATGCCGGGTTAACACACACAGAAGCAAATTTAAATTCTTTCGCTTCCTGGCAAAGTATTTCTACTTGGTCTTTCGTTGATTCAGGTTTAAGTAAAGTATGATCAATCATACTTGCAATGTTCGTAGTCATTCATTATCTCTCCTTTAACAGTTGTCCGTACCTCTCTTATCATAACAAAACAAAGAGAAAAAGACGAGCATTTCTTATTAGCATCTCCAAAAAAAGAAAACCTTTTCATTTCTTAATTCTCTTTTCACAAAGTTTGTTGTTTTCTAACATAAAGTCTACCAAGGTGCTCCGTCAACCAGTGTGTGCTTAGATGGTGAGGGGAACCGCTTCGCTTTCCGCGGACGTACGGCCGAGCCTCCTCAGCTTCGCTTCCGGGGTCTCGGCACGCCCGTTCTTCCGCAGGAGTCTACGCATTTCCCCTCACCATCTATAAGAAATATTCGTGACAGAGCTTATAGGGACAAAAAAATAATCTTAAGAAAACAGAATTACACAGGAGGAAATCGACCACTACTCTCTTTAAATGAGGTTGTTTTTCAAAGAAATTTATATTGATTTTATTAGAATTACTTCAAGTTGAAAAAGTTGATTAGATTTATCAGGGACCTTCTACTTACGTTTCGATGTCCTTCTTGGTTTTAATCCAAAGCAACCGTAAATTCAACCCAAGTCCGTCTATCTATATTATTAGGCATTCAGAATGTAGAAGAACAGAGTGGATTGTAGCGGAAGGCACTTGACTCCTGCGGGATATAGAGGAAAGGTCGAGACCCCACAGACGGAACGTAGAGGAGGCTCGACTTCCTCCCCGCGGAAAGCAAGTGCCTGGAGCGGAAAGGAACGGTCTAAGTTTTGATCACTCTACCTGTTTCCTTCTCTTAAATAACAACAATTTTTAAGAATAGTGCCAAATAAAAACAACCCCGGTATTCAAATACCAGGGTTGCAACCTTCAATTATTTTAAACGGTACACTCTCGCCTCATATGGCTTAAGAGTTAACTTGCTTACATTTTTATGGCTTTCCGCATCATAGTTATTCAACAGAAGATTAGAAGAGGAGACTTCCAATTCACCAAGGTCACAAACGGCATTCTTCGTGGAAAGGTTTGTGATCACGATCATGGATTGATTTTCTCCTGTGCGGGTATACGCAAAGATTTGCTTGTCTTTTTCAAGAAGCAGGTCATAGATCCCGTACGTGAAAATATCTTCTTTTTTCTTTAGTTGAATCATTTTTTTATAGAAGTTAAGAATGGAGTTTTCATCCTTTTCCTGAGCTTTTACATTGATTGTTTTATAGTTTGGATTCACTTTCATCCAAGGCTTGCCGATTGTAAATCCACTGTTTACTTCATCAGTCCACTGCATCGGTGTTCTGCTGTTGTCACGGGAAGAAGCCCAGATGATGTCCATGATATCTTGGTGAGGTACACCTTCTTCACGCTTCAGACGATATAGATTCTTGACAGCTACATCATCATAATCTTCAATGGAAGGGAATTGAACATTTGTCATCCCGATTTCCTGTCCTTGATAAATAAATGGAGTCCCCTGCATTAAGAAGTACATGGTTGCCATGGCAGTGGCACTTTCTCTCCAATATTCTTTATCATTCCCCCAAGTGGATACAACTCGTGGTTTATCATGGTTTTCGATGAATAGGGCATTCCAGCCGTTGCCCTCGAGGCCTTTCTGCCAGCGAGTGAGCACCTTCTTCAATTCGACGATATCGAGGTCCGGGTTGGTTTCAGCGTCCCAAAGACCAAGATGTTCGAATTGGAAAATCATATCCATCTTACCGTTTTCTTTTCCAACCCACAGTTCCGCTTCATCGGCTTTTACCCCATTTGCTTCTCCAACGGACATGACATCATAGTTTGCATACGTCCGATCCTTGAATTCTTGCAGGAACGTATGAATCCCTTTTTGGTTCATATGCATATCGAAAGAAGAAACATACTTTTCCTTTTTCGGATTTGGCATATCAGGAAGTCCTGGACGTTTCTTAATATGGCTGATGGCATCGATTCTGAATCCATCAATTCCTTTATCAAGCCACCAGTTGACTGTGTCATAAAGAGCGTCGCGGACTTCTTCATTTTCCCAGTTCAAATCCGGCTGCTTCGTAGAGAATACGTGAAGGAAATATTGATCTGTTTCTTCATCATACTTCCAGGCTGATCCTCCAAAGATGCTTTCCCAGTTATTTGGCTCCTTGCCTTTTACGCCATCTCTCCAAATATACCAGTCACGCTTTTGATTTTCTTTAGAGCTCTTAGACTCAATGAACCAAGGGTGCTCGTCACTTGTATGATTAAGTACAAGGTCAATGATCAGTTTCATATCTCTCTTGTGAACCTCATTAAGTAGCTGATCGAAGTCTTCCATCGTACCGAAGTCTTCCATAATATCCTGATAATCAGAAATATCATATCCATTATCATCATTAGGTGATTTATACATTGGACAAATCCAAATCACATCGATACCTAATTCTTTAATATAATCCAACCGTTGAATCACGCCCTGCAAGTCACCAATACCATCGCCGTTTGAATCCTGAAAACTCCTTGGATAGATTTGATAGCCTACCGCTTCTTTACGCCATGCCTTTTCCATCGTAACACCTCATCAAAGTATAGTAAGATACAAACGCTTACATTTAATGCAATCGTTTGCACTATTAGTTTAAAAAAAAGACCTGTTTCATTTATTATATTGACATTAATAGTTTACAACCTTCTTCTTCACTTATCAATAGATAAATTGATTCTAAGCAAAAAAGAAAGTGGTTACAAAAAATTATTGTGCAAAAACAAAAAGCACCCAACCATTGTCAGGTGCCTTGATCTATTAAATTGCGGCTTTTTCTTCTGTTTCTTCAAGAACACGTACAAATTGACCTTCGTTTAAAGGATAACCGGCTTTCGTGATCTTCACTTTCACCAGTTTCCCTACCATATCTTCCGCTGCAGGGAATACTACTTTCAAGTAATTATCCGTATATCCAACGTAAAGATCATCCTGGTAAATTTCTTCAGGGATAACTTCTAATACTTCATCTTCAAATTGAGAAGCGTATTCTTTCGCTAATTGGTTAGAAAGTTCAATTAAACGATGAACTCGTTCGTTCTTGATATCTTCATCGATTTGGTCGTCCATACGTGCTGCAGGAGTACCTGTTCGCTTTGAATAAGGGAAAACATGAAGCTCTGAGAATTTATGTTCATTGATGAAATTATATGTTTCCATAAATTCTTCTTCCGTTTCACCGGGGAAACCGACAATGACATCAGATGTAACTGCAAGTCCTGGTAAAGCCTTCTTAAGCTTTTCCAAGCGTTCTGCAAAGAATTCCATTGTATATTTTCTGCGCATTCTCTTAAGGACCGTATTGGATCCTGATTGAAGTGGAACGTGTAAGTGTCTGACAACGATATTTGATTGATCGATCACTTCAATGACTTCATCCGTCAGTTGACTGGCTTCGATGGAAGAGATACGAATTCTCTTCAGGCCCTTCACTTTTTGCTCCAGGTCTTTAAGAAGCATGGCAAGATTGTAGTCTTTCATGTCCTCTCCGTATCCACCTGTGTGAATTCCTGTCAGAACAATCTCTTTATAGCCGGCATCCACAAGCTGTTGAGCTTGATGAATGACCTCTTCAGGATCACGGGATCTCATCAGTCCACGGGCCCATGGAATAATGCAGAATGTGCAGAAGTTATTGCACCCTTCCTGGATTTTAAGAGAGGCACGGGTACGATCCGTAAATGCCGGAACATCCAGCTCTTCGTAGACACGATTCTTCATAATGTTCGTAACACCATTGATTGGTTGGCGTTCTTGTTTATATTCTTCAATGTACGTTAACATTTTTCTTCGGTCCTGTGTCCCGACCACGACGTCAACGCCCGGTATCGCCATAATTTCAGCAGGGGATGTTTGAGCGTAACATCCTGTTACACAAATCACTCCGTCAGGATTCTTACGAATGGCACGACGAATGACCTGTCTGCTTTTCTTATCTCCTGTATTCGTTACCGTGCACGTGTTAATGACATACACATCTGCAATCGAATCATATTCTACACGTTCGTATCCTTCTTCTTTAAATAATTGCCAAATGGCTTCTGTTTCGTAGTGGTTCACTTTACACCCTAGAGTGTGAAACGCTACTGATGGCATTACAATCACCTCATAAGTTCTAATTGATAGCTGATGGCTGAGAGGACATACAATGGAGCAGTCTCCGTCCGTAATATTCTTGGACCCAGTCCACACGGGATAAAGCCCTCGCTCTTACACATCTCTACTTCTTTTTCTGTCAATCCACCTTCAGGACCGAATACAACAAGGACACTTTGTCCATGTTCGATCGTCGATAACACCTTTGAAAGATTTCCTGTTTCTCCGCCTCTTGCTTCTTCTTCATATGCGATCAGTTTGTAATCAAACTGTGCCTGTATTAATTGTTTCAATGAAATGGGTGCAGTTACGCCGGGAACAAGGAGTCTATGAGACTGTTCCGCTGCTTCCTTGACGATTTTCTCCCATCGTTCTACCTTTTTCTTTGCTTTTTTATCGTCCCATTTCACAATGGAGCGATCCGCATTAAAAGGGATAAATTGAGTGGCTCCAAGCTCTGTTCCCTTTTGGAAAATCAACTCCAATTTATCCCCTTTCGGCAGTCCGCTCGCAATGGTTACTTTAATTGGTAATTCTTTCGTTGTTGTTTCCCATTTTACTATTGATAGTTCTACTGAGTCACTGGAAATCGTTTCAATACGGGCAATTGCTGATGCTTGATCCTTAAAAACAGCATAGACTTCATCTTCTTCCTTCATTCTCATGACACGAACGATATGATGGTAGTCATCCCCTGTTATCGTAATCGGATCATTTTCTCGATATGTGTCATTTATAAAATATCGTTGCATACAGTTTCAACTCCACCGTTTTTACTTAAATTCACATAGGCTTCTTGGCAATAATAGCGACCCAGTCTTCCATGACCATAATTTCTTCTATTATAAATCCGGCAGACTCCAATGCATCACGTACTTCTTGCTTCTTTGGCTGGATGATCCCAGAGGTGATAAAAAATCCGCCCGGTTTCACAAGTTCGAAGGCATCAAGTGTAAAGCGTAAAATGATTTCAGCCAAGATGTTCGCTACAATCACATCCGCTTGCCCTGAAACGCCATTCAATAAATTATTCGCGTCAACCGTCACAGTTTGTTGGACTTTGTTCAGCTTCACATTCAGTCTCGCTGAACGAACAGCCACTTCATCCAGGTCATACGCTCTTACATTGTCTGCAGCTAATTGTGCAGCAGCAATGGATAATACACCTGAACCTGTTCCTACATCGATGACCGCATCGTGTTTTTTAACGATTCGCTCAAGAGCCTGGATACACATGACCGTTGTAGGATGAGTTCCTGTCCCAAACGCCATGCCTGGATCCAGTTCAATGATGAGTTCGTCACTGTGAACCGGTGTATAGTCTTCCCAAGTAGGGACGATCGTAAATTTATCGGAGATCTTCACAGGATGGTAGTATTTCTTCCACGCCGTTGCCCATTCTTCCTCATTCACTTCTGAAATCTCCACTTTGTTTTCACCAATGTCGATGTCATAGGTAACCAGGTTCGTAATGCCCTGCTTGATCTCGTCAACCGTTTCACCAAGAAAGCTATTTACGGGTAAATACGCTTTGACTAAGACACCTTCACTCGGATAATCATCAGGATTGAGTTGGTAGATCTCCCCAAACATATCTTCTCTTTCCTTAATTAATTCGGCAGGGTCTTCAATGACCACACCGCTTGCTCCTGATTCATGAAGAATGTTTGAAATAGGCTCAATCGCTTCATTCGTAGTAAGAATACTGATTTCTGACCATTTCATTGATCTACCAACTCCGTCCTTTAGTTATTCGCCTTTAAAGGCTTTTTTTACTTTATCAAAAAAGCTTTCATGCTGTTCATCTGGTACCTGTCCGCTAATATCCGCAAATTCTCTTAATAATTGCTTTTGCTTATCTGTTAATTTAGAAGGGGTAACCACCTTCACCTGAACATGCTGATCACCCGTTCCGTATCCACGTACATTCGGTACTCCTTTACCTTTCAAACGGAATCTCGTGCTTGTTTGAGTTCCTGAAGGCACTTTCAGCTTAACTTTCCCGTGCAGGGTCGGCACTTCAATTTCATCACCTAATGCCGCTTGTGCAAACGTCACTGGCATTTCACAATAGATATCATCTCCGTTACGCTCAAAGAAATCATGTGAGCGAACATGGAAGACAACGTACAAGTCACCGGCAGGTCCGCCATTTATACCTGGTTCACCTTGACCAGTCACACGCAGCTGCTGTCCATCATCGATACCAGCCGGGATTTTAACAGAGATTTTACGGCGCTTCTGTACTTTTCCGGCTCCGCCACAAGTTGAACATTTCTCCTTGATTTGTTTCCCTGTACCGTTACAGTAGTGACAAACCCGTCTGTTCACAATGCGGCCAAACGGTGTATTCTGTTCTACATTCAATTGACCCGATCCATTACAGTGAGAACAAGTATTGACCTTTGTTCCCGGTTTTGCACCTGAACCATGGCAAGTGTCACATTCTTCTTCTCTCGGAATCTCGATTTCTGTGTCTTTCCCAAAGACCGCTTCTTCAAATGTCAGTGACATTGTGTACTGAAGATCGGCACCTTGTCTAGGTGCATTCGGATCCCTTCTACGGCCTCCACCGCCACCGAAGAATGTATTAAAGATGTCTTCGAAACCACCGAAACCTCCACCGCCAAAGTCAGCTCCCCCGCCAAATCCCTGGTTAGGGTCAGTATGTCCGAAACGATCATATTGAGCACGCTTTTGATCATCACTCAATACTTCATAGGCTTCCGATATTTCTTTGAATTTTTCATCCGCATCCGCTTCTTTATTAATATCCGGATGATACTTTTTGGAGAGCTTGCGGTATGCTTTCTTCATTTCGTCTTTTGAGGCATCTTTTCCGACACCAAGAACCTCATAATAGTCCCGTTTACTCATTAAAACACCACTCCCGAATCCTTTGCATAAAGGTTATTTTAACATTGAGCTTTGACTATTATCAATAAAAACTCAACATTCCTTCTAATTGATTGTGTCTGTAAGATGAATGAAGCACCTATTGTTTCTTTCAATCATAGAAAAAGTCAAAGCCAAGAACCGCCCTGACTTTGACTTTTTCGTTCATACTGGATTATTTCTTGTCGTCGTTCACTTCTTCGTATTCAGCATCGACTACATCGTCGTCTTTCGAAGCTTCGCCTTCTGCTCCTTGAGCTGCTTGAGCTTCCGCTTGAGCCTGTTCATAAAGCTTCATTGTTAGGCTTTGAACGATTTCTTGTAATGCATCTTTCTTTTCACGGATAAGATCTAAATCATCTTTCTCGATTGCTTCTTTTAATTCAGCCTTCGCATCTTCCGCTTTTTTCACTTCATCTTCTTCTACTTTGCCTTCAAGGTCTTTTAACGTTTTTTCCGTTTGGAAAACAAGTTGGTCTGCTTCGTTGCGAAGTTCGACTTCCTCTTTACGTTGTTTATCCGCTTCGGCATTTTCTTCTGCTTCTTTCACCATGCGTTCTACTTCATCATCTGAAAGACCGGTAGAAGACTTGATTGTGATGTTTTGCTCTTTACCTGTTCCAAGGTCCTTCGCACTTACATTCACGATACCATTTTTATCAATATCGAATTTCACTTCGATTTGTGGTACGCCACGTGGTGCCGGCGGAATGTCCGCTAATTGGAAACGACCAAGGGTTTTGTTATCCGCAGCCATTGGGCGCTCACCTTGTAATACGTGGATATCAACCGCAGTCTGATTATCAGCGGCAGTTGAGAATGTTTGTGATTTAGACGTTGGGATCGTCGTGTTACGCTCGATCAGCTTAGTTGATACGCCACCCATTGTTTCGATACCAAGTGAAAGTGGTGTAACGTCAAGTAAGACAACATCTTTAACGTCTCCAGTAAGAACTCCACCTTGAATCGCTGCACCCATCGCTACAACTTCGTCAGGGTTAACACCTTTAGATGGCTCTTTACCTGTTTCTTTTCTGATCGCTTCTTGTACAGCCGGGATACGAGTTGATCCCCCAACAAGAATGATTTTATCGATTTCACTTGCAGAAAGACCAGCATCTTTCATCGCTTGACGAGTTGGTCCCATTGTTCGTTCTACAAGATCTGAAGAGATTTCATCGAATTTCGCTCTTGAAAGAGTCACTTCCAAGTGAAGTGGACCAGCTTCTCCAGCCGTGATGAATGGAAGTGAGATCTGAGTTGAAGTCACTCCTGAAAGATCTTTCTTCGCTTTCTCTGCAGCGTCTTTTAGACGTTGAAGAGCCATTTTATCTTTGGAAAGGTCGATGCCGTTCTCTTTCTTGAATTCAGCTACAAGGTAATCGATGATCACTTGGTCAAAGTCGTCTCCACCAAGACGGTTGTCACCGGCAGTAGAACGTACTTCGAATACACCGTCACCAAGTTCAAGAATGGATACGTCAAATGTACCGCCACCAAGGTCATACACTAGGATGGTTTGGTCCTGATCCATTTTATCCAGACCGTATGCAAGTGCAGCAGCAGTTGGTTCGTTGATGATACGCTCAACTTCAAGACCCGCGATTTTACCAGCGTCTTTTGTTGCTTGACGTTCTGCATCATTGAAGTAAGCAGGTACTGTGATGACTGCCTTTTCAACTTTTTCTCCAAGATAGTCTTCTGCATATGATTTTAAGTGTTGAAGAATCATAGCTGAAATCTCTTGTGGAGTGTATTCTTTTCCTTCAGCTTCTACTTTGTGATCTGTTCCCATATGACGTTTCACTGAGATGATCGTGTTTGGGTTTGTGATGGCTTGACGCTTCGCTACTTCCCCAACTTGCTTTTCTCCATTTTTGAACGCAACAACTGATGGAGTTGTGCGGTTTCCTTCTGCATTTGCAATAACCTTTGGCTCTCCGCCTTCAAGTACTGATACACATGAGTTTGTTGTACCTAAGTCAATACCGATAATTTTACTCATAGTAAGAAACCTCCCTGTTTTGTATATGTAATGTCTTTATTATTGATTGACCTTCACCATGGAAGGACGAATTACTCTGTCTTTCAGTTTGTATCCTTTTTGAAATTCTTCAACAACTACATTGCTATCGAAATTTTCATCTTCTGTTTGCATAACTGCTTGATGCAAATGTGGATCAAACTCTTGACCTACCGCTTCAATTGGCTCTACTCCCTCTTTCTTAAGGGCTTCTACAATACTTCTATGAACCATTTCCATTCCTTGAAGCAGTGTTTTTGTTTGATCATTATCAGCATCTATATTTAAAGCACGCTCGAAATTATCAAGTGCCGGCAATAGTTCAGTGATCAGTCCTTGAGCACGATATTTCTCCTTCGCTTCGCTTTCTACATTGACGCGGCGGCGGAAGTTATCGAAATCAGCTCTTAAACGAAGATAACGATTCTCAGACTCATTCAGCTTCTCTTCCAATTGTGAAAGCTCATCTGATTCTTGTTGTTCTTCTGCTACTTCCTCTGCTTGAGGTTCTTCAGCGAACACTTCTTCTACCACTTCGCTGTTTTCTTCTTTCGCATCATGCTGCTCTTGTTTTGTTTTTTCAGACATAACATTCACCTCCTTAAAAATCTACGAACACTAGTAGGCTCCAGATGGCGATAAAGACGGCATCAGAGCCTTTTTTCCCTTATACAATATGTCCACTAATCTCCACTTTGATACAGTTTCGTAAGAACCTTGGACATATCATTTGAAAAGAAATTAAGTAAACTCACGACACGGGAATACTCCATTCGAGTAGGTCCGATAATCGCAATGGAACCTAATTGTTCTTTACCAATAGAATAAGTAGCGGTTATGAGACTGCAATTCTCCATAGCAAGATGATCATTCTCTTTCCCGATTTTAATGTTCAATCCTGTAGCGGAAGGACGAATCAAGTTGTAGACGCTCTCCTCTTGTTCAATCATTTCAAGGAGCATGCGTACTTTATGGACGTCATTAAACTCAGGTTGGTTAAGTATATTGGTTTTCCCACCAAAGAACAGCTTATCCGTGACCGTTGGGTTAAAGGAATTAGTAATCGAGTGAAGGATAAAATCATAGTTCTGAATATGCTCTCTTAGCAAAAGAGCGACTTCCTTGAAAATTTTATCGTTTAACTCACTGATAGGAACACCTGATAACCGGTCATTTAAGATGTGCACAAGCTTCTCAAGCTCTGCCGCATCCATTGTCGGCGGGATTTGGAACAGTTTATTTTCAACATGTCCGTTATCCGTCACGATGATGGCAATCGCTGTATCCTTGTTCAAAGGAATAAGTTGAATCTTCTTCAGCTTATTTTCCTTCAAATCGGGACCTAATACGATGGTCGTGTAATTCGTCAGCTCGGAAAGGATCTTTGCCGACTTCTGGACAACTTTCTCCAATTCATATATTCGCTCAGTGAAGATGGAGCGTATTGCATGCACGTCATTCTTCTCTAATTTCTGTGGAGAAAGCAAGTGATCCACATAATAACGATAACCCTTTTCAGATGGAACACGTCCTGAAGAAGTATGCGTTTTTTCAATAAAACCCAAATCCTCCAAATCAGCCATTTCATTTCGAATCGTAGCTGAGCTGAAGGAAATTTCATCCTTCTTGGACAAGCTCCTCGAACCGACAGGCTGAGCTGACAGGATAAAATCATCAATAATCACTTGAAGAATTAGAAGTTGTCGATCTGTTAACAACATTCATCACCCCTGTTAGCACTCTCTTCTGATGAGTGCTAAATCTAATTAATAAATTATCAAATCAGAAAAGGGATGTCAATATATTAGATTGGCTCTTTTCGTAAAGTCAGTTGCTTTTGAAAAAGCGATTAGTGGTTGATTTCCGCTCCAGGTGCTCACTTTCCGCGGGGCGTGAGTTGAGCCTTCTCGGGCTTTGCCCTGTGGGGTCTCAACTGTCTAGCTCCGGCTGCTAGCCCCTCGAGGTCATAAGCTAAATGGCCCAAGAAGGCAAAAAACGCCTCCCCGGTCCATTCATCTTATGCTTGTCGGGGCTGGTCGAGCCGCCTCCGCTTTTCGTACTTTCCCGCTATTCCCGCGGGAGTCGAGCACCTTCCGCTCCAATCAACTTTCTAAGCATGAGTTACTTGCTGTAGACTAATATAAACACCTTACACCTATAGAATACATCCATTAAATTACACCAAGGAAAGATTGAAATACTTCGTTCCCCAGAAAGCGGCCCTGTTTCGTAAGTGCCACACGCTCTTCATCAACTAAAAGCAGTTCTCGCTTCTCCATTTCCGTAATGGAGGTACCAAAGACTGACTCCACGCTGCAATCAAATTTCTGTTGGAATATGGATTTACTTACGCCATCTACCTTACGTAATCCGAGAAACATTTCCTCTTCCATCATTTCGGCTTTGGTGACTTCATGCTGCTGGATGGTAGGCAGGGAACCTTCTGCAATCGGGTCCATATATTTTTTCAGGGGACCGTAATTGGAATAACGTACTCCGTTTATATATCCGTGAGCACCGGCTCCTAAACCATAATATTCATTATTGTCCCAATAAACAAGATTATGTTTGCTTTCGAATCCCCGTTTAGCAAAATTACTGATTTCATATTGATTGATCCCGTATTTCTCCATCGTTTCGATCAGAATCTCGTACATAGCTGCTTCCTGATCTTGAGAAGGCAATGACAGCTTCCCTTTCCTCATCAGGTTGTAGAAGACCGTTTTCGGCTCTACGATGAGTGAATAAGCCGAGTAATGAGGAAGATCAAGGTCAAGTGCCTTCTTCAATGTATCTTGAAAATCTTCCTCTGTTTGCTTAGGCAGGCTATAAATCAGATCAATGCTGATATTCGAGAATCCTACTTTTTGAGCCGTTTCCACAGACGTGTACACATCTTCGCTTCTATGTGTCCGTCCGATTCCTTTCAGGAGCTCATCATTGAAAGACTGAACACCAAAACTCAATCGATTCACACCGTGGTCCTTTAACACTCGAAGTTTATCTTCGGTCAAATCGCCGGGGTTTGCTTCAAATGTGAATTCCCCCTGATCAAAGGGCAGATGAGTGTTGATCGATTTGCATAATAGATCAAGCTGGCTTGCGTTCAATGATGTCGGAGTGCCGCCACCGACAAAAATCGTATCCAGTTTGTCAGGAGACATCACTCTTTGATTCATTTCATTGCCCAGGCTGATTAAATATTCATCTACAGGCTGTCCTTCTAAAAAGACTTTATTAAAATCACAATAGTGACAGATATGTTCACAGAAAGGTATATGAATATAAGCTGATTTTACCAAGTATATCCCTCCTTTAGGGGCATTCATAGAGAAAAGGGGGTAAGCAGTGCTTGTATTGTACAAGCCACTTTCCCCCCTTTATCATCAAGACAATTATTTTTTATCCGTATCGTCCATTTTAAGGACGGCCATGAATGCTTCTTGCGGAACTTCTACATTCCCTACGGACTTCATACGTTTTTTACCTTCTTTTTGTTTATCAAGAAGTTTACGTTTACGTGAAATATCTCCACCGTAACATTTTGCCAGAACGTTCTTCCGAATGGCTTTAATTGTCGATCTTGCGACAATTTTCTGCCCGATCGCTGCCTGGACGGGTACTTCGAATTGTTGTCTCGGAATTAATTCCTTCAATTTCTCTACAATCAACTTCCCGCGTTCATAAGCGAAGTCACGATGAACGATAAAGCTGAGGGCATCGACATTTTCAGCGTTCAACAGGATATCCATCTTCACAAGCTTGGATTCTTTGTATCCGATCAGCTCATAATCAAATGAAGCGTACCCTTTTGTATTCGACTTCAGTTGATCGAAGAAGTCATACACGATTTCAGCAAGCGGGATTTCATAGACGATGTTCACTCGTGTATCATCCATATACTGCATGTCGATGAAGTTACCGCGTTTTCCTTGGCAAAGCTCCATTACCGCTCCGACGTAGTCATTCGGAACCATGATCGTTGCTTTAACATAAGGCTCTTCAACATGATCCACTTTTTGCGGATCAGGCATCATGGACGGGTTATCCACTTTCACTTCTTCGCCATCTGTCAATTTGACATGATAGATAACGCTTGGTGCAGTCGTGATAAGGTCGATTTTGAATTCGCGCTCAATGCGTTCCTGGATGATTTCCATATGAAGAAGTCCAAGGAATCCACAACGGAACCCGAATCCTAATGCTTGAGATGTTTCAGGCTCATATTGAAGTGCCGAGTCATTCAATTCAAGCTTCTCAAGTGCTTCCCTAAGATCGTTGTATCGATTTGAATCGATTGGATATAAACCGCAATATACCATCGGGTTTAAGCGACGGTAACCTGGTAATGCTTTTTCGGCAGGGTTTTTCGCAAGAGTGATGGTATCACCCACCCGGGTGTCCCCGACATTCTTGATCGCTGCTGTTAAGTACCCAACATCCCCGACCGTTAATTCTTTTTGTCCCGTCGGTTTTGGAGTGAAGACACCGATTTCCGTTACTTCAAACTCTTTCCCGGTCGCCATCATACGGACTTTATCTCCGACTTTGACACTTCCTTCCATCACACGGATGTAAGCAACGACTCCTCTATATGCGTCATATAAAGAGTCAAAGATAAGGGCTTTTAGTGGGGCATCTGGATCTCCCTGAGGGGCGGGTACTTTTTCAACCACCTGCTCAAGGATCTCTTCAATCCCGATCCCTGCTTTAGCTGATGCCAGGACTGCTTCCGATGCATCCAGACCGATGACATCTTCCACTTCCTGTCGAACCCTTTCAGGATCTGCTGCAGGAAGGTCGATTTTGTTGATGACCGGCAGGATTTCCAGGTCATTATCCAAGGCAAGATACACGTTTGCCAATGTTTGCGCTTCAATCCCTTGAGCAGCATCCACAACAAGGACGGCTCCTTCACAAGCAGCTAAACTACGAGATACTTCGTATGTAAAGTCTACGTGCCCTGGTGTATCAATCAGATGAAAGATATATTCTTCTCCATCCTTTGCTTGATACTTTAATTGCACAGAATTTAATTTGATCGTGATTCCACGTTCTCTCTCAAGATCCATTGAATCCAGTAATTGCTCTTTCATTTCACGCGCCGTCAGTGCTTTTGTTTTCTCCAAAATACGATCGGCAAGGGTAGATTTCCCATGATCTATATGAGCAATAATTGAAAAGTTTCTAATTCTCGATTGTCTTTCTAATTTCTCTTCACGGTTCATTATACGTTCAACTCCTGTTATTTCCACACATGTACACTATTTTGAATTATAGCAGTAGACTATATATTATTCAATGTAAACTAAAAGGGCTATACGGGAATTGTCCATTTTAATTAAGTTCTAAGAGACAAAGCCTCAAAAAAAAGAGAAGGCTGGAACATTTCCGTATGCCTTCTCTTATATTAACGAAGCAATAAAGTTCACTATTTCATTGGTGATACTTTCAATTGTATTCGCCAGCGCCTTTCCAATCGAGGAAAACGCATTAAATGCTTTCATGTCCTCTAATTTCTCTTTCTTTTCACTTAACGTTTTCGATTCCATTTCATTCCCAAGGAAAGATGCTTCTACGTTCCCTTCCCCGTCCTGGCTCACTCCTACCGGCGAAGTGAATTTTTGTTGTTCATGTCCCTTCATTTCCACGATGCCTTCATTCGCATACTGCATTCCGATCAGTACTCCGATAAATAATGCAGATATAAGTAATGCACATTTAAAAAAGAATTTTCTCATTGGTCATTCATCCTTTTTATTACTGACTTGAAGCAGGAGTGACAGGTGTATGATTCACCTTTTCAGCCTGCCAATAATAATCAGCGAATATTTCAGCGAAAGCCTGAGCAGATCGTTCCAATTCCTGGAATGTATTATCTACTCCACCAAACTCCAGTAACATGGCATTGCTTGAAAGATCCTGGTTGAACTTCCCGTTGGTCCCGCTTCCCTTCTTCGCAATCACTCCACGTGAAATACCTTTATATTTCGCTTCCAATAATTTATGAAGTTCTGTTGCCACCTTTAAATTCTGCTCGTAATTCGGATGCTCTTCCCCAACGACAAATGCAAGCTTGGCATAAGATTTCCCTTTGATCGTTCCCGTTGTGACAGCCCTTCTTTGAGAATCACGATGGATGTCAACGAGATACAGCAAGTCTTTATTGCTTATCATGGCAGCCTGCACCAAAGGTCTCGACTCCTGATAAGCAGCCCAATAGTCCAATCCTTTTTTGTTTAAGGTCTGAATCACATCGGTTTTATCTATGCTCGTTCCGATACCCTGGTCCTCTAAGTTCCTCTTCACCATGTCCCCCACCTTGGTGACATTGACTTCTGAGTGCATGGCTGAATCCGGATTGGTCACACCGTCCAAATAAGGGAGATAGGATTCACGGGTATGAGTGAAATAAAGATGAACGGTTTTTTTATTCCCTGTGGATAATGGAGGTGCCACATCCCCACTCTTTTGATCCTGGTCTTTAAGATTCTCAACATTCTTGAGTGGTGCCTCATTCCCTGCTTTGAGTGCTTCAGGAGGCGGGACCGACTCAATCGGCATATTCGTAAAATCCGTGCCGTCCCCGGCCACAAGGATATCCCCGTCGAAAATCGAGAATCCCGGAAGCTCTCTCCCCAGGAAACTTCGGGGATCTTCAAAGCTCACATTGGTAGCAACCTGAAAAAGGAGGGATGACACATTTGGTAAAGCCTGCTCTTCTTCAGTTAAAATTTGATTAAAAGACCGGTTTTCTAATGCCTAGATCTTATATAATGCATCACCCTTCACATCGGAAGCCGCTTGATTCAATGAATTCGATGTCATTCTATACTCAGGGTTCAAGGAAGTGAGGATGCCCGTTATCGAAAAAATCGAGAGCAATCCTGCAACGAAGATCAACATCCCTTTCAATATCGTTGACATATTAATCGCTACTACATAATTAGGCACTTTATACGACCTCATTCTCCCACCCTTTCCTTTAATCTACTCTAGTACAACGTATGTCATTACTAGAGATAGTAGAACTATATTTAGTAGTCATTATGAGGTTATTTGGGGAAAGTTAAACGGGGGAATCTATTATTTTTAGTGTGGTCTGAAGTAGATGGGGGTTGGGAATTGAAAGCTGGAGTGAAGTATGATGGGTAAGAAATTTCTTTTTTGAGGGATAATCACGATTTTTGAGGCGGGGGAATAATCCCTTTTAGGTAAAAATCAGCCTTTATTCTAATATTTTCGGTTTAAGCGGCAAATAAATTCCAATTTTATAGAAAAATCCTGTCCTCTTTTTGGATATCAGCGAATTTTTCATTTTATCAGCGAAATACTGATTTTATCAGCGAAATTTCAAATATATCAGCGAAACGATCATTTCTTCTAAACTTTAGGGCACACAGATTCCACAAACCGGGAGATTCGAGAGCTGACAAATTCCCTCAAGGTCCAATCCTTCTATTCTCAATTCATCAAAGAACGCCTCAAGGGTCATTACCTACCCCTAAGGCGCTGCTTTCATCTGCAATCTACCTCGTCTGATAACCCGTATTCTCCTGATCAACCGCATCATGAAGTGCAGCATTCAAGCCGCTTGCGATAAGGTTGGCCATATCTTCCATGAACACGTCGACTTCTTTAGGTGTGACCATCAGATTATGCCCGATGGGAGCCAATACTTCATGAATCAATTTTCGTTTTTCATGATCCTCGAGAGTTCCGACAATTCCCATGTAGGCTTGACGATGCTGTTCTTCCGGAAGATCTTCTTCTGTTAATTTCCTTCTCTCACCGAAGCTCAACCCTGCCGGGGCTAGGGATCTGGATGGACGGTCCCCTTCTCTCATTTCTTTCCCAAAATGCTTTAAAAGAAAGTCGACTGTATCACTTACGATTGTGACAGCATCAAGTACGGTCGGAACACCGATGGCAATAACCGGAACCCCTAACGTTTCCTGATCCAATCCTTTTCGCTTGTTCCCTACTCCTGACCCAGGATGGATGCCTGTATCCGAGACCTGGATGGTTGAATTAACACGCTCAATGGAACGGGAGGCCAGGGCATCGATTGCGATGATGAAGTCGGGTTTGGATTTTTCTACTACACCGAAAATGATATCGCTCGTTTCAATGCCCGTCAGACCCATCACGCCAGGCACGAGGGCACTGACCGGTCGATAGCCCTCCTCCACTGATTCCGGCTGCAGTTCAAAAAGATGTCTCGTCACTATGATATCTTCACAGACGCGGGGCCCTAATGAATCCGGGGTTACATTCCAGTTACCGAGCCCAACAATTAAGCAGCTTGCATTTTTACTGATTTTATTATTAATTAAAAATTGATTAAATTCATTGGCAAATACTTTTTCAACTCTTTGTTGCAGTTCTGCATCTTCCTGGCGAATTCCATGAGCCTCGATGGTTAAGTAATTACCAGGTTTTTTACCGATTTTCTCTTCTCCTTCAGGTGTAACGGTGACAAGGGATACTTTTACCCCATCCTCTTCTTTCTCTTTAATCATGACTCCTTGGATGGATGACGTATCTTCCGCTTTATCACTGACGACCATTTCTCTTGCTTCAACGGCAAGATCGGTACGAATTGAATATTTACTATAATCGATTTCTTCGTTTTTCATTTCGACTCTACCTCCAGGCTTGGGATGTTATCTACTATTTTTTTATGTTTACCTTTTTCGTATGGGTTCATTCACTCGTTTAATTTCACTACATAGTATTGCAATATCACTGTTCGTTTGATAAAATATCATTTGTTCTTATTGTTTAGGAATTTAAATCGAGTCACATAGAATCTCGATCCTTTTATAGGAGGTGACAGGAATGCCAAATATCAAATCAGCTATCAAACGTGTAAAAACTAACAACGAGCGCAACGCTCAAAACGCTGCTGTAAAATCTACAATGCGTACTGCTATCAAGAAAGCAGAAGCTGCAGCTGCTAACAGCGCAGATAACGCTAAAGATTTAGCAACAGAAGCGGTTCGTCAATTAGACAAAGCAGCTCAAAAAGGTCTTATCCACAAAAACGCTGCGGATCGTCAAAAGTCTCGCCTTATGAAAAAAGCGAACTAATTGAAAAAAACCACCTCGCCCTATGGCCAGGTGGTTTTTCTTTTATTCATTGAAATGATTTCCGAAAATCACGTAAAACTTTGATCATGAAGTTTAAACAGAAACATTTCAATCATCAGTTCTTTTTTGATTTTTCCTGTTTTGATTTCATAATCTCCTTGAGATAGCAATTCTATGATATGGGCGAGTTGTTTATCATTGAAGTGCTTTGCCTGACCTGCTGCAAGTTTCACTCTAAAAGGGTGTACTTTTAGGTAGGAAGCAATTTTTTGCTGCCCGTACCCTCTGCGTGATAGTTCCTTCGTTCCATATATCAATCTGAATTGTCCTGCCAGAATCGATAGAATCTTCAACGGTTCTTCGTTTTGTTTGAGAAGATCGTAATAAATTCTCAATGCCTCATCGATTCTTCGGTGAACAACCTTATCCACTAATGTGAAAATATTTTGTTCCAGGGACCGGGCTGTTAATCGTTCCACCACTTCCACGTCGATTCTGTTTGTATCGCTTGCGTACAAAGAAAGTTTGTCCAGCTCTTGTGTTAACATCATTAGGTTTGTTCCAGCGAGGGTCAGCAATAATTCAATCGCATCTTCATCTATTTGAACACTATTAGAGGCAGCCCGTTCTCTTACCCACGACTTTAATTCATGCTCGTTCAGTTTTTTGGCCTCTACGACTTCTGCCAGTTTCTTCAAGGACTTCGTAATTTTCTTACGCTCGTCCAGTTTTTCGTAATTCGCTGTAATGACCAAAATCGTATAAGGAGCAGGGGATTGTATGTATTGTTCCAGTCGTTTAATGTTGTGCTCTACCTTTTCTTTTGTTTTTTCAGCTGTTAAGAAAACAGGGTTTTGTAGGATGACCACCCTTCTCTCCCCCATAAATGGAAAGGTTTCTGCATCTTCTATCGCCACTTCCACTGGAGTTTCCTCCAAATCATAACTGGAAAAAGTAAAATCCATTTCTTCTTCTGAAAGGGCACTTGAAACAATTCTTTGTTTCGTTTCATTAATAATAAATGACTCATTTCCGTAAACTAAATATATAGCTGCGAATTGAGATTTCTCTATTTTTTTCCAAATATCAATAACCAAGTCAGCACTCTCCATTAATTCTTTTCTCTACTCTATGGTAAAAAAGCTTTTTGGTTTTGACAAGGGGTAAAGGGGACATCCGTCATATGGGACACCCCCTATATCTATATTAACGTTAACGGAGAAGACCTAGGAACCTTTTCCGTTAAGCGGTATTTCCTTTGTATTGATTAGTGTCACCCCCTTTCAGGAACTTATAGGTGACAACTCTTGTCAGTAAAGGAAAAAGTAAAGTGAAGTATAGATTTTTCAGTACCGATGCTCTATACTAGAATAGAAATAGGAGGGGTAGTTGTGAACCAATTTGAAAAGAATGTACAATCAAAAAGAAATGATGCAGTAGATTCAGGCGTTGGGTTTATTGTTTCTTTTGGATTCTTTGCGACAATGTTCGTTATTGCAACTGTTATTAAGTTAATCGGCTCTTAATGAATATAGGAGGCAGCCCTTAAAGATTCCGGTTTCTTCAACTTCCATATATGGTACTGGTGTATCATACAGATGGCTTGAAGGTGCCTGACTTCTTGTGATAGGTCTGCCCCCTTTTTCATTAGCGCTTAATTTGTTTTGTCATACATCCTATGGCAAGTGGGCTGAAAACGTTCCTTTTTTATCCCAAAATCGATAGGTGATCGCCCCACTTTCACCCGTACTATATATAGTTATTCCTCTTCTCTTCAATCGTTCCACTACTTCAGGATGAGGATGCCCAAAGCGATTGGTTTCACCCGCAGAGATCACCGCTACAGACGGATTCGTTTCAACGAGGAACTCTTCGGTTGTACTCGTATTACTCCCATGATGACCCACTTTTAACACATCACTCGGCAGATCGAAGTTACGGATGAACTCTTTCTCTCCCTGTTCTTCTAAATCTCCGGTAAATAACCATTTCAGTGACCCGATCTCTCCATATAACACAATGGAGTCATTATTTCCTTCATACTCTTCATCCTGCGGGGAAACAATATGCAGTCCATCTTTATCACCAGCCCAGTTGTATGGATACCGGGCTTCTTTAACAGGAACTCTCTTTTGTCCGGCGATTTTCATGATTTTCTTCATTTCGCCTTTCTCGTCGCTGTTAGGGCTGATCAGGACCTCCTTCACTTTCATTTCCTCAAGAACCGCTTCTGATCCGCCAATATGATCGAGATCTCCGTGTGTTAAGATCAGGGTGTCAATGGATGTGATGCCTTTACTTTTCAATAAAGGAACGACGATATCTTCCCCTACAGAAAAACGATTCTTCCTCTCTTCCCATTCTTCTTTAGGAAACTGCACTTCCCCACCTGTATCGATAAGATAGGTTCCCCGATTGTACGGCAGTTTGATCAATGTAGCATCACCTTGCCCGACATCCATAAATACAATCTCTCCATAAGGGTTATAGATGTTTAGAAGCATATGTAAGGTTCCATAGAAAAGCAAAAGAAGCCCGGAAAGCATATATTTCCTCTTTTCAAACCAAACAAACACAATATAAATAGCGATGAGGTAACCTATCAATAACAGAAATGGAGGCTTTCCCATCACAATAGTGCTAAATGGAAAAGAAGCGATAAGGGTGGATACCCACTGTATTCCATCCAAAAGATGTTTATGGAGCAGAATCAACCATTCAACTGACAGAATATAGACGATGATGGTCATGGGAAGGACAATGACTGAGAAAAGGGGTACATAAAGAAAATTCGTGAGAAATCCCAGCAAAGAAAATTCATAGAAATGATAAATGATGATAGGTAACGAAGACAGCTGGGCAACGAGTGTAACTTTCACCAATTGAGCAATCGCTGCAGAAGTATTCAGAAGAACTGCTGAAGATACTACAATAGAAAAACTCACCATAAATGAAAGCTGAAACCCAACATTAAATACAGAATATGGATCATATAAAACCAACATCACAAATACAATGGACAAACTGTCGATTGTACTTAACTTACTTGATACTTTCCTACTGAGCAAAATCACGATCAGCATGGAAGATGCCCTCATAACGGAAGGAGATGCCCCCGTCAATACGATATAACATAGGAGAAAAACGATCCCGAACCATGTCACCGATTCTTTTGTGACGCCGATCCTCAATAGACAATAGTAAAGAATCGTAAAGATCAACCCAACGTGCAGGCCAGAAATTGCCAGTAAATGAACGACACCCAGCTCTCTGAATGCCTTCATCGTGTCTTCTGCGATCATCCCTGTTTCACCAAACAGTAACGCTTGGGTCACTCCAACTGTTGAAGATGGAAATTCCCTTTCGATTTTCTTCAATCCATTGAATCTAAGATTTATGAGGGCATGTTTCCAAGTGCTTTGATCTGCACACTTCTCGAATACGTTTACTCCAAAAATCCAATACACTCCTCGATTAGCCAAATAATTTTTATAATGGAACAAGTTTGGATTTTTGTTCGGTTTGGGTTCTGTAAGCTGCCCTTTCACTTCACACACAAAACCGGGTTTCACATGTTGGAATTTTCGTTTCTCTTCCTCCGAAGAGAAATAATAACGAATGAGGACCTTCTCTTTCTTTATTCGAGCAAGGGTAACAAAGGAATTCCCGTCAATGGTTGGAATGTCATTGATCACAATTTGTAAGTCGATCGGTTCAGGTTCTGATGACAAAGCGGTTTTCTGTCTCTTTTCTTGAATAGTGGTGTTGAGAAAGGAAATAAAGAGAAATACGAGGCATAGAAATAGGATGGTGAAGGTCATTTTTCTGAGGAAAAGGGATATCAGAAGCAGAGCAAGAACGACAGCACCCCAATGGAATTGAAGTGCCAGTAATGTTCCTGAAAGTACTGAAATCGCGGGGTAGAGGTATAACCCTCTATTCATTAAATAATTTTATGTATTCTTGTTCATAGTATGCGAGCTTCTCTTCTTCAGCACCTTGATTTCTCAAGTCTTCGATTAATTGAAGCATCAAGGAGGCTTTTTCTTTGTGATTTACATCGATGCTGTTTTCTTGAAACGGCACTTTCTCTACGTGGACGTTTGCCTTTTGGAAAAGTTCAATGGCATAGGGATGGTTTTTATAATCTTTTGCATAATAAACCGTTTTGATTCCTGCCTGGATAAGAGCCTTGCAGCATTGAAGACAAGGGAAGTGAGTGACATAAATATCCGCATTCTCCGTTCCGACCCCAAACTTTGAACATTGCAACAGGGCATTCATTTCAGCATGTATGGTCCTCACACAGTGATTGTCAATCACATAGCACCCTTCATCTATACAATGATCCCCTCCTGCAATGGAGCCGTTATAGCCTCCTGCAATGATTCGTTTTTCACGAACGATGGTTGCCCCCACCGCCAGTCTTGTACACGTGCTGCGCAGGGCAAGGAGCTGACTTTGGGCCATAAAATATTGATGCCAAGCGATTCTTTCCATCACCAATCCCCCTTCTATGTTTTTAGGTGCATTTCATTTGCTTGTTTAAGTGTATAAATACTTCCTATGTTTCGTCAATTCATTGAACATAAATATATTCTTTTAATTTCTCGAAAGTTTTTTCTCCGACTCCAGAGATGTTTTGAATCTCTTCTATAGTCGCAAACGGACCATGTTCTTCGCGATAGTGGATAAAGGTTGAAGCTTTCGCAGGTCCAATTCCGGGCAGTGTTTCGAATTCCTGTTGAGTGGCTGTATTGATGTTGATTCTACCCTTTCCTGAATCGGTCAAAGGCATTGAAGGAGCAAGCCGGGGCGTTTCTATTTCTCCGACTTTAGGGACATAAATCATCATTTCGTCTGATACCTTTATCGCTAAATTGATCACTTTCTTATCCGCTTCTGGGGTGAAACCACCGGCTCGATCGATCACAAACTTCAACCTGTCTCCCTGCCTGACTTCATATAATCCAGGTTTAACAACCTCACCCTTTACGTCTACAAATACTTTTTCGACTATATTCAATTTTTCAGGCTCCTTTTCTTTTTTAACGGGAGCGGATGTAAATGAAGCCTCTTTTACAGGAGCCGCGGATGCATTTTTAAAAATATATGCAACAAGGACAATGGCACAAATCACAAGAATCACAAGAAACGTTCTGTATTTTTCAATTAGGGATTGCACAGGAAATCACCTCTGGTGGAATATTCATTGAAAGGAATTCATAAGTTTTAGGAGAGAGTATGATAGAAGGAGGGCTGCACATGAAAGTGGGTATCATTGGAACGGGGAACATGGGGAAAATCATTATTGAAGCTCTCATTGAATCAAAGGCGATTTCTCCTTCACATCTTCATATTACGAATCGTTCAATAAAAAAAGCCGAAGATATAAAAGAAAAATGGAATAAAGTGAATGTAAGCCATTCAAATGAAGAAGTGATCAAGTCATCTGACTTAATCTTCATATGCGTGAAACCTCATGATGTTTATGATGTGATTCAGGAGAATAAAAAAAGTTTTACAAGGGATAAATGCGTAGTTTCAATAACCAGTCCAGTAAGTGTGGAACAATTAGAATCGATCCTGACCAGTTCCTGTGCCCGATTCATTCCAAGCATTACGAATCGTGCATTAAGCGGTGTGTCACTTTTAACGTATGGAAGTCATTGTTCAGATAAATGGAAGCGCGATTTAATGAGACTGGTTGAGCATATCTCTACACCAGTGGTCATTGATGAAAATGTGACACGAGTGGCTTCTGACATTGTGAGCTGTGGACCTGCTTTTTTCAGTTATGTTACGCAAAGGTTTATTAACGCTGCTGCAGAAGTGACAGAAATAGACAGGGAAACAGCTACTGTTTTGGCATCTGAAATGCTTGTTGGTCTTGGGGATTTATTGAAGAAAAATATCTATACATTACCGACACTTCAAGAAAAAGTTTGTGTAAAAGGCGGAGTGACTGGAATAGGAATTTCCGTAATGGAAAGAGAGCTGGGAGATGTTTTCGAGAAATTATTTGAAGCTACACAGGAAAAGTTCGTGGATGATATCGAAGGAACGAAATCACAATTTGGAGTCTAGTGAGGCTCCTTTTTTATATTTCGACACGAATTGATTTTTTCCTTCTTTTTTTAACAAAAAAATTTTATAAAAACCATAAATAAAAGCCGGATCAGTTTCTTTTAAAGAGACGGTCCGGCTTTTTATCATTTCTTCTTACACGTAAAGAAAATTCTTTCGCTATGGTCTGTAGGGGCTTCTTCTGTGAAGTCTGCAGACAGGTTCAACACTTCGAACCCCGCATTCTCCAACCATTCCTTTAAGGTCAGAATGGGATATGTGCGCTGTTTGTGAAGCTCTTCTACCCTTTCGTACTGATTCGTTTCCTCATCTTTCACGAAAAAAGTCAGCTCATGCTCTACACTATTGGGAACGTCTCCAGGGAAGCAATCCCAAATGTACGAGACATGTTCATCGGTCAGGGTAAACGTCTGGTTTATAAATATTTGCGTCATTTTATAAATGGAATGCACATCAAATAGGAATAAGCCATCATGCTTAAGATGAGCATATACACTTTTGAACGTATTTTCCACGTCTTTTTCGTCTTCCAAATAATTCAGGGAATCACAAAAAATCGTAATAAGGTCGTATTCACCAAGGGAATCAAGCTTTGACATATCCTGTTGAAACAGATTAAGCTTTACGTTCATTTCAAAAGCCTTTTCTTGAGCTACCATCAGCATATCCTGAGAGAGATCGACACCCGTCACATCGTAGCCTTCCCGGACAAGGCGCAGCGATAATTCCCCGGTACCACAAGCAATGTCAAGGACGCTTTCCCCTTGGATTGAATAGGCTTTAGCTTGTTTATTGACAAACCCCAACCAGCCGTCGTATGGTACGTCCTGCATTAAATAATCATACACATAAGCAAAACGCTCATAACTCATTTAGTGACTCTCACCTTGTCCAACTTCGACGAAGGATGCATCTCCCCATAAACGCTCTAGATTATAGTAGCCTCTTTCCTCTTTATGGAACACATGAGCGACGACATCACCTAAGTCGACTAAGATCCAGCGTGCTTGGTCAAAGCCTTCCAACCGCTTGACTGTATAGCCGTTTTCTTCTGCTCTGTCCTTTAATTCCCGGGCAATGGCCTGTACTTGTTTGTCTGAGTTTCCGTGACAGATGAGAAAATAATCCGCAATTAAAGAAACACCTTTCATATCTAATACAACAATATCTTCAGCACGTTTATCATCAGCGGCATTAAACGCTAATTCTACTAAATTTTGTTCCATTCCTTCATCTCCTCTTGTTTAATATTAATCCGTTATAAAAGCGAAATGTATCTGGGTAGATCGCTTGATTTTTTTTCATAAGAAATGTCATCGTATTTTGAAGTGCCTTCAACAGCGCTTTGTCTAATGACTCTTTTGCGAGTTCCCTCACTTCTCCCACACCGGGAAATTGTCGATTCGGTTCGATGTAATCAGCCAAATAGATCACTTTGTCCAGGATGGTCATCTCTTCTTTTCCCGAAGTATGGTATCGGATGGCATTTAAAATATCTTCATCCTCTATACCAACTTCACGCTCTACAAGTAGCGCTCCTACCGGTGCATGCCAAAGCTCGCTATTATACAGCAAAAGATCCTGAGCCAGCTTCTCTTCTACAATGATTGTTTGCATTTCCTGCTTGTCCCGGAACTTCGCATAGTCATGGAAAATCGCCGCTATTTCTGCCTTTTTCTCATCGGCTCCATATCGCTTTGCAAGTTCTATGCTTGTTTCCATGACTCCACAAGTGTGTATATAGCGATGTTCCGTTAAATGTTCTTTCACGATTTTCAAGGCTTTTTCCCTATTCATACAATTTCTCCTCCTTTATGAATCGATACACATCGTCGGGGACTAAGTAGCGTACCGATTGCCCCAGTTTCACTGTGTTGCGAATGTAGGAAGAAGAAATATCAATGGCCGGTACTTCAATCAATTGAACATTAAACGAAGTGTCATGTGAATAGGAAGGACGATTAACACCAATGAACCTGACCATTTCCTGAAGTTCCTCTATCCGGTACCACTTCGGGAGATATTCGATCATATCCCCGCCTATGATAAAAGAAAACTCGGTGTCCTCTTCCCTCTCGGTTAATAGCTTGATGGTGTCATAAGTGTATGAGGCACCCTCTCTTTCAAGTTCAATCCGTTCAATGGAAAAGTGAGGGTTACTCTGGATCGCTTTTTGCAGCATGAAGAGACGCTGTTCTACTGATACACTTTCATCTGCCTGTTTATGAGGAGGAACGTGATTCGGAAGAAATCGTATTTCATCCAAATTCGCCTTCTCTAAAACGTGTTCCGCAATAACCAAATGGCCCATATGAGGAGGGTTGAATGTCCCTCCCAAGAGTCCAACCTTTTTCATCATTTATCAATCCTTATCGTGGTAGGATTAATTGCTTGTTTTCTTTCGATTCCTTGTAAAGGACAATTGTATTTCCAATGATTTGGACAATTTCCGCGCCTACTCCTTTGGATAACTCGTCAGCAACCTCGGACTTATCCATTTCACAGTTTTGAAGAATACTGATTTTCATCAATTCTCTTACTTCAATCGCTTCTCCGATTGTTTTGATCATATTTTCATTGACTCCGCCTTTACCTACTTGGAAAACCGGATTTAAATGATGTGCTTCTGAACGTAAATATCTTTTTTGTTTACCTGTTAACATGTTGACCTCCTAGTTGTTGTAAAACGGTGTTTTTCATAATCGAATATGGTGGAAAGATTCCCGTCCACTTTTCAAATGAAAGGGCTCCCTGGTACACAAACATATCAAGACCATTTTGAGTACGGGCACCTTTCTGATTCGCTTGCTTCAATAATGATGTTTCCAAAGGATTATAGATAATGTCACTAACGATGCACCCCTCTTTTAACTCTTTGATCGTTAATGGACTGTCTTCTATATGAGGGAACATTCCTATAGATGTTGTATGGATGATCACATCATATTGGTTCAATGTGTTTTCAGCAGCCCCGAGAGATAGGAATCCTGAGTTCAAATCGAAAGGGCAAGCTTCAATCATCTTTTCAGCTCTCATTGCCGTCCGGTTGGTCACATCGATTCTCTTCACTCCAAGAGAAGCAAGGGAATAATAAATGGCTTTCGCAGCACCACCGGCACCGATGATCAGCATCGATTTATCTTCAAGTTGTTCATCTGCTATATTTCTCAAGCCTTCCACAAACCCAAGACCGTCTGTATTATAACCGATCAGCTTGCCATTTTCATTGACAATCGTATTCACTGCCCCGATTGCCTCGGCCAATGGATCAACTTCATCTAGAAGAGGCATGACATGTTCCTTATGGGGAACTGTCACATTCACTCCTTGTATTCCTAACGCTTTAATTCCATTAAGGGCCTCGGAAAGCTGCTCTTTTTTCACGTGAAATTTCACGTAAGCAGAATCTATTCCACATTCTTGGAACGCGGCATTATGCATCTCGGGAGACATAGAATGAGCAATCGGATCTCCTATAACACCATAAAGAGCCACAGAATCCCTCCTCCTAGATTAATGATTTTCTCAAGAAAACACTAACGCCTTTAGGAACATGGGCAGCAATGGTCGCCCCTCTTTCATTCACTGTAATCCATCCTAAACCTGAGAAGACGATATCCGTTTTTGCTTCTTTAATTCTGAACTCATGCCTCACAAGTGGAGGGAATGTGTCCATATCATCTTTCCTTGGCGGCTGCAACAGCTCACCTGCATGGTTCTTATAGAGATCATCGGCTTTTTCAATCTTTGTGCGATGAATGGATAGCTCATTTGAGAAATAGCAGGTAAATGCCTGACGCTCACCAGCCATGAAGTCAAAGCGGGCCAGCCCACCAAAGAACAAGGTTTGTTCTGGATTCAACTGGAAGGTTCTCGGCTTGATTTCTTTTTTAGGAGTAATGATTTTCAAATCCTGTTTATCAACAAAATGGGCCATCTGATGATGATTAATAATTCCCGGCGTATCGATGAGTGACTCTTCATCATCAAGTGGAATTTGAATCATATCGAGAGTGGTACCTGGGAAGTGAGACGTCGTAATGACATCTTGTTCTCCTGATACATGCTTGATAATACGGTTTATAAACGTTGATTTCCCTACATTTGTACATCCTACTACATACACGTCTTTTCCATTTCGATAATGTTCAATCGCTTCAATCGCTTCGGTAATTCCCTGACCTTTTGCGGCACTCACTAACTGAACATCAATAGGCTTTAACCCTAATTGACTTGCTTCATGTTTCATCCAATGAATCAGCTTGGAGGGTTTCACTGACTTTGGAAGCAGATCTACTTTGTTTCCAATGAGCAGAATCGGGTTTGATCCCACGAAACGATGCAATCCAGGCAGCCAGCTACCATTGAAATCGAATATATCGACGATTTTGACAATCAACCCTTCTGAATCACCAAGTTCATTTAAAATTTTCAAGAAGTCATCATCCGTTAAGGGGACATCCTGGACTTCATTATAATGCTTTAATCTAAAGCAACGTTGACAAATAATCTCTTCTTTTTGAAGAGCTGAAGGAGGTGCATACCCCATTCCTTCCTTATTCTCCGTCTGGATTTCAACGCCGCATCCTATACATACAACTTGACTCACTTTTTATCCTCCCACTCAAGCATGCCTTTACGCTTGAAAAACTTCATTATTCTTCGTTCTACACGACGATTGAACTTTGTGATGAACCCATCTGATTGTGCAACGGGAACGACCAGTATCGTATGGAAGCCGTTTCGATTTCCGCCTAAAACATCCGTTAACAGCTGGTCTCCAATGACTACCGACTCTTCCTTCTTTACACCCATTTCCTGGATCGCCCTTTTAAAAGCACGTCCCATTGGCTTACGGGCCTGGAATATAAACGGAACGCCCAAAGGCTCTGCAAATGCTCCCACCCTGTTTTGGTTATTATTGGACACAATGGTCACAAGGATTCCATGCTCCTGCATTTCTTTAAACCACTGGATTAACTTAGGGGTGGCATTGGGACGATCCCATTCCACTAACGTATTATCTAAATCTGTAATGATAGCTTTAATTCCTTTTTCTTTTAAATACTCCGGTCTGATACTGAAAATATCTTGAACCTGTTCATCGGGTAAAAATTGCTTTATCACTTGCAGCACCTCAAATTTCATTATCATTTATATACTTTAATGTTTACTTTTCTTCTTAGTATAGCTCCACGTCCATTGTTTCTGCGGATACCTAACTCTCTATAGTATCCTTTAACCTATAACAGATTAATGATAACCAATTTTTCCTGCAGATTCAAAATAAATCACATATATTCCTGGAATTCCATAAATATTCCCAAGGAGAATAAATATTTTTCGACAAATTTCCAGGTGCTTTCATGATTGTGGATAACCTTATTCACATTATACAAGACATAAACATCGCTTATTTACCAGTTATATACAAGTTAGTCACAACTTATCCACCGTGAACTGTGGATAACGGAACGCTTGTTCTAAAAAAACAAATTTGGTAAAGTTTAATTACTACTTAAAAACGTACTAACATTATGTTTCGAAATACAAAAAAGATGATGATTATTGGAGGTGGCATTAATGAGGAAATTATCGGACGAACTGTTGATTGATTCTTATTTCAAAGCGTTGGAGTTGAAACTCAATACAGAATTCATTCGCCTCATCGAAATGGAAATTCACCGTCGATCTCTTACTAATAAAATAAAAGCTTCATCGTAGAATACTAACATGAAATGGGACGGATTTGTTTAAAATCCGTCCTCTTTTTATATCAGGCTGTTTTTCATAACAAAGTGATTAAGCTAGGAGTGGTTGATTTCCGCTTCAATATTTAGAAAGCATTGTTATTTAATGAAATCTCCAATCGTTTCCCCTACTGTGACATTTCTAGGTACTTCTTTATTTTGCGAGAACCGGAACGTACCTTTTTCAAAAAGGAGAATGACGGTGGAGCCGAAGCTGAAGTATGCGACCTCTTCGCCTTGTGCCCATTCTTTCCCCTCATGGACATAATCAACGCTGTTGACAAACATGGCCCCTACTTTTACGACAGCTACTTTCCCTTTTACATGCTTCAGCTCCGTAATAGAGCGAAAGTTTTTTGAAAGAGCTTCTTTTCCGTACATCAATCCGAGCTCGTTGACCGGGTAAGAATGTTGCCCAAGTGACCACCGCTTTAGAATCGTGCCTGACACCGGGCTGTGAATGCGGTGATAATTCGCAGGGCTCAAATAAAATACCGCGAACTCTCCCCCCTTATAATCAGAAGCTTTCCCTTCACTTCCAAGCATATCAAGAATGGAGTAGGGCTTTCCTTTCACTTCAATTACAAGGTCAGCGGAAATGATGCCGCTTTCGGCCAATAACCCATCAACTGGACTGACCGCTTGTTTCTCGTTATATTTCACGATCCTTGCTTCTTCTTTCAGGTTTCTTATAAAGAAATCATGTAGCGTTTTATAATCAGCTACTTGGCCTTCTATTTCATCCACATTTATTTTGTACGTTTTGATAAACGATGAAATAAATGGCCGACTCAAAGGAGACTGTACAAATTTCCTGATCATATAAGAGGACCATTTTTTATTTGTTAGTTCGATAAATAGACGATAAATGGATTGCTTCATTAATATCCCTCACAAATTTCTAAAAAACGATTAACTTTAACAGTTTAATAAGTATATAATAAAATATTATTATATACTATATTTATAAGAATCTTTTTTCACTGTGGTATTTAACATATATTGTTATTACCGTTCCAATTGTGTCTGCAAACGTATGTAAAGCAAGTATGTTAGCCAGAAAACATGTTCAATAGTGAACAAACTTATTCAAAGGGAGTGAGTGATGATTGTTTCTCTCCGAAGTCGTCGATCAAACATTTAAAAAGCTTAAAAGTCAAACGGCCAACCTCATTACTTTGTCCAACTTATCATTAGGCGGATTTGCTATTATTTCAATACTTCATAATCAATTAAATCTAAGCTTGTTATTGATTTTCATCGCTGCCTTAACAGACCGTTTCGATGGGATTGTGGCGAGGAAAATGCACATTGAGTCAGAGTTAGGAAAACAGCTGGATTCCATGAGTGATATCATTTCATTCGGCATAGCTCCCGCCCTGCTCCTGTATATAGCCGTTCTTAATCAGTATGACTTTCCGGGGATATTTTTCACCATATTTTACATTGGATGCGGGGCTTTTCGATTAGCCCGCTTCAATATTTCAGAAAACGATGGCTACTTTACGGGATTGCCGATCACCGTAGCCGGATGTTTACTGACCCTATGCTACCTGACTATCCCGTTTGTTTCAGGTGTGCTGATTTTATGTATGACAATCACTCTAGCTGTATTAATGGTAAGTCCTTTTACATTGAAGAAGATGTAAGAGGTATGACTAGCCCTGTTCACCTTGTGAACAGGGCTCTGTCATGTTATAAATGTTGTGCTTGTCAGGCTAACAGTTATTGTAGTACCACCATCCACCAAATAGGAAAAGTAAGATTAGTAATACAACGACTAAAGCGAAGTAGAATCCGCCACCACCATAATAACCTGGATAGACTGGTCCATAACAAGGGTATCCATACGGCATTGCAATACCTCCTCACCTACTTTTACTACTAGTATATGTACATAGGGAAATAGCGTATAGGCAGTTTCAAACTTTATTACCCGATTCTCCTGAAAGAAAGTTTGCGTTTTCTTTGATTACTTTCCAGGGACATGCAAGGACATCCCTTTCTTATCATATGAATGAGTATAGGCTTAAGTCCTTATGGAGGTGTGAATATGTCTGGGGTTCTAACGGCACTGGGGTATTTCTTTAAAGAATTAATTTTCCTCGTTTCTTACGTAAAGAATAATGCATTCCCTCAACCACTATCTGCAGCAGATGAACGAAAATATTTAAGACTGATGGCAGAAGGAGATGAGCATGCCCGAAATATGCTCATTGAACATAACCTGCGATTGGTTGCTCACATCGTCAAGAAGTTCGAAAACACAGGCGAAGATCCAGAAGATTTAATTTCCATCGGGACCATCGGATTGATAAAGGCAATTGAAAGCTATTCAGAAGGAAAAGGCACGAAGCTAGCAACCTATGCGGCAAGATGTATCGAGAATGAGATTCTTATGCATCTTCGTGCTCTCAAGAAAACGAAAAAAGATGTCTCTCTTCACGATCCTATCGGTCAAGATAAAGAAGGAAACGAAATCAGCTTAATTGATATCTTAAAATCCGAGAGTGATGATGTCATCGATACGATTCAATTAAGTATGGAACTTGAAAAGGTTAGAAAATACATTTGTGTGCTGGACGAGAGGGAAAAAGAAGTGATCGTCGGACGATTCGGATTAGACTTGAAAGAGGAAAAAACCCAACGGGAAATTGCCAAGGAATTAGGAATCTCAAGAAGCTATGTATCACGTATTGAAAAAAGGGCACTCATGAAGATGTTTCATGAATTTTATCGTGAGGAAAAAGAAAAACGGAATAAATCATGAAAAAAAGCGATCCAGACTCGGATCGCTTTTTTATTCTCTATTCAACACTGACTTCAGCGGCAATAATCAGACCAATCACGGATGTTACGACCAGACCCATTATCATTGAAAACATCGTAATCTCACTCCCTCTTTAGCAGTTATTGCTACCTGCTCTTCTTACTATTAATGTATCACGAAAAGCCGGATATTCCCCTTTCATTCGTGAACAACTTATTACTAAAGATTGACAGAACTGTGTCTGTCTTGGCCCCTCATAACTCCAATAAAAAATAAAGGAGGACACCCTCCAAAAAAGGCATCCTCCTCATTCATTTTATTTCGTATCCTGCTTCTTCTTTTTATGGAAGAAAGCCGACCAAAAAACAATATTTAAAAACATCTTTCCACCCACCTTTTGTTTCGTTAGGCAGTATCTTTCTCTACCCATAGCGCATTAAGCATTTTCTCCTGCAGATAAATCATATTTCATTCTCCTCTCCATTTTTAGATATCATTAGAACATTTGCGACATGTATTGGTTCTTGGTTTTCGTTTCTTCATAGGATTTTGAAACCGTTTCATTGTGCGTCGCTTCTTCAAACGTTTCTTGTTTCTTATTGAACGTTACCGTTATAAATAAAAGATTAAGTGTCATACGTATCACCCCTTTCAAAGTGCCTCGTGAGTTGCAAGGCATACTAAAAAGCCACAAAGAGACCGATCCTTGTGGCACAAAAAAGCCACAGGAACCTACATTCTCCCTGTGGCTATCATTTAATGGATTTAAAATTAAGCGTAAAACATCCCACAAGTGGTCGAATGATGAAAACAATATGAAGTTGTGTCTTTTTTTACATTAAGCACGAACATTTTCTTCGACCTCCCTCTTGTGATTTTTTTCTTACATTGGTTAGTATATCCAATTTTCACAGTAAAGTAAACCACTTTCCTCATTATTTTTTCTACAAATTTCCACATGGTTCTAGAATGTTCTTTTTTCATGTTTATGATTTTAAAACATCTGGTCTGCCGGTGCTCTGTCAATGAGTATTGTGCTTGATGATGAGGGGAACTGCTTCGCTTGCAGCTAGCGTTCGGCCGAGCCTCCGCAGGAGTCTACGCAGTTCTCCTCACCATCTATAAAAGATTTTCGTGACAGAGCTTAAAGATCAGAATAACAAATGTAGAATGTATAGGATATCAATTCCAATGATTCAATGTGGCAATAAGAAGAGTAAACATTGATTAATGACCGGTTTATGAGTTACCAATAGATGTTTTGTGCTTTCTTTGCAGATAGTTTTTTTTAGATATAAATTTTCTTCTATAGGAACTATTTTTGATTACAAAAAATAAATAGCACAGTGATCGACTTCCTCCCCGCGGAAAGCAAGTGACTGGAGCGGAAAGTAACGCTCCGGGTTTTCGCACTTCACTCAAATAAAAAATGAATTTACTTTTTGGGAATCTATTCAAAACTCACCGCCAGCCCCCTTTGAAAACGACATGAAAAAACGAGTCCTCAATGAGAACCCGCTTTACATGATCTATTCATCTATAGATTGCATATCTTTTTTGTATTTAATCGCTTTTGTAAAAAATATAAGTGACAATCCGAGTAACAAAACGGTCCCTGTCATGAGGCTGATCGTTTTACTTGGTGTGACGGTTTCTGTTGGAATAATGACCCCTAAATACATAAAGACACTAAGTGCAAGTAACGTAAAACCAAATCGTTTGAAGTCATTCATCTTTTGTTGAATGGTTCTTTTTTTTGCGTTCTTCATGTGTATTCACCTACTTTAGAACTAGTAAACTCTCATTCTATGGTAACATACTAACGCATGTAAGCTATCATGTAATTGATACCAGTTCTGCCAGTAGACGATTTACTTGGAAAGGGCATTTTCAATATCTTCAATCAGGTCCTCTACGTCTTCAAGACCGACAGAGATACGTACCAAACCATCGGTGATCCCTAACTCATTTCGGCGATCTGCCGGAATGGACGCGTGAGTCATGCGGGCAGGTACTGAGATTAAACTTTCTACAGCGCCAAGACTTTCAGCTAATGTGAAGTATTTGGTGTTCGTGAGCAGACGGTCGGCATTTTCTTCACTGCCGACATCAAAGGAAACCATTCCCCCAAAGCCGGATGCCTGTTTCTTGGCGATGTCATGATTCGGATGGGTTTCGAGTCCCGGATAGTAAACCTTTGATACTTTCGGGTGTGATGTAAGATACTCCACTATTTTCTTCGTGTTTTCTTCATGTTCTTCCATTCTCAGCCCTAAGGTCTTAATGCCTCGAATCAGTAACCATGAATCCTGTGGTCCAAGAACCCCGCCTGTGGAATTCTGTACAAAGAATAACTCTTCGGCAAGCTCTTCTGAATTCACAACGACCAGTCCTGCCACAACGTCACTGTGCCCTCCGATATATTTCGTTGCACTGTGTAGAACAATGTCTGCTCCCTGGCTGATTGGATTTTGCCAATATGGCGTGCTGAACGTGTTATCTACAATCGTCAACAGATTGTGCTTCTTGGCTAATGAAGCTGCAGCCTCGATATCGGTAATTTTAAGCAATGGATTCGTCGGTGTTTCGATGTAGACAGCCTTTGTATTCGGCCCAATAGCACGTTCAATATTGCCGATATCACTTGAATCAACGAAAGTGGATTCGATGCCGATGCGATTTAAGACCTTGGTCATGACACGATACGTTCCGCCATACACATCATCTGTCATGACTATATGATCTCCGCTATTGAACATCATCATAACTGCTGTAATAGCTGCCATTCCCGATCCGAATGCAAAGCCTTTTTCTCCGCCTTCCAGATCTTTAATCAACTCTTCAAGTGCGTGCCTTGTCGGGTTTCCTGAACGTGAATATTCAAAGCCTTTATGCTTTCCTACTTCATCCTGCTTATACGTACTTACCTGATAGATGGGAGTGGATACAGCACCTGTTTGAGGATCTGTAGGGATACCACCGTGAATTAGTTGTGTTTTCTTTTTCATGATTAAAATCCTCCTTCATATATTTTCTTACTTAAATAGCGCTCACTCGAGTCCGGGAAAATCGTGACGATATGGCTTCCCGGCTCTGCTTCTTCCGCTTCCTGTAATGCAGCATGCAGCACTGCACCAGAAGAACTGCCAACAAGCAAGCCCTCCATCAGCGCAAGCTCTTTTACTCGTCTAAATGCATTGTCGTCCGTCACGGTATGGATGCTATTGAAATAACTTGGATCCATATAGTGAGGTAAGAATTCCATGCCGATTCCCTCTGTTTTATGAGGTCCTGATGGACCACCGTTCAAGATGGAGCCTTCAGGTTCAACAATGACTGTTTTGATGTTCTTATTTTTTCCCTTCAGGTACTGAGCAGTCCCCATGAAGGTACCCCCTGTCCCTGCTCCTGCAACAAATGTTTGAATGTTGCCATCCATCTGATTCCATAGTTCAGGTCCCAACGTTTTGTAATACGTCTCCGGATTGGCCGCATTACCAAATTGCTGCGGTGAATAAGAGTTCGGGATTTCCTTTACCAGTTCATTTGCTTTTGCAATGGCCCCCTTCATTCCTTCCTCGGTTGGGGTATGAATGATTTTGGCGCCTAATGCTTTCATAAGTTCCTGCTTTTCTAAGCTGAATTTTTCAGGTACGCAGAACATGACATTGTATTCCGAATTCACAGCCGCAAGAGCCAGGCCGATTCCCGTGTTCCCTGCAGTAGGTTCGATGAGAGTGCCTCCCGGTCCTATTTTACCGTTACGGATGGCATCTTCTAATAATTCCCTGCCCAGACGATCCTTCACACTACCTCCAGGATTGAAAAATTCCAGCTTAGCAAATAGGCGGACTCCTTTCTTTAATGGGAAGTTTGTAAGCTCGACAATCGGTGTATTCCCAATCAGGTCATGTACGCTGTTATACACGTCCATGTATTCAATCCCCCTTCATAAAAAAGCTGACTCCATGCACCGATCCTGTCCTCAAATGCACATCTGTTCCGTATGTTTTGAGGGGAAAGTTGGTACCCGGGTCAGCCGTATTTTCCTTGTATTAAACAGACTTTACAATGCTCATAACCATTTTGGCAGAGTGGAGGGCTGCCTTTTCTAAATATTGTTCGAAGGAAACATCTGATTCCTTGCCGGCAATATCAGAAAGAGAGCGAATGATGACAAATGGTACGTTGAATTGATGCGCCACTTGCGCAATGGCGGCTGCTTCCATTTCCACTGCCTGTAAATCAGTGAATTTGTCACGGATCGCTTCCACTCGCTTAGGATCATTCATAAATGAATCTCCCGTAGCGATCAAGCCTGACACCACTTGTGCATTTCCAAGTTCTTTCACACTATTAATGGCTGTCTGCATTAATTTCTCGTCTGCTGTAAATGCGGCGGGAAGCTGAGGGACCTGACCGTATTCATATCCAAAAGCCGTCACATCCACATCATGATGTCTTACTTCTGTTGAGATGACAACATCCCCAACATTTAACGAAGGATCGAATCCTCCGGCTGACCCTGTATTGATGATGCAATCCGGTTTAAAATGCTGAAGAAGAACGGCTGTCGACATAGCTGCATTCACTTTGCCGATTCCTGAGCGAAGTAAGATCACTTCCTTGTCTTTCATCGTTCCACTTGTATATTCACACCCTGCGATTGTTTCCACTGTCGGGTTTGAAATATTTTCTCTAAGTAAGGCTACTTCTTCTTCCATTGCTCCAATGATGGCGATTTTCATTGCTAAAACCTCTTTCTACTGTTTAGTCGCCTCCATAATCCACACAAAGGTATTTACTTGCTTAAAAGTCACTGAAAACCCATTCTGGTCCAATAACTCCCTTAGAACATCCAAGGTAGTGTAATATTCCCGTTTTAAATCTTCAGCAAGGTTGTAATACTCTTTTTTGATTGCTTGGGATATGGCGGCTTGATAGTGCTGATCCGTTTCAAACATCGTATCTGCAAATACTATTTTACCACCATCTGCTAGGAGCTTTCCATATATGCGAAACGCTTTTCCCTTTTCTTCATCTGTTAAGTGATGGAATGCATAGGAACTCACGATGGAATCTGCCTTTCCTTCCAAAGAAAAGTCGAGAAAATCTCCATCCATGAACGTTACTTCTTTTCCAAGCTTCTGCATTCCAATGGCTCTCATTTCAGGGGAAGGTTCAAAAGGAATCACTTCAAGCCCTGTATCTAGTAATCGCCTGGTCAAATTTCCTGTTCCCGGGCCAAACTCAACGACTCTTCCCTTTGACCGATAAACGACTTCGTCAAGAATGGAGTCATAGTGCTCGAAAACCGCTTGATATTCAACGTCTTTCCCGGTTACTGTATCGTCATAAGAATCTGCCCAATCCTGGAACAAATCCAAAAATTCTCTACCCATGGTTCAGCACCTCAGCTACATTAAGTTTATAATTCCTATAAACATACTATGAATTAAAATAAAAACTGTTATTAAATTATCATATTCTTTGAATGAATTCAACAAATAATAATTGTAAAATCCGTTTTCCGCCTCTAAAATAAGGGAGACAACCTGTCTGTAAGAAGATCATAAGTAATAGAGGGGGATAAAACATATGAATATTTCATTTGACCTAATAGAAGATAAAGTGGAGTTTTTTGAAGCAGATAGCTTACGAACGTTGGAAAAGAAGGTAGATGAACAAATCCAGCATAATAAAGCGATCATGCTGAGCGTTCATCACGTTAATCATGCCGTTTCGATTGATGAGAATGGCAGGAGATTGTATAGCGCCGCGGTTCATTTCAAAGTGAAAAAATGATTCAAAAAAGGCTCTCCCATTTAATTGGGAAGAGCCTTTTTCATCATATATTAGTCTTTATCATTTTCCACTAATTCCTGCACTTTGGTAGGTTGCCATCCTTTGCCGTCCACCCATTGCAGATACACTCTGTATGGGGTTTTTGTATCTTTCGCTGTAACGGTAGCCATGGACTTCTGAGGTCCGCCATTTCCTTCCATCCACCAAACGGTCATGTTGTCTTCAGGAATGCCTGTTGCATAAGAAGTAGCCTTGATTTTTTCCTGCCAATCTACAGTGCCTTCATCATAGGAAGATACGTGTGCACCCGACTGCTCGGTACCAATCGGCTTCCAGTTAGGATGCACCATTGTTTTCTTTACATTGGGTTCGTCACTATCTTCCACTTTTAATTCGCTTTGTTCTTCACCTTCTAATTTAACAGTGTCCTCTTCATCAGAAGCTTTGTCTTTTTGTTTATCTTCATCGCTTTTCTTTTCTTCGTCTTTATTTTCCCCATTTTCTTTTTCCTCAGATTTTTTATCCTCATCTAAAGAAACAGATTTATCGTCTTTTTCAGCATTCTTATTGCTTTTGTCTGTATCCTTTGTTTCTGTATCAGCAACGTTAGATGATGCCTTCTCATCGCCGCCTCCCATCACTATTGTTGCTCCGACAACGACAATCAATAAAAGTACGACTGCGATCATTATGTTCAAAATTTTATTTGAATTTTTCTTGGATCGTTTATCTAATCGAGATTGGTATTTCGCCATTACGTTCCCTCCCTATTATCCTAAACATTTTAACATGATTAGAGGAAAAGAATAAAGCGAAACATTATCCATCTCAGTTGGTTTTAGTTACTTTCATAAGAAAGGGAAAAAGGTCGCAGGACCATTGTACATCACGGTTAATCATTCTCTAGATTATAAATGGCATCCACACTATCTTTGAAAATCGGGTAGATCCCGCCCTCATCGATCTTTACGTCCATGTTGACGGCAACGAGGGAGTATTTCGGATTTTCAAAGGGGAAATATCCGGCGAACCATTTATTGTACAATTCATTTTCCTTCGTTTCTTCTCCCCGATAATTCCCTGTTTGGGCCGTTCCTGTTTTTCCGGCAATGGTGTAGGCAGCTGTTTGCAGGTATGGAGCTGTTCCAACAGGGGAGTTCACCACTCCTCTTAAATACTGCTGAAGCTTCATGGCCGTATAAGGAGTGATGGTCTCACCCTCCTGCTTCTGTTTGGGGAAGGAAAACATCTTCGTCCCATTTTGATACTCGACTGCGGATACGGCACTTACCTGATATTTTTCTCCTCCCCTGGCAATGGTGGCCATCATATTGGCGATGCCCAAGGGGGTGACTCGAACCTCTTTTTGTCCGATACCTGTTAAGGAAACGAGATTCGGATCCTTTCTGTCTGTTTCTGAGGTAAAGATTCTTCCATCGCTTACTTGAAGCTGAGGAAAACTTTCATAGTGAAAGACGTTCCCTTTCCAGGTTATATCCCCGAGCAGCCCAACCTTTTCAGCATATTCATCCAGGAGATGATTATCCTTCTCCGTTAGTTCATTCGCCAAATCCGCAAACGTCCGGTTACAGCTGACAGCAAGACTCGTCTTAATATTGATATTACCGTGTGGCTTTTCGGCTGGAGCCCCCCTGATGCCTTCATCACATGCAAACAGCCTGCTTTCATCCACAATCCCTTCGTCCATGGCTGCAGCGGCGACCACGGTCTTAAACACTGAGCCGGGGATCAACGCTTTCAGCATGTAATTCGTTGCCCCTCCACTAAACGGGTCACCGCTTTTCATGGAAGGCCTTGATACACTGGCAACGATTTCACTTTTTTCAATATCAAGGAGCAGTAATCCTCCCTTTTGAATGTTATACGTATCGGCGACTTCTTCCAATGCTTGCTGCATCCTGGCATCGATTGTCGTTTTCACATTAAGGGGGTAGAAGGGATTGGCAGGGGCCAGATACTTCACGTCTACACCGAAAAGCGGACCACCGATGGCATCCACATGATATATAAGCTTTGCTTCTTCCTCTGCGACCAGCCACTCGTCAAAGCTTTCTTGAAGACCGGACACGCCAATTTTCTGATTCGCTCCTTTTACTTTATCAGGATACCGCTTATGAAACACCTCTGTATTTTCTCCTGTTACCCCGATCAGTTGTGAAGCAGGTACTTGAGTACTTTTGAACTTTTTTGTGAGCGCAAATACTCCCTGGATTTCAAGGCCATTAATGTCACTCATTTGGCTTTCCGTCAATTGTAACGGTTCTTTTCCGCCAAAAATGATTGGTCCTTTCGCTTCCGCAAGCTTTGATAGGATTGTTTGAGGTGGCACATGGAGTATATCTGCCACTTTTTCTGCAGGCCAGTCCATTTTCTTCAGAAAAGGAAAAAGAACAAGGACATTTTTCTCCGTATACGTAAGTGGTTCCCCGTTCCGATCGAGAAATTCTCCCCGGCCTTCATCGATTACCAATTGTTGCGTTCGTTGAGAGACACTTTCTTCCAGAAGATTGATTTGATGTTTCGAGTAAGATTCTGTTTGAAATAATTGCAATTGCATCAGTCTACCTGCTAGCGCAAAAAAAGCCAATAATAAAAAGATACTGAGTAACCTGATTCGTTTTCGTTTCATTTTGTCACCTCGTCCCCATTGTTGACGAGTTTCATGTGAAATAATCTTATTCAAAGCATAAAAAAAAGAAGAGACTCGCTAATGAGTCCCTTCTACATGATCAGCTTACTTCTACAATCTCTACATTCATTTCTCCACCTGGAGTTTGAACGCTTACTTTCGCGCCTACTTTATGTCCCAGAAGACTTTTCGCGATTGGTGAATCATTTGAAATTTTCCCTTCAAATGGATCCGCTTCTGCACTACCGACGATTGTGTATGTTTCTTTATCGCCGTCCGGCAGTTCAACGAACGTCACTTTTTTACCTAATTGTACTGTATCTGAATTCATGTCATCTTCTTGAATGATTTTCGCATTGCGAATCATGTTTTCTAAAGTGGAAATACGACCTTCAACGAATGCTTGTTCATCTTTTGCTGCGTCGTACTCTGAGTTCTCGGATAAATCTCCAAAGCTGCGGGCGATTTTAATGCGCTCAACGACTTCTTTACGCTTAACCGTTTTCAAATTCTCCAGTTCTTTTTCTAACTTCTCTTTACCTTCTGCTGTCATCGGAAATACTTTATCTGTACTCATGACCCTCTTCACTCCTTTTCTATCTAAGAGCTTCCCCATACTCTTTATGTAAATGTTCTTTTGTTAACTATGTAAAGTTAGGGAATGGAGAGAGAATGAATTCTCTCTCCATTCCCTGCTTCTTTACAATGTGGGAAAATGTAAAATCTCACCTATATGTCTTTATCTATGCTATCGTATTACAAAAATGACTTTTGTTCAAGAATTGTTTGAATTTTTGTTACCATTAAATCGATTGCCACGTGATTATGACCGCCTTCAGGGATGATCACATCGGCATATCGCTTCGTCGGTTCGATAAATTGATTATGCATAGGACGAACGACTGTAATGTATTGATCGATGACAGAATCAATGGAACGGCCCCGCTCTTTAATATCGCGAAGCATTCTTCTGATGATCCTGAGATCCGCGTCTGTATCTACATATAACTTAATATCCATTAAGTTACGCAATCTTTCATCTTCTAATACTAAAATTCCTTCTAAAATAATAACATCTTTCGGTTCAACGAGAATCGTATCATCTGAACGGGTGTGCATTTTATAATCATACACCGGCTTATTTACGGGCTGATGATCTAAAAGACCGTGCAGATGTTGAATCAATAGATCATTATCAAATGCCAATGGATGATCATAATTCGTTTTTAGACGTTCCTCAAAAGGTAGATTCGATTGATCTTTATAATAATAATCCTGCTGCAGCATTAATATAGAATGACCTTGAAATTGTTCATAAATAGCTTTGGTAACACTTGTTTTACCTGAGCCGGATCCTCCTGCTACACCAATCACAACGGGTTTATGCTTCATAAGTATTAGGTGTTCTCCTTTCGCATCATGTTATCAGGATATACTCTCTGATGAACCTTGAACTTCACAATTTGTAATGGGTGACGTGCAACATCTAGCTCATTTCCTTTTTCATCCCACATCTTCTCGACAACTTGCGTAAAGTTTGAGATTTCAGGACCGAAAAATTCTACTTCTTGTCCTGTTTTAAAATAGTTTCTCTGTTGCAGGGTGACGATTTGCGTTTCTTCGTCGTAATCTAATACAAGTCCGACAAATTCATAATTTGTGTTTTTCTTATTATGAACTCCAAACATTTGCTCCTTGAAGCCTGGAACTCCCTCAAAAAATGCTGGAGCTGTATCACGGTTCGCACATTTATCGAGCTCTTCCAGCCAATGTTGCTGAATCGTAAAATTCTCGGGATCTTTACAGTATTCGTCAATCACTTTACGGTATACACTTACGACAGTGGCTACGTAGTGAATGGACTTCATACGTCCCTCGATCTTCAGGCTGTCAATGCCCAATTCAATCATTCTCGGAATCGATTCAACAAGCTTTAAATCTTTCGGACTCATGGCAAAAGGAGCATCACCGTTGTCATAAAGAGGATTTTCATGCCCTTCGTCGACTTCATATAAGTCGTAATCCCAACGGCATGATTGACAGCACCCGCCACGGTTTGAGTCACGGGCCGTCATATGGTTACTTAATGTGCAGCGGCCGGAGTAGGCAATGCACATTGCCCCATGGATAAAGGTCTCGATTTCAATATCTACCTTTTCTTTCATTTCACGGATTTCGTCACCGCTTGCTTCACGTGCCAATACCACTCGATCGAGTCCTTCTTCCTTCCAGAACTGAACCGCTTTCCAGTTTGAAAGGGACTGCTGGGTACTTAAATGCACCTCCACTTTTGGTGCGACCCTCCTGCATGTTTCAATGATGAGCGGATCAGCGACAATAATACCCGCAACTCCCGCTTCCTGAAGTCCACGCAGGTAGTCTTCCAGACCATCCATATTCTCATTATGGGCATAGATGTTGGTTGTTACATAAATTTTGGCACCGTAACCTCTCGCAAACTCCACGCCCTCTTTCATTTGTTCGAGGGTGAAATTCCCGGCGTTTGAGCGCAGACCGTATTCCTGTCCGCCAATATAGACTGCATCTGCACCGTAATGGACAGCTATTTTCAATTTCTCCAGATTACCGGCAGGAGCCAGTAACTCAGGTTTCTTCACAATGACACGTCTTCCATCTACTATCTTGGATATGGGGTTTTTCACAACCGTGGCCATCGTAACTCCTCCGTTCTGATCAATCTTCATTTCGTTCTTAATACACCGTTTCTTTAAAGAAGAATCCAGTATCCAATGGACGATTTTCAGGTTGCAGGCTCTTCGCTTCTTCTAGAAACCCGTCTTTTTTCTCGTCATATTGATCTTCGTCTTCTATACATAGATCAATGGCTTTACGATATAGTTTCGTCACTTCCAATATATATTTTGATGATTTCCGGACCCCATCGATTTTGAAGGAATCAATGCCGGCTTCGATCATTTCACCCAGTTCATCGACAATACACATGTCATTCGGACTCATAATATGAGTGCCGTTCTCATCTTCATAGATGGGGTATTTATTATGACGTTCCTCATCATGCAGGAACATATTACGTTGTTCTTTACGGTTTTCAATCTCCATCGCCTTGCCTCTATATTCAAAATAATTACCTAGTAATGAGCGTTTTGATTGGAACATGCAAGTCATCCCGTGAACCTGGACCTCGATTTCAACCTCTGCATTCCCTTTCATCTCCAAGATGGTATCCATGCTTAATTCCCGGGCCAGAACAGCGCGTTTCGCCCCTTTTCTGCCCCAATAATTACATGTATACCAATTGGTGGCAGTCGTTTCCGTGTTCCAATGAAGCAACATATCCGGTGCCACTTCACGGGCAGCCATTAACACAGCTGGGTCACCGAACACTATCGCATCCGCACCGGCTTCTTGAAGAAATGCAATATAGTCGTCAAGTTCAGAAATTTTATCATTATGGAAAAGGGCGTTCATGGCTACATACACTTTTGTACCATGTTTGTGGGCCGCTTTGATCGCTTCGGCTACATCTTTTCTTGAAAACTCTCCTGCAAGCCTTAAGCCATACCTTTGTTCGCCAATCATAAATGCATCCGCTCCCGCCAATGCCAACGGTTCAATATCAGAAACAGAGACAGGGGTCACGAGTAATTCTGGTTTTTTCATGAGCGATCACCTCTTTTTTTACTGATGGCAATACCGTCTCCAACGGGTAAAATACTCGTATCAAATTGCTCATGATTCATGAGCCATTCAATATAATTTTTTAATTTTTTTACCATGTTCCGGATTCTTTTCTGTTCTACTTCTTCTTGGGCGACTAGTCCCTTAAACAGGACATTATCCGAGTAGACGACCCCTTCTTCTGACAGCATTTCAGAGTAAAGTTCAAAGAATTTAAGGTATTGTCCCTTGGCAGCATCGATAAATATGGCATCAAAAGGACCATGCTTTTTCACTTCTTCGCCGAGCTCCAAGGCATCACCGAATAAAGTTACGACCCTCTTACGTTCCTTTGAACGAGACAGAAAGCTCTGAGCTGCGTCGAACCTTTCTTCGTCACGTTCAAGGGTAACGATTGTCGAGTGGGGAAGAGCCTCCGCCATCCTGAGAGCGGAATACCCAATCGCAGTCCCAATTTCCAAGATGCGTTTCGGTTGTTGTATACGTAACATCCCCAGCAGTGCTTCAATCCCTACCAGTTCCATAATCGGAACGTTATGAGCTTCTGCATATTGCTCCATCTCAGCAAGTAAAGGGAGACGTTTTTTCACGATTGATTCTATATAGTGATTAACCTGTTCGTTCATAAATAAGCCTCACGATCATGTTCATAAGTGGTCTCGTGGAACGATCCATTCTCAGACAACATGAAAAGAAGAAAGCTACAATGAGCTTTCTACTTCACACACATCTTCATAAAGATATCGCCCGTATATAAAAATAACTTGTACTATTTTATCACATAGAGAAGAGGAAAGCGAATCTTTCTTTCCTCTTCACACCGCGCTATTCTTCTTTGTTTGTTATATACTTCGCCTTTTTCTCGTTATGTTCTTCTAATGTTTCAGAATAATAAACGGATCCATTGGAAGAAGCCAGGAAATAGTAATATTCTGTATCCTCCGGTTCTAAAGCCGCTTCAATCGATGATACACCGGCATTCGCGATCGGACCGGGCGGTAACCCCTTCACTTGATATGTGTTATAAGGTGAATCCACTTCCAGATCTTTGTAGACGGTTCTTTTTTTATGTTTACCTAATGCATATAGTACTGTAGGATCGGTTTGGAGAGGCATACCTTCTTCAATACGATTATAGAACACACTTGAGATTTTACCTCTGTCTGCTTTTTCGGTTGCTTCTTCTTCAATGAGGGAAGATAACGTAAGAAGCTCATGAGCCGTGTATTCCCTATCTGCCATCGCTCCCTCATATTGAGCGAGGACTTCATTCGTTTGGGCAATCATCTTCGTTAAGATGGCTTCTAAAGAAGGCTTTTTCTCATAGAAAGGGTACGTCGCAGGATAGAGATATCCTTCCAACGGACGTTTAATTTCTTTATTTAATATTTCATCAGTTATCAATGCCGGATATTCCTGTTTTAATTGCTCGAGCCATTTCTTATCATTTAATTTTTCTTCAATTTCTTCTTTTTTGTACGGGGACTTATCAGCAATAAGCTCAGCGATTTGGTCTAATTGCAGTCCCTCGGGTATGGTAATCTTAAATTCTGCTTTTCTCATTACCTTCCCTGTTTTTAAGCTATTAACAATTTCATTTAATGTCATGGAAGGTGTCAAGTCATAAGAACCTGCCTGGAAACCGGATTCATTTTTAAATTTGACATAGTATTTAAAGATCGTTGAATTCTTAACGATTCCTTCTTTCTCCAGAATGTTCCCGATGGATGTCACTCCAGAGCCTATAGGTATTTCGACTTTTACTGGCTTCGTATTGTCCGGATCGACGGGTTTTAATGCTGAAGTTACATAAAGGTACCCACCAATGGCCGTTCCTCCAATAATGATGACAAGACAAAGTATGACAAGTCCTACTATCTTTCTAATGACCTTTGCCTCCTCTTGTCTTTCCAGCAGTTTTTTCATAAGTGTTTCTTTTATGTTTTTCTTTTTATCCAAAGCTATATTTCCCCCTTTCGAGCAAAAAAGCGGGATATCCGTTAAACGTAATTCGACATCATCTCCACTATTATACAATATTTTGCACAAAGTGAAACAGGGACCTGCAAAAAGGTGAATTTTTTGTCCCTTTTTGCGGTCCCTGTTTCGTATGAAACTATAGCTTATTGCTTATTCTGCGTCTTCTTCTTCGTCTAAGAAAGTGTTTAACATTTCTTCGATCATGTCCCACTCTTCTTCAGTTTCAATCGGCTTTAATTCGCCTTCTTGTCCTTCGTCTCCAGGAAGGAAAGCAGAAGCGTGAATTTCGATTTCTTCTTCGTCGTTCTCATCTGCGCCCAGTGGATAGTAAAGGACATATGATTTATTGAATTTATCTGATTCAAACGTGAAAAGAACCTCGCATAATTGTTCATTTCCTTGTTCGTCAACTACTGTAATTTGTTTTTCTCCGTGTTCCATGAACATTCACCTCATTATTTTTGGCTATCAAGATATCCTTGAAGGATCATCATCGCAGCCATTTTATCAATTACTTTCTTACGTTTCTTCCTACTTACATCGGCTTCTAAAAGGACTCGTTCCGCTGCCATTGTACTCAGTCGTTCATCCCAGTATTTAACGGGAAGGGATAACTCTTGCTGAATCAATTCTCCATAAGCTTGAGACGCTTCTCCCCGGGGACCAATTGAGTTGTTCATGTTTTTAGGCAATCCGACTACAACTGTATCCACCTGGTATTCTTCGGCAAGTTCCTTTAATCTGTCGATCCGGAACACACCTTGATCTTCGTCAATCTTAATCGTTTCAATTCCTTGAGCGGTCCAACCAAGCTCATCACTAATTGCGACTCCCACTGTTTTAGAGCCGACGTCTAAACCCATTACACGCATGTATTATCCCTCTTTGTGCTGTTTCAAATACGATTTGACTAATTCTTCGATGATCTCATCACGTTCTAAACGGCGGATGATATTTCTGGCATCTTGATGTCTAGGAATGTAAGCAGGATCTCCAGATAATAAGTACCCTACGATTTGATTGATCGGGTTATACCCTTTTTCTTGAAGAGCATCATGAACCTGCAGGAGAACTTCCCTCACGTCATGTTCGAACGGCTCCTCTGAAAAATCAAACCGCATCGTTTTGTCAAAAGAACTCATTTTTAGCACCTCTCTTTAGGCTTGTCTTTTTGACAACCGAATTGTTAATCGTTACCTACATTGTACACCACTTTCACAAGGAGTTAAATGGATTTGACCCATTCTTCTACAATTTGCAGTGCTTCTTCTACTTTTTCCGGGTGTTTACCACCAGCTTGAGCCATGTCCGGACGGCCACCGCCTCCTCCACCACAGCGTGAAGCTACTTCTTTAACAAGTTTTCCAGCATGATATCCTTTTTCGACTAAGTCCTTCGTAACTCCTGCAATGATCGTAACTTTGTCGTCCCCAGTTGTTGCCAATACAATAACCCCGGAGCCCAATTTCAGTTTAAGATCATCCATCATTGTACGTAATCCATTGCTGTCTCCAGCAGCCACTTTCGCGGATAGAACATTCACCCCGTCAATGACTTTGACTTGATCCGTTAAGCTACCTGCTTCTATGTTAGACAACTTTGCGGATAATGATTCATTTTCTCTTTGAAGCTCTTTCATTTCTACTAATAAAGAGTCAACGCGATTGACGACTTCTTTAGGATTCGCTTTAAGTTTGCCTGCTACTTCCTTCAGTTGAGAAACCTGATCATTCAGCACTTTATAAGCATTCTCTGCTGTAACAGCTTCAATCCTTCTTGTACCAGCCCCAATCCCGCTTTCAGACAGGATCTTAAATAACCCGATTTCAGACGTGTTCGATACATGACAGCCACCACATAGCTCTAAACTATATTCTCCAATCGATACGACACGAACTTCTTCGCCGTATTTTTCTCCGAATAAAGCCATCGCCCCCATCGCTTTTGCCTCTGCTAATGATTTAAGGGCTGTGTTCACTGAAATAGCCTTCCAAACCTTCTCATTGACGATGGTTTCGATTCGCTCAATCTCTTCCTCGGAAACAGAACCGAAATGAGAGAAGTCGAATCGCAGTCGATCTGGTTCCACTAAAGAACCTGCCTGGTTCACATGATCTCCAAGAACATCTTTCAATGCCTGATGAAGGATGTGAGTAGCTGTGTGGTTTTTCTCCACTCTTGTTCTGGACTCACGGGACACTTTAGCTAGCACCTGTGCGTGCTGCTCTAACGTACCCTCTTCAACGATGGCAGAGTGAAGGTTTTGGCCATTAGGCGCTTTCTTGACGTTTGTCACCAAAACTTTCACACCCATAGCTTCAATGTACCCTTTATCGCCGATTTGTCCGCCGCTCTCTGCGTAGAAAGGTGTCTGGTCCAGAATGAATTGACATTCCTGTCCTTTATCTACTTTCGGCTGACGTTCATTGTCAACCAGCAGTTCAAGAATAGTAGCAGTCGTTTCTAACGTGTCATACCCTACAAAGCGACTTTCTACCGTGATATCACTAAGGACTCCACCCTGCACCTGCATGCTTCCTACATCCTGGCGAGCCGATCTCGCTCTTTCACGCTGGGCTTCCATTTCTTTTTCAAAACCATCATGGTCAACTGTTAACCCTTCTTCTTCTGCATATTCTTCCGTTAACTCAACCGGAAAACCGTACGTATCATACAAACGGAAGACATCCTCACCAGGAACAATCTTGTTACCTGCAGATTTTTGTACCTTGATGATGGAAGAAAGGATAGCAAGCCCCTCGTTCAATGTTTCGTGGAACCGATCTTCTTCATTTTTCACTACTTTTTGGATGAATTCCGCTTTTTGTTTCACTTCCGGATAGAAATCCACCATGATTTCAGAAACCACCGGGACCAATTCATACATGAATGGACGGTTGATTTCAATTTGTTTCGCAAATCGAACCGCACGGCGAAGCAGTCTTCTTAATACATACCCGCGGCCTTCATTGGAAGGCAGTGCTCCGTCACCGATGGCAAAGGCAACCGTTCTGATATGATCGGCGATGACTTTGAACGCCACGTCGATTTCACTGTCCTTACCGTATGACTTACCGGAAATTTCTTCTGTCGCCTTTATGATTGGAATGAATAAATCAGTATCAAAGTTTGTAGGTACTTCTTGAACCACACATGCCATACGTTCAAGTCCCATACCGGTATCAATATTCTTCTTAGGGAGCGGAGTGTACGTTCCGTCAGGGTTATGATTGAATTGTGAGAACACAAGATTCCATACCTCAAGATAACGATCATTCTCTCCACCCGGATATAATTCAGGGTCTTCAGGATTGTCCCCATATTCCGGCCCGCGATCGTAGAAGATTTCCGTATTCGGGCCACTTGGACCTTCCCCGATATCCCAGAAATTCCCTTCAATGCGGATGATTCGTTCAGCCGGTACGCCAACTTTTTTGTTCCAGATGTCAAATGCTTCGTGATCTTCGGGGTGAATGGTAACAGATAGGTTTTCAGGATCAAAGCCGACCCATTTTTTATCCGTTAAGAACTCCCAAGCCCATTCAATTGCTTCTACTTTAAAATATTCTCCGATCGAGAAGTTTCCAAGCATTTCGAAAAATGTGTGATGGCGTGCTGTTTTCCCTACATTTTCAATATCATTTGTACGAATCGACTTTTGGGCATTCACGATCCTTGGATTTTGAGGGATGACACGCCCATCAAAATATTTCTTTAATGTCGCTACCCCACTATTGATCCATAAAAGGGACGGATCCTCATGCGGAACCAATGATGCACTTGGTTCCACCCCGTGTCCTTTTTCCTGAAAGAAATCTAAAAACTTCTGACGAATTTCTGCGCCTGTTAATTTGTTCATTTTCAAGCTTCCTCCTTTATATGTATGGTTAAAAAAGAATACAAAAAAGCCCTCATCCCTAAAACAGGGACGAGAGCTGTTTCTCGCGGTACCACCCTGGTTATGAATAAAGGAAAGCACTTCCGCTTTTCTTATATTCATCCCTCAAAACACCTTAACGCGGATAGACGGCAGGCTTTACCTGCACTCAGGATTAGCATTCGGTTATCCTTCATCTAAAATCCCTTACAGCCTGGGGGATTCCTCTCTGGTAGATGGGCTATAACGTACTCGATCCTTCATAGCTTTCATTTTATGCGAATACTTGTATATGTTGGATTATAGAAATATTCACTGTATTTGTCAATGTTGATTCTTAATTTTTCAGTTAATCTTCCCCTGCTGCATGGATGAAATGGGTTCGTCCATGTAAAATCGCTACTTTTACCACAGCTAAAAAAGGTACTGCAACAATCATGCCGATCACACCCCCTACTTCACCACCAATGATAAGGGAAGCCATAATAAACAGTGGATGCATATGAAGGCTTTTTCCGACAATGAGGGGTGATAAAATATTCCCCTCCAGGAATTGGAGGATTACAACCATGATGACGACATATATCATCATATTGACGGAAATCGTACTTGCCACAATTGCAGCTGGAACCGCACCGATAATCGGTCCGAAATAGGGAATTACATTGGTTACTCCAATGATCAATCCGAGGATCAAGGGATACTTCATACCGATCAACCAGAGTGTTAATGCTGACAGTCCCCCAATGATCAAACAAACTAAAAGCTGTCCCCTTATATAGCCTCCCAGCGATTCATCCACATCCTTTGAGAATGAAATTGCGCTGTTCCTCCATTTTTTGGGAGTTAGCTGCCACAGAAATTTTTTCACTTTCGTAATATCCTTTAATAAATAAAATGATACGAAGGGAATGATCGCAACAAGCAGCAAGCTGTTCATAAACTTCATGACAGTAGCCAGAACAACTGCGACAAGCCCCGTCAACCAGGCTTCAATCCCGTCGATTCTTTCCTCTAATTGCGACTGTATCCCGTCAGGCCATGTAGAGGTCTCGCTCTGAACATAGTCAAGCCATTTTTGGTACTGTGTTGTGAATAGCGGTGCATTCTCAGATAAATCTTTCAGCTGGTGAATGATAATTGGCGTACCTTTATAAACCGCGTATCCTAATCCACCAAAGAAAAGGGTATAAATGAGCATAATGGCTATTCCTCTATGAATGCCCGCTTCATGAAGTTTCTCTACTAATGGGTGGAGTAAGTAAGCAATGAATCCCCCTATTAAGAAAGGAAGGAGGGAAAAGAACAATACTTCCAGGACCGGATGCCATACAGGCTTTAATAAATAGAGAATATATAGGAATAAAGCAAGAATAAGGGCAATTGAAAGTCGATACAACCATTTGGCATAGGGTCTCTTTTCCATCATTAATACCTCCTTCTCTTCTTCCCTAGTGTTGGAATGTAGGAGGGTATTTTATTCATTGGACATATACAAAAGCGTGATGGGCGGCTTGGGCATACCTGACAATAAATCGTGGGGGATGTAAGGAGCGAGAGCGTTTTCGCTGATATATTCGAATTTCCGCTGATAAAGCTGGGATTTCACTGATATATCGGAAATTCCGCTGATAAAACAAAAATTCCGCTGATATCCAAATAGCGGCTGCTTATCAATAAAGATTTAGTTATTTTTTCTTCGTATCTAAGTTCTCTTCATATAAAAAACCAGGAAAATAAAAAAAGACTGACCCGAAAGTCAGCCTTTTTAGCTGTTAAAAAAGTTTCTTTACTTGTTTACGAATTCGTTTCATTTGTCTTTGGTTCATCATATTGGATCTTTGTGAATAGATGGAAGCCGCAATTCCTGCTCCAAAACCAACGATGGATGCAAATGTTTTGTTCAAGAAAGACACCTCTTCCTAGCTTAGTCGGCGTTCTTCCTCATCAAACAAGTCGTCTAAGGAGCTCAGTGATCCATCCTCTTCCACTTGATGAGTATGAATGACTCCCTTTGACAAGGAAAGCTCTATATAGCAACCCCAACAATAATATTGGTTGATGCCGATCTTTCCGATATCTTTGCTCTGACAATTTGGACACTTCATCGGTAAGGTTCACCTCTATTACACCAAACCTGGTGTGTATTCCCTACCATCATGACCAATCCGAACACGTTTTATACTTGTTCAATGAGAATATCCGCCCAAACGATGTTTGATCACCGTTCTTATATAGTGTGGGATATTTTCTTGATTTCATAAGGAGTAACCTTTTCCAAAGCACCCACCTAAATTTATTTATTCAAATTTCATGATGTTGCCTGCTCACTTACTTCCTTCACATAATCAATCTCAAAACCCAGATCTTCAAGCATTTGGTGATCGGCTGTCCCTTCCTGGCCGGCTGTCGTCAAGTAATCACCAACAAAAATCGAGTTGGCCGGATAAAGTCCCAGCGGCTGTAAACTGCGCAGATTCACTTCCCTTCCCCCTGAAATACGGATCTCTTTTGTCGGGTTGATGAAGCGCATTAAACAAAGGACCTTTAAACAATATCTCGGATCGAGGTCGTTTGTTCCTTCAAGAGGTGTACCATCTATTGCATGTAAAAAGTTCACTGGAATGGAGTCGGCATCCAGCACCTTTAAGCTGCGTGACATATCAACCACATCCTGCAATGTCTCTTTCATGCCGACAATGATTCCGGAACAGGGAGAAATCCCTTGTGCTTTCGCTTGTTCAACTGTATTCACCCTGTCTTGATATGTATGGGAAGTGGTGATGTTTTCATGATGGTTCTCTGAAGTATTGATGTTATGATTATAACGGTCCACCCCTGCTTCTTTTAACCGTTTCGCCTGGTCGTCTTTTAGTAAGCCTAAACAAGCACATACTTTTAAGTTATATTGCTCTTTGATTTCCTTTACTGCTGAAACCACATGATCGACTTCACGATTGCTCGGACCCCTTCCACTCGCCACAATACAATATGTTCCCACATTTAGCTGATGAGCATTTTGGGCTCCTTTTAATATTGTTTCTTTATCCACCATGCGATATTTCTCGATAGGGGCATTTGAAACGATGGACTGGGAACAATAGCCGCAGTTTTCAGGGCATAAACCTGATTTCGTATTAATGATCATATTTAATTTCACTTTGTTTCCATAATAATGTTTTCGAATCAGGTAAGCGCTATGCAATAATTCCAGAAGCTCGTCATCCGGACTTTGTAAAATCGATAAAGCTTCTACATTCGTCAATTCTTCTCCCTCAATCACTCCAAGTGCCAGTTCCTTCCACGTTTTCATGTGAAATTCCTCCCCTTTTTAAGCCGCTCTTTTTATATTCTTAAATGTACTCTTCGATAGGACCGATTTCTCCAGGCGATGAGCCATTATTCCAGCACAGACGGCTAATATGATATCCTTCGGTAAAGGAACCACCATCCAGGCCCATGCAAGTTTATATGTAAATCCTTCAGGAGCTGCAGCCCAAAGCTTGTATGCTGCATACATCCAGTTCGTACCAACCACATAATTGACAGTCATCCCGACTAGTGCCGCGAAAATGTAGACCTTGATTCCTTTATGATTTTCTACGATTTTACCTGTAATGTATGCTGTGAAAATAAACGAAACGATAAATCCGAATGTCGGGCTCACAATAGAGGATAGCCCTGCTCCAAATCGTGCAAATACCGGAACACCCACCAATCCGACCAGTGCGTATACTGTCATGGAAATCGCCCCGACCCTGCTTCCAAGGATCGTTCCTGCTAAAATGGCGAAGAACGTTTGTAGCGTAATGGGAACACCTCCCACTACCATAAAAGGTACGAATGTCGTGATGTTCGCACCAATCGCCATAAGTGCAACAAACATCCCTGCCAGTGTAAGATCGATTGTCCTTAATTTTCTGCTCATCTGTCTTCCCCCATCTGTCATTTTTCTACAAGATAAGGATATCGCTTTTTTTAAATATATGTCAACTTAAATTTAATTATAGTTAACATTAATCACGATCCTTAATGACAGTAAACCAATAGAAAAAGGTCAACGAATGAATAATTTCTCCAGGAGAAATATTCATTCGTTGACCTTATACTTTCATGAAATCATAGGGGCTGATGCCTTCCATTCCTATCATTGGATCCTCATTCAGCAAGAATTCTTCAATGGGTAAACCATCTTCTGGCGAAACTGCCGTGTTCTCTTCAGCATCGGTTAAGCCTCTCAGTTTTTCGCTTAGGGTTGTTTTGCGGAGAAAATCATCTTCTCTCTCCACTCCAAGGGTAAAAGCATCAAGCTCTCCACAAAGAATGAGGAATTGCTTGCTCCTGGTGATGGCAGTGTAAAGAAGATTTCTTCTCAGCATGCGATAATAGCTTTTCACGACAGGTAAAATCACAATGGGAAACTCACTTCCTTGTGACTTATGGATCGAGCAGCAATACGCATGGGTAATTTGCATGAGATCCTGCCTCGTATAAGTGACCTCATTTCCTTCATATGAAACAATGATCATATCTTGCTTCTCGGTGTTTTCCTTTGCATAAAAGATAGAGACGATTTCACCGATATCTCCGTTGAAAACATTGTTTTCAGGCTGATTGACCAGCTGAAGCACCTTATCCCCAATACGATATTTCACATCTCCAAAGGCGATCTCTTTCCGGGTACCGTCATTGCTATTGAAGATTTCCTGAAGGAGTTCATTCAATCGATCGATACCTGCAGGGCCTCGATACATAGGGGCGAGGACCTGTATATCTTTTGGGGAGTATCCTTTTTTCTTCGCGTTCTCAACGACTTTTTGAACGACTTCGGAGATTTGATTGGTTCTGCATGGGAAGAAGGATCGATCCTTTTGCTGTTTGGTCAGATCTGCAGGAACCTGGCCCCTTTTCATATAGTGAGCAAGTTCAATAATGGAAGAGCCCTCTTCCTGTCTATAAATATCCGTTAACCTGACTGTCGGCACCACTTCCGATTTCAATAGATCCTTTAGTACCTGGCCGGGACCCACAGACGGTAATTGATCCTCATCCCCGACAAATATCACTTGAATATCTTCAGGCAGGGCCTTCAATAATTGATGGGCAAGCCATGTGTCGACCATGGACACTTCATCCACAATTAACAACTTTCCTTCAATCGCCCGTTCTTCATCACTCTGAAATCCTTCTTGACCGTTCCAGCCTAAAAGACGATGAATCGTCATGGCAGGGAGGCCCGTGGATTCTGTCATTCGCTTCGCCGCTCGACCAGTCGGGGCTGTCAGTAAGACAGGGAAGGGTTCATCTTTGTAATCCTTTGGATCCAAGGAGCAGCCATGGAGATCAGCAAACAGCTCGACAATCCCCTGAATGACGGTCGTCTTACCAGTACCGGGTCCTCCGGTCAACAGAAGCATGGGGGACATCAATGCTGTTTCGATGGCTTGTTTTTGGGAAGGTGCGTATTGAACTTCCAATCGGTCCTCCAGTGCTCCAAGTGACAGAAGGAATTCGGATTGAGGAAATTGATCTTCATATTGGGTTTGTGACAAAATCTTTTCGATGTTTGTCACGATCCCTTTTTCCGAGAAGTAAAGAGAAGGAACATACACTTTTGTGCCTTCTCCAATGACTTTCCCCTCTTCCTCCAAAGAAACCAGTTGACTGGATATTTCAGTGTAATCGACCTTTTCGGGCTGACTTTTCTCAAGGAGCTCCTTCACCGTTACAATGAGTTCTTCTGCCTCGAGATATACATGGCCCTGCTTTACACATGTTTGTTCAAGGGTGTATAAACAGCCTGCTTTGATCCGGTCGGGATGACTGCCAGTCAAACCAATCTTAGAACCAATCTCATCGGCCCGGGTAAAGCCGATTCCTTCAATATCTTCCACGAGCTTATAGGGGTTATTTTGAATGATCTCAAGCGCCTGCTCTTTATAGGCTTGATAGACCTTCATGGAAATTTGGGGTCCAAACCCCAGATCATTCAGCATGATCATGACCCGCTCCAAGCCTTGATGCTCGGAAAGCGTATCATAAATACTTTTCGCCTTTTCCTTTGGAAGTTTTGGAATTTCATCCAGGAGGCTTGGATTTTCGAGTATTTTGGTGATGGCGTTTTCCCCGATATGCTCCACTATCTTCTCAGCTGTTTTCTTCCCGATTCCTTTAAATAAATCACTTGATAAATAATGGACGACACCTTGTGTGGTTTGTGGGATTTCTTTCTTGAAATGCTTCGCATGAAACTGCATGCCAAACTTTGGATGTTCTTGAAACCTTCCGTAAAATACATAGGTCTCATCTTCATGTATCTTTGGGAAATTCCCGGTTACGACCGCTTCTTTGTCTTCATAAGAATCATTCGTTTCGTCCACCCGGATCCGGACCACGGTATAGAGATTTTCCTCATTATGAAAAATGGTGACAAGGTGCCTTCCTTTTATATAGGTTTCTTCCTCACCAAACAGCTTTAAAGAATCTTGCTGGCTCAAATCAGTGAACCTCCTAACTATTCACTTTGTTCGTTTTTCAGCTTTTCGATCATCTTGATGCCATAGCCCGCCAGCATATGATCTGGTTGGACTTCAATTGCTTTATTGAAATACATCAGTGCCGTATCTGCATCATCCTTATGGCCTGCATAGGCAACCCCTAAGTTGTAGTAAGCATCTGCGTGAGTTGGATCTGCTTCCACTACTTGAGATAATTGCGCAATCGCTTCTTCGTATGCTTCAACCTTCGCTAAGCATAGACCTAACTGGAAGCGCGCTTCTATGTCCTCTTCATTCAGTTCGACACTTCGTTGTAAGTATGGAAGAGCGAGTCTCGGCTGCTCTAATTGGAATAAACTTACTCCAAGCATAAAATAAACGTCGGCATTTTCCATTCCTTTCGAAACAGCTTTTTCAAACTGATCCTTTGCTTCATCAAAGTCATTTTCATTAAAGTACAGGTTCCCCAGGGAATAGTATGCTGCCCCTGCATTCTCGTCGATCGAGATCGCCCGTTCGAAAAATTTCTTCGCCTTTTCATTGTCTCCAACCGACATTAATACGTTCCCGAAATTAATATATCCGACAGGATCCTTAGGGTTTTCTTCGATGGCTTCTGTAAAAAGCTTCACAGACTCTTCTACTTTTCCTTCTTGTAATAACTCAATTCCTTTTAAATTCTTATCCAATTCAAACACCTCTATATTGTTATGATTTATGTATGCCGGTTGAGTATTGATATTTATCGTTTCTAGTATAACATAAGGTACTCCCGATATTGATATACATCAATGATGAAAAAAGGACTGAGAGAAGAGAGGTGGTACATCTCTTCTTCTCAGTCCTTTTTTTGTGGTTATGGTCAGTGTTAACCTACATACGTAAGTTTTTTTTCGTCTTTATAAATGGTATCAATCGTTCCTCCACCCAGACACTCATCTCCGTTATAGAAAACAACCGCTTGTCCTGGTGTGACTGCACGGATAGGCTCATCAAAAAGGACTTTCACCTTACCATCTTCTAAAGGAATGACCGTTACGTTGTTATCATCCTGACGGTAACGGAATTTTGCCGTACAGGCGAATTCAGCTGGTTTCTCACCATTCGAGGTCCAGTGAACATCCGTTGCGAGAATGGAATCTGAATAAAGGGCAGGATGCTCGAAGCTTTGACCTACATAAAGGACATTTCTTTCAAGGTCCTTACCGATGGCAAACCAGGGATCACCGGCTCCACCTATTCCCAGTCCATGACGTTGCCCGATTGTATAGTACATCAATCCATCGTGTTTTCCCATCACTTTACCGTCTAATGTTTCCATCGTTCCCGGTTGGGCAGGTAAGTAATTGCTTAAGAAATCTTTGAAGTTTCGTTCACCGATGAAGCAAATCCCCGTACTGTCTTTCTTGGCAGCTGTCGCAAGGCCCGCTTCCTTCGCAATTTCCCTAACCTTTTTCTTATCGATGCCTCCTAGGGGGAACATCACTTTTTCAAGTTGCTCCTGCCCTAACTGATTGAGGAAGTAAGTTTGATCCTTATTGTTGTCGACACCGCGAAGCATCTTGTATTCCCCATCACGATATTCAACTTGTGCATAGTGGCCGGTTGCAAGATAATCTGCACCAAGTTTCAGTGCATGATCAAGGAATGCTTTGAACTTAATTTCTTTATTACACATCACATCCGGGTTTGGTGTTCTTCCCGCTTTATATTCATCCAGGAAATACGTAAACACTTTATCCCAGTATTGTTTTTCAAAATTCACAGCGTAGTAAGGAATACCAATTTGGTTACATACCCGAATCACATCGTTGTAATCTTCTGTTGCGGTACAAACTCCATTTTCATCGGTATCATCCCAGTTTTTCATGAAAATCCCGATGACTTCATAGCCTTGTTGCTTTAATAATAATGCGGCCACAGAAGAATCTACTCCACCAGACATCCCAACGACCACTCTTGTATCCTTTGGTTCTTTTTTCACTAACGCCACCTCCTTATTCGTCATTTGTCCGTTGCGGACAACAATCTTATGATGTTAATCGCTTCACGATTTTTGCGACTTCATGGGCAGTCCAGACAATTTGCTCTTCCGTGTTCCCCTGACCAAAGCTGAAGCGGATGGAGTTCCTTGAATTCCCTGACTGTTTGCCAAACATCGCGACCAGTACATGTGAAGGCTCTATAGATCCAGCTGTACAAGCAGAGCCGCTTGATACAGCGATACCTGACATATCTAAATTCACCAGCATGGACTCTACATCCGTGCCGGGAAAACTTAAGTTTAGCACATGGGGCAATGTATACTCAAGAGATCCGTTCTCCTCATAATCAATGCCGGCTCCGGCTAAGGTTTCCTTCAGTAAAACCTTGAAATGAGAGTACTGTGCATTCTTCTCTTCGATGGCTTTTTGAGCAATTTCTACTGCCTTTCCAAGACCAACAATGGCCGGAACGTTTTCTGTACCTGCGCGACGCTTTCTTTCCTGCTCTCCCCCATATAATCCAGGCTGCACATCCACGTTTTTATGTGAATAAAGAAAGCCTATTCCTTTAGGTCCATTTATTTTATGACCCGAAACCGAAAGCAAATCGATTCCAAGCTCCTTCACGTCAATGTTTATCAAGCCAAACGCTTGTACAGCATCTGTATGAAAGTAAGCTTGATGATTTTGTAGAATCTGTCCAATCTCTTTAATCGGCTGGATCGTTCCTACCTCATTATTACCAAACATAATCGTAACAAGTATTGTATCGTCTCGAAGTTCCCTTTGCAGTTCCTCCACCGATACCCTGCCCGTACGGTCTACTGAGAGATATGTCACGTCAAACCCTTTGGATTCAAGAAATTCACATGCATGTAAAACAGCATGATGCTCTGTTTGAGTGGTAATGATATGATTTCCTTTTCCTTTATTAGCCTCAGCTGAACCGATAATAGCTAAATTATCTGCTTCAGTTCCACCGCTTGTAAAAATGATGTCATTGTAATCTGCATGAATACTTTGAGCTATGATGGTACGTGCACGGTCGACAAGATGACGAGATGCACGGCCAAATGAATGAATGCTCGATGGATTACCAAAGGACTCCTTCATCACTGAAGTCATTTCTTCAATTACTTCAGGATGCATGGGAGACGTTGCAGCATGATCCAGGTACACTCTTTCCATTTTTTGTTACCTCCTAAATATAGAACATGTACGCATCGGATTCACCGTCATCTGAATGACTGGCTAAATCTTCAATCGTTGTATTATCGAGTACTTCTTTAACGGCATCCCGAATTCGGATCCATAGCTCACGCTTTGCCGGTTCTTCATTTTCAATTCCTTCTACAGGGCTTATTGGCCCTTCAAGGATCCGGATAATATCTCCCGCTGTAATTTCAGATGGCTCATGTCCCAACACATAACCACCGTAAGCCCCCCGGATACTTCTAACAAGACCGCCATTACGCAGTGGAGCGACCAGTTGCTCAAGGTAATGTTCCGACAGCTCATGCTGCTGTGCGATCGTTTTCAGCGAAGTCGGCCCTTCACCATGGCGTTTTGCTAATTCAATCATAATCGTTAAACCGTATCGGCCTTTAGTTGATATCTTCATGTCCAGCACCTCTACTATATTTAATAACGTCACGTTCAGACGTATTTTTCTTCTGTATTGACTTTTGTTATTATAGCATATCCGTCCTCTCACTGTGAAAGGGGCGGCTTCATTCACTTTTCCCACCCCTTTCCTAAAGCCACAATATTTCCTTAAAAGAACCTCCTATGATAAAGTGAATTTAACTAGAACGTCAGTTTGGAGAGATGTTTCATGTCGATTAAACCACTTGCCTTTAAGATGCGACCGAGGACCATTGATGAAATCATCGGGCAGCAGCATTTAGTTGGTGAAGGAAAGATCATAGACAGGATGGTAAAAGCAAAGCAGCTGTCTTCCATGATATTATACGGTCCACCGGGTATTGGGAAAACGTCCATCGCGAGCGCCATTGCCGGTAGTACGAAATATCGGTTTAAAACCCTGAATGCCGTAACCAATAATAAGAAAGATATTCAAATCGTTGCAGAAGAAGCAAAAATGTCCGGGAAAGTGATCCTTCTATTGGATGAGGTTCATCGCTTGGATAAAGGAAAACAGGATTTTCTCCTTCCTTATTTGGAGAACGGGATGATCACCCTGATCGGGGCAACGACGAGCAACCCCTACCATGCCATTAATCCAGCGATCAGAAGCAGATGCCAAATTTTCGAGCTAAAGCCACTTACGATCGATGAAATGAAAATCGCCTTGCATCGAGCCATAGAGGACGAAGAGCGTGGATTAGGGGAGTATTCACTTGATGTAACCGATGAAGCGATTGAACATTTTGCAAGCAGCAGCTTTGGAGATGTGAGGAGTTCGTTGAATGCATTGGAACTGGCTGTCTTGTCCACTTCACCGAATGAGGACGGTGTGATTTCTATTGATGTCAATATCGCAGAAGAGTGCCTGCAAAAGAAAAGCTTTTCTCACGATAAAGACGGAGACGCCCATTACGATGTCGTAAGCGCGTTTCAGAAATCAATCCGGGGAAGTGATGTGAATGCGGCTCTACATTATTTAGGCAGACTCGTTGAAGCCGGGGACCTACCGAGCATCGCCCGCAGACTATTGGTGATTGCCTATGAAGATATCGGCCTTGCCAACCCCCAAGCGGGACCAAGAACACTGGCGGCAGTCGAAACTGCTGAGAAAATCGGGTTTCCAGAAGCGAGAATTCCTTTAGCCAATGCGATCATCGAGCTTTGTCTTTCACCTAAGTCGAACTCGGCAATCATGGCCATCGACCTGGCACTCGGTGATATCCGCAAAGGAAAAAGCGGCGAGGTTCCAGATCACCTTAAGGATGCTCATTATCAAGGTGCCAAAGAACTGGGAAGAGGCATCGAATACAAGTACCCACACAGCTATGAATCGGGATGGGTACCACAAACCTATTTACCAGATAAACTTAAGAATGCTCAATACTATACCCCTAAATCGACGGGCAAGTTCGAACAGGCGATTGCTCAGGTGTATGAGAAGATTAATAAGCAGATGAAATAACAAAAGTGGAGGCGGCTCGTTCAGCCCCTTTAGCTTATGACCTCGAGGGGCTAGCCGCCGGAGCTGGATGAAACAAAAGCGGAGGCGGCGTGGTCAGTCTTCACAAGCACTCTTATTAAAAGAGGTGTTGAGTCAAACTGCGAACTTCACTATAAAAACTCCCAACGAGCTGGGAGTTTTTTTAACGTGTCAATGCCATATCTCTCCACCCTATCATACATTAGTAAAAAGGCCTGGAGGTGTATGGATTGATTATCATTGAAAATGGATTGTCAAGTATTGGGTTGCAGAATCTATCACCTGTAGAAGAAAACATCGTTAAAGCGCTGGAAAGCAGTCCGACGGAGTATCGTTACCGTAGCTTAGGTGAGCTCCAATTTGAGTTGAAGATGCGGGAACGATTCATTGTCAATGCAAGGAGCATGGATGAAGGTGACGCCAAATTCGCTGCTTTTGAACACTCCTATTTCAACTCTGCTTTTTGGATCAAGACCCCATACGGTTATAGACTTCGCGACTCGAAGCTTCCATCAGAGGCCATTGAAGATATCTTCACAAATAGCTCTGCCTATAGCTTCGAATGCGTCACCAGCATTGTTCTCATATACTATAAATCGATTCTTGATACAATCAGGACTTCATATTTCAATCAGCTGTTCTCCCCTCTTTTAGTGTGGGGTCACAATTATGACGATGATATGAGCATGGTCACCTATGAAGGAGTGGATTATATTCCAGGGGATGTATACTACTTCTCTAACCCCGACTATGAAGACCCAATATGGATGGGGGAAAATTCTGTGTTTTTAGAAGAGGATCAGTATTTTGGTCACGGAGTCGGAATCATGACACATGATGAAATGATAGAAGCTTTAAATACTCTTCGAAAAAAAAATGCCACTGAGCCAGCCTTTCTCCTTCAACAAGTCACACGTCTGAAGTTTGCAGATTTATACCGGTATGCATAAAAAGTGACGAACTCTGATGAGTCCGTCACTTTTTGATTGCTTTTTAGTTGTCCAGCTACGGCGGCTAGACCCTCGAGGTCATAAGTCAAACCACCCATTAAGGCAAAGGACGCCTTTCCGGGTGGTTCGCCTTATGCTTGTAGGGCCTGACCAAGCCGCCTCCGCTTTTGTCCAGCTACGGCGGCTAGGCCCCCTCGAGGTCATAAGTCAAACCACCCATTAAGGCAAAGGACGCCTTTCTGGGTGGTTCGCCTTACGCTTGTCGGGCCTGACCAAGCCGCCTCCGCTTTTCTATGCCGCTACATCTCTCTTATTAAAGACGATGAATGCCAGAAGTTGGAAGATGATGAAGTAGATGATGAGCATGGTGATGGAGAAGCCCATGGTCATACCGTCCACTAGCGGTGGTGTGAAACCTGTGTATTGAGTCAGATCCGTGTTTGCGAACAAACTGAATTTTGCCCAGTCGAATCGAAGAGCGAGCAGGCTTGTGGCATTCGCTCCCACAAATAATAGAAATAAGGAGATTCCGATAGCCAGTGAGCTGCTTCTGAACACAGTTGAAATCATGAAGGCCATTGTAGCCATCATCACGACATCAATGGTTTTCAATAAGTAAGTTTTGATCAAGTACCCGACAATGTTCTGTTCGACTACCTTCCCATCCACATACGCCAGGTGGGTCGACTGATCTGTTCCACCAAATAATAGGAGGCCGAGCAGGAACGATACGACGAATAATACAAGTAGCATACTCATTCCGTATAAAATGACGGTAAAATACTTCGATAGAAGGATCTTTGTTCTGGAGATGGGACGAATGAGCAAAAGCTTGATTGTACCCCAGCTGAACTCACTTGCCACAATTCCTGCTGCCACAATGATGGCAAACAGACCGACAACAAGTACGGAAAAGGCATTCGTTTCAACAAACGTCCAAACCGTTTCTTTTACTTTTGGTTGAATGTCATTTTCAATACGATATTCATTTAACGCAATTCTTCGTTCTGTGTCTTTCTCTATGAATTTGTTCATATTTGGATTTTCCGACAACACTTGTTTATCAGCTTCCACTTGTGCTGAGAGTTCCTGCTTCCAGTTTTCCGATTCCTTTGCTTTCCCGTCATCATACTTCGTAAAAGCTGCCGTCACTCCAATAATCAGAATAAGCAATCCGAGCATGACATATGTTCCGACCCGTTTAAATATTTTTGTCCATTCATTTCTAATGAGACTAAGCATGCACGACCTCTCCTTTTTCATTCGTTATTTCTAAGAATCTATCTTCCAGTGTCTTGGCAATTGGCATGACACTAAAGATTTGAACATTCGCATCCACAAGTGCCCGAATGACGTTCGGTACTTGTTCCTTCGTTAAAGCGACCTGTACTTCCGAACCCTTCGTTTCATATTTGATTCCCGGATCGAACTTCTTGAGTACAGCTTTGATCTTTTCTGCATCATTCACCTCAAAATGGTAAATCTGTTCGGAACCTTCAATGAAATCACGTACCTGCTGTACATCCACAAGCTTTCCGGATTGGATGATCCCGATTCGATCGCACATCATTTCCATTTCAGATAATAAGTGACTTGATACGATGACCGCCATACCCTCTTCCTGGGCAAGCTTTCTGATATACGCACGAATTTCGCGGATACCGGCAGGATCCAAACCATTTGTAGGCTCATCGAGTATGAGGAGCTTCGGTTTGTGGAGCAGGCATTGCGCCAGACCCAAGCGCTGTCTCATCCCAAGGGAATAGGTTTTGACTTTGTCATTGATGCGGTCTGTTAAACCGACCAGTTCGATGACTTCCTTCATTCTTTCATCGGTGATTCCACTTTGCATGCGGGCAAAATGCTTTAAGTTCTGATACCCGGACATAAACTTATAAAGCTCCGGGTTTTCAACGATGGCACCAACATCCTTTATGGCACCTTCGAAATCCTTCTTGATGCTTTTCCCCGAAATCAGGACGTCTCCTTTAGAAATATTCATTAACCCTACTATCATTCGGATCGTCGTCGTTTTCCCTGCTCCATTCGGTCCAAGAAAACCGAATACTTCCCCTTCATACACGTCAAAGGATAAATTATCGATAATGGTCTTGCCTTTAATGACTTTTGAGACATCCTGTAATTGCACAACCGTCTTCATCACTTCATCTTCCCTTCTTTTTTCGTTGTTTGTTTCAACCACTGCAGGACAGACAATCCTTCTACTTCTCTAAGCTCCTCTACCTGACAGTGCCCTTTAATTTCTCCATCATGGATGATATACGCTTCATCCAGGATTCCTTCAATTTCATCGATTTCATGGGTTGCAATGATCACTGTTTGATTTCCGAAATCGATATAAGATAGTAGACCTTTTACAATGGAGTCCCTTACCATGGGATCCAACCCTGAAAATGGTTCATCCAGGAGCAGTACCTCTGTATTTCGGGAAAGGGCAAGAACAAGCTTCAGTCTGCCTCGATTCCCTTTTGATAAATGCTTGATTATTTTCTTACTGTCCAGTTCCATGAATCCCACTAGCTCATGTGCCCGCTGTATATCAAAGTCAGAGAACTGAGAGGAGTAAAACCGGATCATCCCATCAACGGTAAATGCTTCATAAAACATATCCAGCTCTGTTAAATAAGCCACCTCACTGGCTCGTTTCCGGGTGATCGGCTTACCGTTCATGGTCACTGTACCTGCATTCGGAAGAACTAATCCCGCGATCATCTTTAAAGTGGTCGATTTCCCGCTGCCATTTGGACCTAGCAGACCATAAATTCTCCCCTTTTCGAAGTGAAATGACGTATTCTTCAAGGCCAATTCATTTCCGTATTTTTTGGTCACAGCTTCAAATTTAACAACCACTCCTATTCCCCCCCTCTTTGGGCAAGATATCTCTCGACGCCTTTTAACATTTCATCTTTTGTTAACCCCAGTTCCTTCATGTTTTTAATGAACAACTCAATTACTTCCTCTTGAACCTTTTCATTCAACACGGTAAGTACCTCTTCCTTTTCCGTGACAAATGTTCCTTGCCCTCTCCTCGTCTCCACAATGTCCATCCTCTCTAATTCGCTATACGTACGCTGAATGGTATTTGGATTCACTCCGGATTGAACGGCCATTTCCCGGACAGAAGGCAGTTTGTCCCCCGGAGATAATTCTGTTCTTACAATTTCCCGTATGATTCGATCAGCAATTTGGAGGTATATCGGCTTGGAAGCTGTATATTCTTCTGTCATGACCTACACCTCAACCTTACGATCTAATAACCAGCAGGAAATGATAAATACGATAAGCATGACCATTCCTTCGAATACAAACGGCAACAAGGGCAGCGGGATCATTTCAGGGTCAAAACCGGCTTTCGCCTCATTAGAACCAACCGAGAAAAAGACGCCTGAACTCACTTCAATTGTAAAAGTATCGAAGAGTAATCTTTCCACCCATTCAATGCTCATAAGAAATGCGACAACACTTTGATACAAAATGATAAAACCAGCTACAAAAATCCATCGTATACTCTTGATGGATGGATACTTTGAGAGTGAGTGGTAGAAAGTCCACAAGAAAATCGTCCATCCGGAAAAATATAGGCCTACTACTGTTACTCCTAAATTAAATAGGATACCTTCTTTGATCGGCCAATAAGAAAAAAGTGAGTCTTCAGGGAAGATAGCCATGGTGATCACACCTAAAAGATCCACTATTAGAAGGGACACCGTAGAGTATATAAAGGCAATAATCAGTTTCGGCAACAAAAGCATAAATCCACTATAAGGACTATGGAGCCAAAGTTGCGTCTTTCCTTCTAGTCGAAGCATGGAAACGACAATACCCGGCAGAAACGCAAAGTGAAACACACCGATCATGATAATAAACACTTGAACGATTATAGGTTCGTTGACGAAGTTTCCGATCACCACTCCTATGATGTAAATCAGAAAGATAATGGCAATCCATCCATAGAACCAAACCTTGGAGGTTTTGAAGTCTTTCCAAAGAAGACCTTTAAAAGCGTTCATACTTGCACTCCTTCATAACGTGTTTTAGTGTTCTAGTTAGATAGTACACTATGACACATTATACCGTCAATACCTTTTCCGCCTAATTAATGGAATTATTTTTTTCCAGATGTGTGTAAAGCTAAGAGGAGAGGAGGATGGGATATGGATAAGAAGAAAAAACGTCCTTGGACTGAGGAAGAGGATCAACTAATATTGGAAGTCGTTCAAACATCTATAGAAAAAGGCAAATCAAAAAGAGAGGCCTTTGAAAAAGCCGCTGCGAAAATCAAGCGATCTCCCGGGACTTGTTCACACCGGTATTATACAAAAATAAATAAGAAGCCAGCTGAGATATCATTGGAATCTTGTATAGCCTTTTTACAAAGGGAAATGAGAGGCAGCGAGGAGAAAGAGAATAAGCATCTCCTAAATGAAAAGGAAAAATTGCTTCTAAAACAAAACGAACTGAAAAAAAGATACATGGCGCATTCTGAAAAGCATCAAAAATTAAAAGCGATGCTATCTCTCCTAAAGGAAGCAGAAGTCCTCGATAAAAACGCAGGTCTCCCTTCTCCTATTATTCATTAATTCATCGTAACAAGAAAAAGGACTGAATCCGAAAGTGGATCCAGTCCTTACAATTGCATGAACTTTATTTGTCTTTCACTCTTTTGATTTCAATATGCTTTAACAGCTGATTCATCACATGACTGGCTGCAACAAGACCTGCAACCGACGGGACAAACGCGTTTGAAGACGGAGGAAGCTGGGCTTTACGAATCTTCGCATCATCGTTCCCTACTTCTTTTCTGATTTCTTCACGGATGACGATGGGACTCTCATCAGAGAAAACAACAGTCACGCCTTTTTTAATGCCTTCTTTCTTCAGGCGGGTCCGGATCACCTTTGCGATTGGATCCGTATGAGTCTTGCTGATATCCGCAATTTTGAAGCGTGTCGGATCGGTTTTATTCGCCGCTCCCATGCTAGCGATCAATGGAATATCGCGTTTTAAACATTCTTTCATCAAATGTATTTTGTAGGAGATCGTGTCAGAAGCATCTATGACGTAATCCAATCCTTGATTGAAAAATTCTTCGTAGGTTTCTTCCGTGTAGAACATCTTTAAGGCAATGACTTCACAGTCCGGATTAATATCCTTGATTCGGTCTCTCATCAGATCGACTTTCGGCTGACCTACTGTAGAAAGCAATGCATGAACTTGACGATTCACGTTTGTAATATCCACATCATCTTTATCCACTAATACAAGACGGCCTACACCTGACCTAGCTAAAGCTTCAGCTGCAAAGGATCCCACCCCCCCGATTCCAAGTACTGCCACCGTACTATTCTTAAGGGTTTGAAGACCTTCTTTACCGATCGCTAATTCATTTCTTGAAAACTGGTGTAGCAAAATAATCAACTCCATTATAAGTATTCAACTAGGTTTATACTGAATTAGAATAAAGGATAGAGTAACTAAAATCAATATGAAATGTTGTCCTCCTCTATCGTTTACCCTATTAAGAGACGGTTTAGCCCCAACAAAAAAAGCCAGGCCATTTTTAGCCTGACTCTTCATTCTATAGGATCTTCATTAAAAATCATGTTTGGACGAGTCCCAATCGTGCCGTCGCCATCATTTCCTTCGTTTTGAACCCGCTCTCGGCAGGTGGGTGCTTTATTCCACTATTTGTTAGTCCTCGGCATGAGGCATGAACGCCTAGTAGAAACGTCAAGCTCCCGAAGTTTGAAGTGTTCGGTCAAAACTGTTAGGTAAAAACGTCGCACACATCAGGACTCGTTTGTGATTGTTTAAATAATATCATATCACCTTGATGATTTCAACGAATGACCCCCGGAATTTATTTACATTATTCTACATCCAGCGACAAGGATAACTCTTTTAATTGAGCTTCACTCACTTCACCAGGAGCATCCGTCAATACACAGCTTGCACTTGCCGTTTTAGGGAACGCAATAGTATCGCGAAGATTTGTGCGTCCAGCAAGGAGCATCACTAAACGGTCCAGACCAAGGGCGATTCCGCCATGTGGAGGTGTTCCATATTCAAAGGCTTCCAATAGGAACCCAAACTGCTTTTCTGCTTCTTCTTTTGAGAAACCAAGTACTTTAAACATCTTTTCTTGAATATCACGCTCATAAATCCGAAGGGATCCCCCTCCTAGCTCGTAACCATTCAATACTAGGTCATAGGCTTCTGCACGGACTGAGGAAGGATCTGTCTCGAAACGTTCCAGGTCTTCTCTCACCGGCATCGTGAATGGATGGTGGGCAGCATAATAACGGTTCTCCCCTTCATCAAACTCAAGCAACGGCCAGTCGGTCACCCATAGGAAATTGAATTTTGTTTCATCAATCAGTTTCAATTCTTTTCCTAATTTCAGACGAAGGGCACCCAGTGCATCTGCCACTACTGATTTTTTATCCGCCACGAATAGCAATAGGTCTCCCGCTTCTGCATTCGCTGAAGCAGAGATTTGCGCAGCGTCCCCTTCTGTCACAAATTTGGAAATAGGTCCTTTTAAGCCTTCTTCTTCTACCTTTAACCAGGCAAGCCCTTTTGCGCCGAAACGTGCAACAAACTCTGTTAACCCATCAATATCTTTACGGGAATACTGGGAAGCCCCGCCTTTTACGTTGATCAGTTTTACCTGACCACCGCTTGCTACAGCACCTGCGAATACTTTAAATCCGGATTCCTTCACGATTTCCGAAACATTGATCAGTTCCATTCCAAAACGCGTATCCGGTTTGTCTGAACCGTATCGACTCATGGCATCATCATACGTCATTCTTTGGAATGGTAATTGAACATTCAGGTCTTTCACATCATCCATCAGCTTCTTCATCATGTCTTCTACAAGGGAAATGATTTGTTCTGTATCCATGAAACTCATTTCCATATCAATCTGAGTGAATTCCGGCTGACGATCTGCTCGAAGATCTTCGTCACGGAAACAGCGGGCAATTTGGTAATAGCGGTCGAAACCGGATACCATCAGCAATTGCTTGAAGATTTGCGGTGATTGTGGCAGCGCGTAAAATTCACCTTGGTGAACACGGCTAGGCACTAAATAGTCACGGGCCCCTTCAGGCGTACTCTTTGTTAAAATCGGTGTTTCCACATCCAGGAATCCATTTTCGTTTAAAAAGTTACGGAACGATGTTGTAACATTATGACGCATTCTCAATGTTTCCATCATCGCTGGTCGGCGAAGATCTACGTAACGGTACTTCAAACGGACATCATCCGACACTTCCATTTGATCATCAATCATGAAAGGAGGGGTCTTCGCTTCATTAATGATTTGAACCTCTTCTACATGAATTTCCACTTTCCCCGTTTTCAGGTTAGGGTTGACCGTTCCTTCTCCTCTTGCTACGACAGTACCCGTTACACTAAGTACATACTCATTACGGATTTTCTCCGCAAGGGCGAGGGCTTCTCCTGATAAATCCGGATTAAAGACGACTTGTACGATTCCTTCTCTGTCACGAAGGTCGATGAAGATTAATCCACCCAGATCCCTTCTCTTTTGCACCCAGCCTTTAATCGTAATTTTTTCACCGATGTATGATTCTGTGATATCTCCGCAATATGCTGTTCTTTTTGTCATCATGTTCTCCTCCTAGTCAAAATCAACGGGTACTATTTACCAAGTTTGCCTTTCACATTTTCTACAAAACGATCAAGACTTACTTCTTCCTGTTCACCACTAGACATATCTTTCAGGTTGATTTTATTTTCCTGTAATTCGTTGTCACCAATGACGGCTACATATTTCGCTTCATAACGGTCTGCTGCTTTAAATTGACCTTTCACCTTTCGATCCAGGTAATCCTTCTCTGAAGAAATTCCTACTTGTCTTAAATTGTGAAGAAGCTTAACCGCATAATCTTTTGCCTCTTCCCCCAATGAAACGATAAAGCAATCGACGCCCCGCTCGATTGGAAGTTCAACGTTTTCAGCTTCAAGTGCCGAAAGTAATCTTTCGATACTGAAGGCAAAACCGATTCCTGGAGTTTCCGGACCACCGATCATCTCGACCAATCCATTGTAGCGTCCACCGCCACAAAGGGTCGTGATGGCTCCAAAGCCTTCTGCATCACTCATGATTTCAAAGGCTGTGTGGTTATAATAATCAAGGCCGCGAACAAGAGTCGGATCGACTACGAATTCAACATCCATCCCGGTCAAGTGCGTTTGGACTTTTTCAAAATAGGCTTTCGATTCATCATTTAAGTAATCGAGAATCGATGGCGCCGTAGCCATCAATTCATGGTCACGGTCTTTTTTACAATCGAGAATACGTAATGGATTCTTCTCCAAACGATTCTGACAATCTCCGCAAAATTCATCGATTCTTGGTTTAAAGTGATTGATAAGCGCTTCTCTGTGAGCGTTTCGACTGCCCGTATCACCAAGACTATTAATGACTAACTTTAATTGAGTAAGTCCCAGTTTCTTGTAAATCCCCATCGCTAACGAAATCACTTCTGCATCAATCGCCGGATCTTCACTTCCCAATGCCTCAACCCCGAACTGGACAAATTGGCGGTAACGGCCAGCTTGTGGCCTTTCATACCTGAACATTGGACCGGAGTAAAAGAGCTTTGTCGGTTGATTTGGATACCCGAAAATTTTATTTCCTACAAAGGAACGAACAACAGAAGCGGTTCCTTCAGGTCGGAGCGCCAAGCTTCTGCCTCCTCGATCTTCAAACATATACATTTCTTTTTGAACGATATCCGTCGTATCCCCTACACCTCTCGTAAACAACTCGCTCGCCTCAAAGACAGGTGTGCGGATTTCTTTATACTGATAGGCGTGACAAAGGTTCTTCGCCACTTCCTCTACATACTGCCATTTTTCTACTTCACCTGGTAGAATGTCCTGTGTACCTCTTGGAATCTGAATGGACAAGTTGATTTCCTCCTTTTATAAAAGCAAATTGATATTTATGTAAATAAAAAAAGCCCTCAGTCCCTTGTATATCATACAAGGGACGAGAGCTGTTATTCCCGTGGTGCCACCCTAATTGAAGTCTATAAAGACCTCCACTTAGCCAGTTAACGCCTGGTACGTTCATCTCCTACTAAAGAAACTTTTTCAGAGAGAAACCTCCTGAGTGTTCATTCACTAAGTCACATTGTAGAAATGCTCTCAGCCAAGGCATTTCCTCTCTTTACACGTGGGTGTCAGCTACTATGCTCGATCAACGGTTTTTGTAAATGTTATTTTATTTCTATAATGATACGGATGCCGTTAGTTCATGTCAAGAGGTTAAAGAAAATTTCGTTACGATCTTTCCATTTTCTTTTTCAGCAGCTTAACTTCTTTCAACGATAACCCGAACTCAGAAGCAAGTTCCACATTCAAGGCATCTTTCTCACGTTCTAGAAACTGATGAAAATCCACACCGAACAGCTGGTTATCACCATTTGCATTCATAAACCCTTTTTCACTTGACCTCAATTCCATCATCCTTTCAAAACAATCCTTAACTCTATCATTTCCAATTACCTATTTTTATTTCGTTTTAGAGGAATTTAATTTTTTTTATCGTATTAAACCCATAAGGGATTTTTTTGATAAATCGTTGGAATTTTGATCAATATCTAAGTGAAAAGATCCGATAATACTATGGGTGTTTGTATTTTAAACAGGAGGTGAAGATGATTAAGAAGATAATTGCATCGATACTGATTGTGCTCATGATCATTCCTTTTCAGCCACTTGAAGCTGATTATGCACATGCAGAAGCCGGCACGGCCACGATCAGTGTTTCGACTCTGAATGTCCGTACGGGGCCAGGACTGAGCTACCCTGTTCTGACGAAGGTACATAGAGGGGAAGAGTACAGTATAGTAGACACACAAAATGATTGGTATAAGGTCAGGACCGATAGTGGAGATGGCTGGGTAGCCGAATGGCTTGTCTCAGCAGAATCTGCCGCTTCCGATGTTTCTCCCAAACAGGAAAGACGGGTTAACACCGATGGGTTACGCGTCAGAAAAGGGCCAAGCACCTCTGAAGGAGTTGTGACGGTTCTAAACACCGGTGATAGAGTAACCGTTTCCGACGAAGAGGGTGAATGGCTGTTCATCGAATGGGGAAATGACAGCGGCTGGGTGCATGAGGAATACGTGTCGGAAAACAACACAACTTCTTCCCCATCGAAAAAAAGTGAGAATGAACAAGGGATCATCACCGACAACTCCCTTAATGTTCGAACCTCCCCTTCTCTTCAAAGTTCTGTCCTGGGAGTATTGAACAAGGGTGATCACGTAAATGTAACAGGAAGTCTCAGCGGGTGGTACGAGATTCAATTTGGCAGCGACAAAGCATGGGTGAACGATGCATATGTGGAATTCTCGTCGAGCACTATTGACAGGGAGCCTGCCTCGACGTCCACAGATCTTATTGGAATCATTACGGTTCACGGTTTAAATGTCCGTGATGAAACCTCTTTAAACGGGAACATCGTTGGAAAGGTCTCAAAAGGGGAGAAATATTCCTTATTAAAAGAAAAAAACAATTGGTATCAGATTAAGCTCTCAAATGGGAAAAAAGGCTGGATTGCCGGTTGGTATGTCCAAAAAACCGTTACTGCCTCAGCTCATGAGAGTGAACCATCTTCAGAAAATGAAAACGTCACAGTCCTTCACAACGGTACCAATATCAGAAGTGAAGCAAACGCCCGGGCAAGCGTCATCGAACGGGGCTCCAGTGGTGACACCTTCCCCGTTATCAGCAAAAACGGAGATTGGTATGAAATTGAATTAGAGGACGGCAGTGCAGGTTTTGTTGCCGGCTGGGTGGTGTCCATCCGATCCAGCAACGGGGAAAACACCACTCCTTCACGCAAGCGGAGCGGCGGCTTACAAGATAAAGTCGTGGTGATTGATCCGGGGCATGGAGGCAGAGACAGCGGAACGACGGGAGCAAGCGGGACATTGGAAAAGCTCCTTACCATGAGAACCGGGGAACTCCTTGCCGAAAAGCTAAAGAGCGCTGGAGCCAAAGTGGTCTTAACAAGGAAAAACGATGAATATCTTTCATTACCATCAAGGGTATCATTATCTCATTATTATCAGGCTGATGCCTTTATCAGCCTCCATTTTGACAGCATTCTTGATTCCTCTATCGTCGGGCATACTACCTACTATTATCAAAGTCAGCAGAAAGATCTCGCAGAGGAAATTCATGGAAGCCTGGCAGATCGGTTACCAACGAGAGACCGCGGTGTAAGAGTAGGAGATTATCACGTTGTCCGTGAAAACAACCAGCCGGCTGTCCTGTTGGAACTGGGATTCTTGAGTAATCCGGCAGAGGAAGCCAACGTCAATACACAGTATTTTCAAGACCTGGCGGCAACGGCTATCTATCATGGGTTAGGGGATTATTTCTCCGACTGATGCTGCCGAGAGAACAATATAAAATATAAATAAAATAAGAAAAGCTGATCCTGAAATTTGAAGGATCAGCTTTTCTTTATTTACTTTCTATAATTAACGTAACCGGACCATCATTTGTTAACTTCACGTCCATCATGGCTCCAAAAACGCCCGTTTCCACTTTAACACTTTTTTCTTTTAGTACCTTATTAAAGTAGTCGTAAACAGACTCTGCGTGATCGGGCTTCGCTGCACTCATGAAGTTTGGCCTTCTTCCCTTTCGACAGTCCCCGTAAAGAGTGAATTGAGAGATGGAGAGAATTTCACCTTCTACATCCAGTAAAGAATGATTCATCTTCCCCTCTTCGTCTTCAAAAATACGCAGGTTCACTACTTTGTCCGCAACATAACGAGCGTCTTCTTCCGTATCTTCATGGGTAATCCCCACAAGCAATACAGCACCTGAACGAATGGCTCCCTTTACTTCTCCATCAACAGTGACGGAGGCTTCTTTACTTCTTTGAAGTACAACCCTCATAAAGAAATCTCCTTTAGTTCATGATTCTTCTTACAGCATAAATATCTGAAATTTGTTTAATTCTTTCCACGACTTTGTGTAAGTGGGATATATTTTGAATCGAAATGGACATATTGATGGTTGCCACTTTATTTCGATCGGATTTTCCACTTACAGCCGATATATTCGTCTTCGTCTCGTTTACCGCCTGAAGCACTTCATTCAAAAGGCCTCTGCGATCGTAACCGGAGATTTCAATATCCACATTGTATTCTTTACGGTCATTTCTATCACTTTCCCATGACACTGGAATGAGTCGCTGCTCTACTTCATCCGCCATTACGTTTGTACAATCGGCACGATGCACAGAAACTCCACGGCCTTTCGTGATAAACCCTACGATCTCATCCCCGGGAACAGGGCTGCAGCAACGGGATAAACGGATAAGAAGATTGTCAATGCCCTCTACCTGGACACCGGCATCTTTTTTACGCTTGACTGGTTGGGAATTCAGTTCCTTCATCGTTTCTTCCAGGTTGTCTTCCTGTTCACGTTTCTTCCGGTCTCTCTCCGTTAAGCGATTGGCGATTTGAGCCGCCGTAATCCCGTTGTAGCCAACGGCTGCATACATATCTTCTTCGTTTGAGAAGTTAAACTTCTCAGATACACGTTTAATATTTTCAGGAGTCAGGATTTCTTTCACATCGAAATCTTGATTCTTGATTTCTTTTTCTACTAAATCCCGGCCTTTTTCAATATTTTCTTCTCTTCGCTGCTTTTTGAAGAATTGCTTGATCTTATTCTTCGCTTGAGATGTTTGCGCAAGCTTCAGCCAATCCTGACTGGGGCCGTAAGAATGCTTGGAGGTGAGAATTTCAATGATATCCCCCGTTTTCAACTTATAGTCAAGAGTGACCATCTTACCATTTACCTTGGCACCGATCGTTTTGTTACCGATTTCTGAGTGTATGCGATAAGAAAAGTCGATAGGAACAGATCCCGACGGCAGTTCCAGTACATCTCCTTTAGGTGTGAACACAAAGACCATATCAGAGAAGAGATCAATCTTAAGAGATTCCATGAACTCTTCCGCATTGGCAGATTCGTTCTGGAACTCTAATATTTCCCTGAACCAGGAAAGCTTCTTCTCGAAGGAAACCGTCTCGTTCGCTTCTTTTCCTTCTTTATATGCCCAGTGTGCCGCTACACCGTACTCAGCGATTTGGTGCATTTCAAGCGTTCTGATTTGCACTTCAAGAGGATCCCCTTTAGGTCCGATGACAGTTGTATGAAGAGATTGATACATATTCGGCTTCGGCATGGCAATATAATCTTTGAATCTGCCAGGCATTGGCTTCCAGCACGTATGGACGATACCCAAAACGGCATAGCAATCCTTAATGCTATCTACTACTACACGCACTGCCAACAGGTCATAAATTTCATTAAACTGCTTGTTTTGAAGAGCCATTTTGCGATAAATGCTGTAAATATGTTTAGGACGGCCAGAGATTTCCGCTGTGATTTTCACGTCGCCTAACTTATCCTTAACCTCATTTACAACGTCTTCTAAATACTCTTCACGCTCCGCACGCTTTTTCTTCATCAGGTTGACGATACGATAATACTGTTGAGGATTTAAATATCGGAGCGACGTATCCTCTAATTCCCACTTAATCTTCGAAATCCCTAAACGATGTGCCAAAGGAGCAAAGATTTCCAGTGTTTCATTTGCAATTCTTCGCTGCTTCTCCTGGGGCAAATGTTTCAACGTTCTCATATTATGCAGACGGTCTGCCAATTTAATCAGAATGACACGGATATCCTGAGCCATCGCCACAAACATTTTTCGGTGATTTTCAGCCTGTTGCTCTTCCTGTGACTTGTATTTAATCTTTCCAAGCTTTGTGACCCCATCTACAAGCATGGCCACTTCAGCATTGAATGCTTCCTCAATTTCCCCAAGAGAAACACCGGTATCCTCCACGACATCATGAAGAAAACCGGCAGCGACGGTTGCCGGATCCATTTCCAGATCCGCGAGTATTCCCGCTACCTGGATGGGATGAATGATATAGGGTTCACCAGACTTCCGGTACTGCTCACTATGGGCATCCCTTGCATACTCATAGGCTTTCTGGACCATTCCTACATGCTCATCGTTTAAGTATTCTCTTGTTTTATCAATAACCTGTTCCGGGGTTAGTACTTGATCTTTAGCCATGATCAAAATCACCTTTGTATTTTAATATATTTCACTAGTGTTCGATTTTAATGATTGTTACTATTATCAAAAAAAAATAGGGTTATGTAAAGGGTTTAGTGTAAAATTCTCAGATTCCATCTATTTTCGTCGATACTTGTCGAAGAAAAAATCCGAATTATCTTCACCTACCGTCTGATTGACCCTTCAAAATAAAAAATAAGGGCTGACATTCAAAACCAGATGTCAGTCCCTTAAGTTAACAGTATATCACATAGTATATACTTATATGAGAATTGATAAACAATATTAGTATTGCATTAATGTAAGAATATCATAGTTGTCAAGCTTGTCGCGACCATCCAGGTACGTTAATTCGATTAAGAATGCAGTACCGGCCACAATTCCACCCAGTTCTTCTACAAGCTTAATGGTAGCTTCGATCGTGCCACCCGTTGCTAGCAGGTCATCCGTGATAAGAACTCGTTGCCCAGGTTTGATTGCGTCTTTATGAATCGTCAGAGCGTCTTTACCGTACTCTAATCCGTATTCTTTTTGAATGGTTTCACGCGGTAACTTACCAGGTTTACGTACAGGCGCAAAACCTACTCCCAATGCATACGCCACTGGGCACCCAATGATGAACCCTCGTGCTTCCGGTCCGACAACCAGGTCGATTTGTTTCTCTTTTGCATACTCTACGATTTGATCTGTCGCGTATCTATATGCATCACCATTATCCATTAATGTAGTGATGTCTTTAAACTTAATTCCTTCTTTAGGCCAATCCTCAACGATCGTAACATATTGTTTTAAGTCCATGCTTTTACTTCCTCCTCAATTGTAACAGACTCTTCTATCCTTTCATTAAACCAAGTCTTCAACTCTTGATAGGAAGAATATAACAATTCGTTTTCAAGCTCGTATTGTTGTTGTTTCTTCTGATATGTTAGAGATTCAGAAAGATCTTTCTTGGTTTTCTCAGGATTGAGAGAAATAAATCCATTCACTATTGTAACAAACTTCAAATCAAAAAACACCTGTGACATGAAATCTATTGTTTCTTTTGACCAGCCTTTGTATTTCGCCAGGTCATCACCATGTTTATTTAAATCAAACGACCCACGCTTTGTTAAAAATCCATAGTACCACTTGAAATGCTCACGTGTTGGCATTGTACTGAAAAAATGATCTTCGTCCTGGAAGAAATGGGCATAGATCCGGTGAGGCTGCCCTTTCTTCAAGAGCTCTTCAAGTATTGGTTTGGAAGTGGGCAGATCCAGAAGCACGAGGCTTGCCTTGTCGGTTACAAGTCCTTCAAGTGAAGAACCATCCTCAAGTAGCATCACTTCATCTTTTTCCATACTCAGCTTTTCTAAAGTAGCCGGATTAAAACAAATGATTATTTTATTTTCATCAGGGATAAGCCCATTCCATTTATGGACTTGTTTAATCCCGCGAACATCAAATAATTGCCAATGCTCGATTTTCACATCTTGTAAAAACACCTGAGGCTTCTTACGATTATTCCATTCATTAATCGATAATTCACCTATAACAGAGGCATTCGAGAATGGGGTCATATGATCGGCCAGTTCTCCCAATCCAAAACCGACACCGTCCACTTGTACCCCTTTATCTTCTAAGACCAGCTTCAAATGATTTTGTGCAGATCCGATTTTTTTATAGTGTCCGATGCTTACATTATCTATGACCCACTTAGGTTTTGGATTATGCATCCCAAAAGGTGCCAGAAGCTGAAGCTTTTCAATCGACTCTACGGAGATTTCGTCCACTGTAACAGAAGCATCAAGCTGCGTGACCGGTATAAAGTCCTCTTCCGTTAATTCAGTCGAAGCCAACTCATTTAATCGTTTTCTGAATTGGACTACATCGTCTAGCTGTAAAGTCATACCAGCAGCCATGGGATGTCCTCCGAAATGCGGAAGGATATCACGGCAGGTTGATAAATTCTTGAACAAATCAAACCCTGCGATACTTCTTGCCGATCCCTTTGCGGTTCCTTTTTCAGAGTCAAAGCTGAGCACGATCGTCGGACGGTAAAACTTGTCGACTAGGCGTGAAGCTACAATCCCGACGACTCCCGGGTTCCAGCCTTCTTTTCCAATCACAAGGACACTGTTATCGTTCAGGGGAAAATCATTCTCCACCATCTCAACCGCTTCTTCGGTCATTTGAGACACGATCGCCTGCCTTTCTTTATTCAAGCTGTCAATTTCTTCAGCCAGGGCCTTCGCTTCCTCAGCATCTTCAGTGAGCATAAGATCGACGGCAGGGTCTGCATCCCCTAAGCGACCGACAGCGTTTATACGGGGAGCAATCATGAATCCAATGGATTCTTCCGTAATTTCTTGTTGGTGGGCGTTGGCAATCCTGCATAATGCTTTTATTCCCAATCTGTTTGAAACCCGGAGCTGGGCAATCCCGCGCTTGGCCAGAAGGCGATTTTCACCTCTTAATGGTACTAAATCGGCGATGGTTCCAATCGCAGCAAGATCAAGCAGATGGACAGGCAGGTCACCGTAAAGGGCATGAGCCAGTTTGAATGCCACTCCTACTCCTGCCAGTTCTCCAAATGGATAGGTGGTCCCTTCGACCTTTGGATGAATCAAGGCAAAAGCCGGAGGTAATTCCGGTCCAGGTTCATGGTGATCCGTAATGATCAAATCGATTTCCAGTTCTTTTGCCAATTTTGCTTCATTCACAGCGGATATTCCCGTATCTACGGTTATGATGAGCGTGAATTCCTCGTCCTTTGCCCAGCGAAAGGCATCTTCATTCGGGCCATATCCTTCGCTGAACCGGTTTGGGATATAGAATTCGACATCTGCTCCCAGGTCCCTTAACACTGTCATCAATACCGACGTACTGCTGACTCCATCGGCATCATAGTCACCATAAACAAGAATCCTTTCCCCATTTTCAATGGCTTTATGGATTCTTTCCGTTGCTTTCTTCATATCTTCAAAAAGAAATGGATCGTGAAATGAATCGCCTGTATCAAATAGAAAATTCCGGGCTTCTTCTACGTCATCCAAGTCCCGGTTGATTAATAGTTTCGCCACAAGCGAAGGTACTTTTAATTCATTTGCCAGTTCTGATATTTTATGTTGGTCTGATTCTGCCATCATCCAACGTGTTTTTGAGTTTAACATACGTTCACCCCTCAGCCTTACTCATTATACAAAAAGGAAGGTTTTGTTTCAATCTTAATAGAAGGGTGATGCAAAAGGACGCCTGGGAATCCGAACCCATTCCTGGATACTCATGATGGAAATCAAGCCGTTTTCAGTCATAATCCGGCCGAAATTGGTGATAATCCAGCCATTTTGGTTGAAAATCCGGCCGAAATCCGAAAAAATCCGGCCGTTTATCAATTTTTAACAAAATAGCTGGTCCCCGGATCTGCCATACCTATTCCATCAGAGTGAATCTTCTTTATAAAAAACAGCCTGGTGGCAAAACCACCAAGCTGTTCACTCCCCTGTTTCCCCTACAGAGCCGGGAGCACTCTTTTTCAAAGGGACTTTTTCTGCCTTTTTTTTATGCATATCTTCAGCTTGTTCTTTTAACAGTAAATTTTCTTTCTCTAAAGCCTTTACTTTTCGTTGGACGACGAATAATCGAAACAGCCCAACCGACCCGATAATGATTCCCCCCATAAATACAGATCCAAGTATGACTAAAATAAGTGGCCAATCAGCTTCACCAAAGAAATAATTGACGGTGACGGGATCTACATTGATGACAGCGAAAACGGAAACAACCAATGCAAAGAAAATACCTAATAATAATGTCCACTGAAATTTCATTGGATTCCCCTCCTTATGATAAGTCTATTTGTTCATCCCTTTCTTCAGAATCCGGATTGTACGGATTAATATGAATGAACACATCATTCACATTGGATTCTTCGAGAAGTTTCTTCTTTACCTGCTTCCCGACGCGATGACCATCCTCGACAGTCATATGTGGATCTACGCTGATTTTCAAATCAATGATAACGTAATGCCCATGTTCCCGGGCATGGAGTTCATTGATTTCCTTCACTTCAGGTACAGAGTCCACTATTTTACGAAAGGGTACGATATCCTCCTCGTGCATGACGTGGTCCAGCGTATTATGTATGGATTCAGCTCCCAAGTGCCAGGCCATCCTGAGGACAAGGAGTGAAACAAAGATCCCGGCTACCGGATCTGCGTATACAAGAAAGCCAATATCGAATTTCCCTCCGAGGATGGATGCGGAAATCCCGACAAGTGCGGCAATGGATGAAAAGACATCTGAACGATGCTCATATGCATTGACGATCAAAGCATCACTCTTTATTCTTTTACCCAATCGATATTTGTATTGAAACATTGCTTCCTTCACAATAATGGAAAAGATGACGGCATAGATAGCAATCGCTGTTGGAGGGGTTAAAGGATGAAAGAATGATTCTATGGACGATTTTCCGATCTCAATCCCGACTAAGAACAATAAGACTGCCACAATGATTGCTGCTATGGACTCGGCCTTCCCGTGCCCATATGGATGATCCTGATCAGGAGGCTGCTTAGCTGCACGTAATCCGATAAAGACGGCGAGAGATCCTGCAACATCCGAGGCAGAGTGAACGGCATCTGCAATCAATGCCCTACTATTTCCTAATGTACCGGCACCCCACTTAATTACCGCCAGTACAATATTCCCTACAACACCAATCATTGCAGCTATTTCAGCTTTCCTAAAACGGTCTTCATGATTCAAGCGGTTCCGCCTCCTTTCAACTATTAGTATTGTAACCCAATACCGTAAAAAAACAAAAAAAGACAGGTCCGGGGAGAAGCTCTCCCCGGACCCATTCATACTCTTATACTTGTGGTTCGTCTGACCACGTTTTCTTTTCTTTCACGGTTTTGATCGTACCTGTTTTCTTCAGTTCTTTCTTCTTCAACACCAGCCAAACTTGAGAGGCAATGAATACAGAAGAATACGTACCTGAAATCAACCCGACCAATAAGGCAATGGAGAAGTTACGGATGGACTCACTACCAAAGATCATGAGAGCCAGAACCGTAAACACCACCGTTAATACGGTATTCACCGAACGACCCATCGTTTGTCTGATACTTTGGTTGACGACATCTTCTATATCTTTATCCGTTTTCAGTCGACGCTTCTTATGAAGGTTTTCCCTCAGCCGGTCAAAAGTAACAATCGTATCATTTATCGAATAACCGACAATGGTTAAGACGGCTGCGATAAAAGTAAGATCTACCTCTAGTCTTGTTAAACTGAAGAAGGCGATGATAAAGAATGCATCATGCAGGAGGGCAAGGATCGCTCCGGCTGCCATTCTCCATTCAAAGCGGAATGTCACATAGATGACGATTCCGATCGATGCGATCGCTACAGCGATCATCGCGTTTTTAGCAAGCTCTTTCCCGATAACTGGTGAAACAGTGCTGATGCTTGGTTCCGCTCCGTACAGTTCGTTAAATCGGTCCTTTAATGAGGCGATCTCATCTTTGTTTAAATCTTCCGTATAGCGAACGACGGCGATATTCCCATCGTCCCCTGAAATCACCACATCTTCAGAAGGCAAATCAAGCTCTGTTAATTCCTCTTGAATTTCTTCCGTCTTTAAGCTTTGGTCGGCAAGGATTTCCATGCGTGAACCACTCACGAAGTCGATCCCTAAATTCAACCTGAATATAGCCAGGATGATGATTCCCGCCGTAATCAGGATAGCTGATAATCCGAAGAATTTTTTGCGTTGTGCAGCAAAATCAAAGCGGTCGAAACGAGTTGGCAGATCCAGCGTATCATAATTTTCCGCCAGGTCTTTGATTTCGTTTTTGTTCACGCCGAACCAGCCTGGTTTTTTATTAAAGAAGCGGCTGTTTACCCACAGTCCAAGTAATAAACGTGAACCCCATACAGCTGTAACGAAGCTTGTCAGGATACTGACGATCAGCATCGTTGCAAATCCTTTTACAGAGCTTGTTCCATACAAGAATAGTACCGTTGCTGCAAGGATCGTTGTTACGTTAGCATCCAATATCGTCAAGAACGAAGATTTATTACCCGATTGGAAGGCTGAACGAATCGGCTTTCCAACGCGCATTTCTTCTTTGATCCGTTCATAGGTGATGATATTGGCATCGACGGCCATACCGACCCCAAGGATAAGTGCTGCAATTCCAGGGAGTGTCAGGACCCCATTCATTAAATCGAAAATCAATAGAATTAAGTAAATATAAACTGAAAGTGTAATCGTAGCAATCAGGCCCGGGAAACGGTAATACGCAATCATGAATAAGAAGATGATGGCAATCCCGATGATACCGGCAGTGACTGTTTTATCAAGAGCCTGCTGACCGAACTTTGCCCCGACAGAAGTGGAATATTTTTCATCCAGCTTTACAGGGAGTGCTCCTGCATTCAATAAGGAAGCAAGATTCTGAGCACGCTCAACGGTGAAATTCCCTTCAATGATGACTTCATCAGAGTTGATCGGCTGTCTTACAGCGGGATCCGACAGGAATTTCGGATCTTCTTTCCCTACTTCAGCTTGATAAGAATCTTTTCCTTCCTCGAAATCCAACCAGATCACCAGCTGATTTTGAGGAGCCATTGCAGATATTTCCTTTGTCAATTCATAGAATTTTTCACGATCTTTTAATTTCAAGGAAACGATTGGATTGTTCTTGTCATCGAAGGTTTGCTTCGCAGAACCAGATGCAAGATCCGAACCATCCAACCGGACTTTATCATTTACGTCGCGGAACGACAGGTTGGCTTGAGTGGACAAGATTTCTCTTGCTTCGTTTTGATCTTCCACTCCTGCTAATTGAACACGGATCCGGTTTCCATCTTCAATTTGAATATTAGGCTCACTGACACCCAATACGTTAATACGCTTGTCCAATGCATCAGCTGTATTGGACACCGTTTCCTTCGTAATTTCCTGACCCTTTTTGATCGGTTGAACTTCGTAAAGTACCTCAAACCCACCCTGCAGGTCCAAACCTAATTTAATGTTATCGACAATATTCTTCGTTGTTCCTCCCATAGTACCTGCAAGTAATACCACAAGTATAAAGAAGGCAATTATTCGGCCACGCTTTACCATTATGTATAGATCCTCCTTGCCGTTTTAAAAACCATACGAACTATGTGCTTCAAAAAGTAATATAATTCCTGAAAGCTTCAATATTCTCATTATCTATGAGAAAGAAAAAGGTGTCAATTTCTTTTCGGGCTATTTTCCGTGCTTATTGGGACGAAGAAGTTCGTTCAACTCATCTTCATTCACATCTGCGAACCAATTGGGAGACCTGTAGGCTTCAATCGTTTCAAAGCTCATATACTCCCCGGGTTTAACCGTTAACACATCACTCACTAACTGAAAGAATTTCACATCCGTTTCGGGTTTCTTCCATTTCTTCTTCGTTAAATAGGACCAAAGTCGGCTAACATCTGCTTTTCCGTAGCCAAGAATTTCAAATTCTTCTACTTTGCTAATTAGTGCCGGTTCTAACGATTCATAGAAACGTTCATAAGGATGCTGATTATTCTTCATTCCCCGTTCACCCCATCTGGGCTAAATATAGCCGGAATTGTTCACTACTTGTCATGCTTTGTCCACCCTTGTGCATATACATCATTGTATACGATAATACCAATTTTGAGAAGGCAGGGAATTTTATGTCAAAATTTCTTAAGGGCACTATGATCTTAATGATGGCAGCCTTTATTACTAGAATATTAGGGTTTGTAAACCGGATTGTCGTCGCAAGATTCATCGGTGAAGAAGGCGTCGGTCTTTTTATGATGGCTTTTCCGACCTTGATCCTTGTCATCACCATCACTCAACTGGGCCTTCCCGTAGCGATCTCAAAAAATGTGGCTGAAGCTGAATCCAGGGGAGATATCCGGAAGGTCAAAAAAATATTGGTGGTTTCCTTATCGATCACACTCGGTCTTTCCATCATTTTCACCCCGGCTCTCATTCTGCTTGCCCCGTACTTGACCGAAGCTTTATTTACTGATGATCGAATCTATTATCCTTTGGTTGCCATCGCTCCGATCATTCCGATTGTAGCGATTTCCTCTGTCATCAGAGGCTATTTCCAGGGAAGACAGAACATGAAGCCTTCTGCTTATTCCCAGGTCATTGAGCAAGTCGTCCGGATTACGTTGATTGCCGTATTAACAAAAACCTTCCTTCCATATGGTATTGAATATGCAGCCGCTGCTGCCATGGTGGCATCTGTATTAGGAGAACTCGCTTCTCTTCTCTACCTGTTTGCCAGCTTTAAAATCAAGAAAAAGTTCAAAATCAGACGAAATTTCTTCACCTCGATCCGAAATGGACGGGAGACGTTTAATGAATTGATGAGTGTGGCCCTGCCTACAACCGGGAGTAGAATGATTGGCTCGATTGCCTGGTTTTTCGAACCGATAGTCGTTGTCAACAGCTTAGCCATTGCTGGAGTGGCGGCCGGTATGGCAACGAAGCAGTATGGATCCCTCACTGGTTATGCCCTGCCGCTCTTGTTCCTTCCATCATTCATTACACTCTCATTATCTCAATCTCTAGTACCAGCCATAAGCGAAGCCAACTCTCAAAAAAACTTCACATTAATTGAGCACAGGCTACAACAGGCACTGAGATTCTGCTTGATTACGGGAGGCATATCCGTCGTCATCCTTTACGTCTATGCCAAGCCCCTCATGCAGGTGATGTACGGAAGCGAAAGTGGTGCAGGTTTCTTAATGATTATGGCCCCTTTCTTTATATTTTATTACTATCAAGGGCCCCTGCAAGCTGTTCTCCAGGCTCTGAACCTGGCAAGAGCCGCAATGATCAACAGCTTGATAGGTGCCGTGGTAAAAACCGGGGTCATCTTCATTCTTGCCTCTCAACCCGCTTTTGGCATCAATGGGGCCGCTCTCGGGATTGTAACCGGATTCATGCTCGTCACCATGCTTCATTTCATGACCATCCTTAAATATATCCCGATGACGATTTACTTAAGGGATTACTTAAAGACCGGCTTCGTCCTGATTGCGACAGGATTATGGGCACATTATTCGTATCTACACGTATTCAGCGGTGACGGCCTCGTATTCCGCTTATTGTTTGGAGTAATATCTTCAACGATTGTATACCTTATCCTCTCCATCGGCCTTAAGCTTATCGTGAAAAACGACCTTGCGCGCATTCCATTCATCCGCCGATTTATTACGGTATAATCATCACACATAAAAACTCCTCAACATGTTGTTGAGGAGTTTTTATGTGGACGTTAACAAATAGACTACTGATTTTTTTCGTCAATATAGAATTGCCCATTCTGAAAGCTGCAGAATGAAATCTCTTGTATATTCTTAAAGCCTCTATCCCTCAATTCCTTTCGTAACCAGAAAGCCGTTTTCCCGATCATATCCAGATGAGTGGTTTGGACCTCTCCATCTAATATCAACGGCAAAGTCAAGGACTGAGAAGCTTCCTCCTCATCATTTTTCTTTAATACAGACAATTTCCCTGAAGGTTCCAAGATTGCAAATTCCACATCTGCCAGATTGAAGATATCTTTTTCTCTTAATTGCAGGAGTAAATCATCATAGTTATACCTCTGTTTTTTCATCACCTTATCATCGATTTTTCCGTTATGGATGATAACGGATGGTTTACCGTCCAACAGTTCACGAAACGGTTTGGATCGCAGGGAAAACCATGCAAATACGATTTGTATCATCACAATGACCCCCATTGGGAGCAACGTGTGGATGATGGGGTCCTTAGGTTGTTCAATGGCCATGACAGCCATCTCGGCAATCATGATGAAGACCACTAAATCGAGTATGCTTAGTTCACCGATCTCTCTTTTTCCCATGATTCGAAAAATAAAGATGATCAAAAAGTAAAGAAAAAGAGTGCGTATAATAATTAGGAAATATTCCTCCACTACTTTTCCCCCTCATACATTCGTCTTTTGTAGTATCGACAGATAGAGAAAATTAATGGGAGGAATATTTATCCACCTAAAAATGGTTGAATATATTTGAAATAGACATAAATCGTTGAAACAGCAAGGGAGATCAACGTCACGGGTACACCAATAAGTAAATATTGATAAAACTTGATATGTACATCTTCTTTTGATGCCAGTCCTGCAATCACAAGATTTGATGAAGAACCAAGCAATGTACCGTTCCCGCCTAAACAAGCACCCAGAGCCAACGACCACCATAATGGATCCATATTGACCATACCGAATTCACCAAATTCCTGGATGACCGGAATCATAGCAGCTACAAATGGTATGTTATCTACAATGGCAGACAATATACCGGTTCCCCACAAAATGACGAATGCCGTTTTCTTCATATCTCCATCTGTCAGCCGCAAAATTTCACGGGCGATTTCATCGATGAAGCCTGCTTCTTCGATCCCTCCCACAAGAAGGAACAAGCCCATAAAGAAAAACAGCGTCCCCCACTCCACCTCTTTTAATATCGATTCAGGTGGATAAATTTTTTCAAGAAGCAGCATTAACAGAACAGCCCCGGCAAGGGAGACGGTCGTTACATCGAGATGAAACATCGGATATAAAGAAAAGCCGACCAACACCAGGCCAAGCACAAACAGGGACTGAATGAGCCCCCTGTCTTTCTTTAAATACTTCTCTGCCTTAATTCCTTTAAGGAGTAATTTCCTGTCTTCCTTAACAAAGAGGACTTCTTTATATAGGACACACATGATGAGTAACGTAACTATATAAACCATCAATACGACGGGTAATAAATTTTCAATAAATGCATTAAACGTAAAGTGCTTAACCGCCTGACCGATCATCATATTTGGCGGGTCGCCAATCAAAGTCGCCGTTCCACCAATATTACAAGCGAGGATCGTCATGATGAGAAAAGGAATGGGAGGAAGTTCAAGTAGCTTCGTCAGTTTAAAAAGGATTGGTACTAATAACATGGCAATGGTTACGTTAGCCAAAAATGCAGAGCCAACCGCAGCCAATAAGGAAAATAGGGTAAGAAGAGCCAGTCCATTCCCGTTCACCCATTGTGCAAACCGGATGGCGATATACTCAAAGAACCCCGTTTTACTCGTCAACGTCACAATTAACATCATGGAAAACAGCAGAGTGATGGTTTTCCAATCTATATACGTAAACAACGCCTTTTCAATTGGAAAAGCCCCAATTAAAAGCATGGCAACACCGCCTGCCATTGCAGCGAGTACCCGGTTCCATTTCTCAGTCATCAGCAGGATGTATACAGAAACAAACACGATCAACACGATTATCGGAGACATGGTCATAGCTCCTCCTTCTCCAGGAAGTTTCATACTAGTCTATGAGGCTTGACCATGAAAAATTTCTAGTCTTTTTCAATGGATTGATGAATATGCTTGTACTATCACATGAATAAAATTTAATCAGTTAGAAGGGAGAGGACCATCATCGAGGCGAAAAAAATGGGAGGTGCCGTTCTATACGGGACAACAACCATATTTGTCATAGCGATTGTCGCAAGCTTATTATTCTCTTTGCTGCTTCGGTTTACGGAACTGACTGAAAGCTCCATCACATTATTTGTCACCATCATATCGTTTCTGTCTTTATTTGTTGGCGGATTTATGTCCGGTGGGAAAGGAAAGACAAAAGGATGGGTTCTTGGGGGATCGACAGGGCTTATTTACACCCTGGTCATCTTCTTATTTCAATACCTGGGGTATGATAGTCTGTTTTCAATGGAGCAGCTGATCTATCACGGTTGCTACATCCTCACAGCCATGATGGGGGGAATCCTCGGGGTGAATATGAGTGGTGGAAAAAGAGAGAATTAGACCCCTCACCAAATAAATAAGGGTCCCTCCCAAAGTGCCTTGGCACAATGATGAGGAACCCTTTTTTTATTATACTTGATCTGCTCTCACTACTTCTCTGATCGCATTACGATCATATGTAAGACGACTGCCGTCACCACATAAAATGACTACTTTTCCTTCTTCGATAGCATCGATCGCACCGTGCAATCCACCGATCGTAATGATTCTATCACCCTTAGCAAGCTCATTTTGCATTTTTGAAATAGCTTTTTGACGCTTTTGCTGAGGACGGATCAGTAAAAAGTAAAACAGAACGAACATTAATATTAAAGGTAAAATTGTTCCTAAACTTCCTCCCATTCTTTTCCCCTCCTTTCAACTATCTATTTATGGTTTAGCTTTAGAAGTTTTTCGCATCAGGCCGGTTGAATCCGTATTGCTCGAAAAATTCTTCTCTAAAGTCTCCTAGACGATCTTCACGAATCGCTTGTCTGACTTGCTCCATTAATTTTAACAGAAAATGAAGGTTATGATAAGTCGTAAGGCGAATTCCGAACGTTTCGTCACATTTAATTAAATGACGGATATACGCACGGCTGTAATTTTTACATGTATAGCAATCGCAATTCTCATCAATCGGTCTGAAATCCCTTGCGAATTTAGCGTTTTTCACAACCAGGCGGCCTTCGCTTGTCATAAGAGTCCCGTTACGGGCGATACGGGTTGGAAGGACACAGTCAAACATGTCAATTCCGCGCATCGAACCATCGATCAGTGAATCCGGAGATCCAACCCCCATCAGGTAACGAGGTTTATCAGATGGCAGGTGAGGCGTCGTGAAATCCAGTACCCGGTTCATGACGTCCTTCGGCTCCCCGACAGAAAGCCCTCCCACAGCATAGCCGGGGAAATCCATGGATACAAGGTCACGGGCACTTTGCTTACGAAGCTCTTCGTACTCCCCGCCTTGGACGATCCCGAATAACCCTTGATCCTGTGGTCGCTCGTGAGCTTCCAGACAGCGTTCTGCCCAGCGCGATGTACGCTCTACGGAACTCTTCATATACTCATATTCAGCAGGATACGGTGGACATTCATCGAAAGCCATCATGATATCCGAGCCCAATGCGTTCTGGATCTCCATTGCTTTCTCCGGACTGAGGAAGAGTTTGTCTCCGTTCAGGTGATGACGGAAATGGACTCCTTCTTCTTCAATCTGGCGAAGCTTACTCAAACTGAACACCTGGAAGCCTCCTGAATCGGTAAGGATGGCACGGTCCCAGTTCATAAATTTATGAAGGCCGCCCGCTTCTCTTATGATTTCATGTCCAGGTCGTAACCATAGATGATAGGTATTACTTAAGATGATGCCGGAATCCATTGATTTTAAGTCCTCTGGAGACATGGTCTTTACTGTGGCCATGGTTCCTACGGGCATGAAGGCAGGCGTTTCGAATGAACCGTGTGGTGTATGGACACGCCCCAGTCTCGCTCCCGTTTGTTTACATGTTTTGATTAATTCATATCTAATTGCAGTCAACGTGCGAATTCTCCTTCCACTTTCCATAAAGGGGTAAATAGTTTGTTCAATCAGCGTATTACTTAATAAACATCGCGTCTCCAAAACTGAAGAAGCGGTATTGTTCTTTTACGGCCGTTTCATAGGCATGCATCACGTTTTCCTGTCCCGCAAAGGCACTGACGAGCATGATCAGGGTTGATTTCGGAAGATGGAAATTGGTAATCAATCCGTCGATTCCTTTAAACTCATATCCGGGATAAATGAAAATATTGGTCCAGCCATTTTCTTCTACAAAGGTTCCGTGTTTTGAAGCAATGGTTTCGAGGGTTCGTGTCGACGTCGTTCCGACTGTTACGATACGCCCTCCCTTTTCTTTAACATCGTTCAAAAGACGGGCAGTTCCTTCAGATACCTGATAGAACTCAGCATGCATATCATGTTCCTCGATCGTATCGACGGAAACCGGTCTGAACGTACCCAGCCCCACATGAAGGGTAATAAACGCAATATGTATACCCTTTGCTTTCAGTTCTTCCAACAGTTCTTCCGTAAAGTGAAGACCGGCCGTCGGAGCTGCCGCTGATCCTCTTTCCCTTGCAAATACGGTTTGGTAGCGGTCCTGTTCTTCCAACCGCTCGCGAATATATGGAGGCAGGGGCATTTCTCCCAGTTCATCAAGAACCTCGTAGAAGATCCCTTCGTAATGGAATTCAAGAATCCTTCCCCCATGCTCTTTTAAACCGACACAGGTTGCTTTTAACTTTCCATCACCAAAGACGATCTCCGTACCTACGCGAATTCGTTTCGCAGGCTTTACAAGCGTCTCCCACTGGTCTCCATCCTCTTGTTTCAAAAGAAGCACTTCAATATTGGCACCCGTATCTTCTTTTTGTCCAAAAAGACGTGCCGGTAGTACTCTTGTGTCATTTAAAACGAGGCAATCCCCTTCGTGAAGGAAATCCACGATATTTTTAAAATGGAGATGATCTATGGATCCATCCTTTTTATCCAACACCATCAGTTTACTCTCGGAACGATTCTCCAGAGGAGTCTGGGCAATCAGTTCTTCCGGTAAATGAAAATCAAAATCTTCTACTTTCACAATTTGTCACCTAGCTTATTTAAATCTCACCCATGATTCCTATTTAAATCGCCCAATTAAATAAAAGACAACGGAAAGTATAACACTTAACAGAATAGAAGTCATAAGTGGAAAATAAAATGTTGTGTTTTCTTTTTTAATAATAATGTCTCCAGGAAGCTTACCTATTTTGATAAATTGCATCAGGAATCCGATAATAAGAATGATTCCACCTATAATCATTAGTAGCTTAGGCAATCCCGTCAATTGTTTGGCACCTCCAACTGGAAATGTTCATACACAAGATGAGTGACGATCCTCCCTCTTGGAGTCCGTTGAATAAACCCGATTTGCAAGAGGTATGGCTCGTATACATCTTCAATCGTGTGGGACTCTTCCCCGATACTCGCTGCGATTGTATCAAGTCCTACCGGCCCGCCTCTAAAGCGCTCGATGATGCCCTTAAGAAGCTTATGGTCGATATGATCAAGGCCCAGTTTGTCAACTTGAAGAAGCTCGAGGGCCTCCCTTGAAAGGTTGGTCGTAATTTCCCCATTGCCCTTCACCTGAGCAAAATCCCTCACCCTTCGGAGTAACCGGTTGGCGATACGTGGGGTCCCCCTTGACCTCTTGGCCAATTCTTCAGATGCAGTCGCTTCGATCTTTGTATTTAATATCGCAGCTGTCCGCTGAACAATTTCATTCAACTGTTCCTCATTATAATATTCCAAACGGCATAAAACTCCAAATCGGTCACGGAGAGGGGCTGATAATGCACCGGCGCGGGTCGTCGCTCCCACGAGTGTGAAAGGTGGAAGGTCTAAACGAACAGACCGGGCACTCGGACCATTCCCTATGACAATATCCAGACAAAAGTCTTCCATTGCCGGATAAAGAACCTCTTCGATCGCCCGTGGCAAACGATGGATTTCATCGATGAACAACACATCACCGGGCTCCAGTGCCGTCAGGACGGCTGCTAAATCTCCCGGTCTCTCAATAGCAGGGCCGGATGTGGTGCGCAGGTTTACGCCCATTTCATTTGCAATGACAGCAGCGAGGGTTGTTTTCCCCAATCCTGGTGGGCCGTAAAGAAGAACATGATCCAGGGTTTCCTGACGCATCTTTGCCGCTTCAATGAAAACCTCCAGATTATGCTTTACTTTATCTTGTCCAATATATTGTTTTATTGTCTGTGGACGCAAGGAATATTCAAAGGAATCTTCATTTAACTCTGATTCGCCTGATACGATTCTTTCTTCCATCCAGACTTCCTCCCTTCATGGAATCCACTTATTTCAATAGGAGCTGAAGAGCTTTCCTGATGATTTCGTCTGATGTATGCCCTTCTCCTTTTAACTTTGGAGTGATTTTCTTGATTTCACGTTCTGAATAGCCCAGGGCTTTAAGAGCAAGAATCGCTTCATCAAATGCCTCATCCTTACCTGAGGACACTTCAGACCCCTCTGGATTTGAGAATAAACTTGGAAAATAATCAGGCACAACATCCTGAAGCTTCCCTTTTAAGTCCAGGATCATCTGACGTGCAGTCTTCTTACCCACACCGGGAAACTTCGTCAGGAAACTCTCATTCTCTTCTTCAATGGCGGTGATTACCTGCTGTGGTGCACCAGAAGCCAGAATCGCTAAAGCTCCTTTTGGACCAATTCCTGAAACATTTAGTAGTTTCATAAATAGCAACTTTTCTTCCATTGCCAGAAATCCATAAAGTGCAATAAGATCTTCACGCACATGCTGATATGTAAAAATCTGAATCTCTTGATTTTGATATTTAGAATAAACAAACGGATTAGCCGTATACAACTGATACCCAATCCCATTATTCTCCACCACTACGTACTCGGGACCCACTTGAGTCACTGTCCCTTTTATATATTCATACATCTCATTCTCTCCTTGTTCCCACTATCACTATTTATCTAAAGTCTTTCATACCATGTTAAAAAGTCATATAAAACCTATTGTATCATATCACTATTTGAAGTGATGGGAAAGAGAGACAAAAAAGAAACACTTGTTCTAATTTCATCAGATTGAAAAAAGCTTGGGCAGGGAAAATTTCAACGTTAAAAAAACCAGTGGCATGTGCACTGGTTTTACACTCTTATTTAGGGACGGAGTATGCTTTAAATTGTTCGAGTACCTCTTCATATTCCTGCTTGGACTTAATGGGGATGCCCTTGACTAAATCATCATGCCGTTTACTTTCAAGCTTCTCTACATCAATCTGGAAGAAGGATTGAATAATCTCTGCCTGTCCCGGTTTTCCATTAAAAATGGATAATACACCATTATCGGATATACCGAAATATCCATTTGTCTTCAGGAGAGGGGAAATATCATCCATCTGTTTTTGAAACACGATCTGTTCTTCCGTCATATCCATCAGCTGCCAATCCTCGTACGCAGCCCAGAAGTCTTCCATGCTCCAAATCGTTTCCTGTACGATTTCCTCACTGACCTCACCATCCAGATATACTCTTTCCAGTATCACCGTGATGGTGTGGGCGGACGCAACCTCTGCCGGTGTTTCATTCAGCCCGCCTCCATCGGCAGCCTGCTTCTCTTCTGTATAAAAGAATGTGAAGTAAAAAGCACCTATTAACAACATCACCATAAACACGATTCGAACCTTAATCGTCATCGTGATCACCTCGAACTTAAATTATGTAACGCTCTATCCACTAGTCTTGCCAAACCATGTTAAGAATATCCAGTCTCAAGTGAATTATTTCGAGGGACGGACCTCAAGGAGTGATGTTTCCTCATTCCCTATTCAAGTAGGTGAACCTTGAAAGAAAAAAAAGACTACCAAAGAGATTGAACTCTTTAAGTAGTCTCACCCTGCTTATTCATTGATACGGTGCTTTACTGACTTAAACATATCGTGCATATCAAAGTTAATTCCTTCTCTTGGGCCGCCGTCACGCAAATCATTGTCAATGTTTCTTACTCGACTGAATGTTCCTTCATCGGTCACGACCGAAACCGTTCTTCCATGAAGATATGGCTGTACGGCTTTTTTTACTCTGGTTTTCGTTTCTTCTATCTTGCTATGGTCATCAAGCTCTACAGCAATCAGTACATCAGAACCATAAGCTACCGCACGAACGTCACTGACATTTTCAACTTTTCCTGTGACATCGCCAATTTTCTCAGCGAGGTCACCTTCATAAGCTGTATAATAAGATCTCTTCGCATTTCGCGTATTGTCATCAAGATGACCGTGATAATTCGCATCACCATGGCTCGCACGGCCGTCTTGGGCCATGAAATTCTCGTCATAGTCAGCGAGTGGTCTTGAAGGATTTTGAGGATTTCCATTTTCATCCTTCACTTGAAGGAAATCACGTTTCTTATGGCGGATATCCTGCCCTTCTTTCCCAACAGAGTGATCATACATTTCCGTTAGAGGTCCGTCCCTCTCATCTTCCTTATCTCCCCCGTGGCCTTCGTTTGAATAGAAGCCGAGGGGCTCATAGGAGTCTGTATATCGATCTTGGGCTTCTTCTTCTCCACTATTACATGCAGCAAGGCCCAATGTCATGACGGCTGTTAATGGTACCATGAATAATCGTTTATTCAATGGTGATTCCTCCTTCAACCCAATACTTGAGCATATTTTCTGCTCACCATTAGGTTGTGAAAGGGGCTCACCTTTCATTCGGGTCAAAGTTTGGAGACATCTCCTACAATTGGGTATTGATCCTTTTCACTTCCCCATGCAGCTCTTGATTGAATTGCATTCGCTGGGAAAATTGATGAAGGGTTAAATTGATTAAGTAACTCCACACACGCTGTTTATAGGATTGATCTTCACGAATGAATCGATTCCACTCTCGAAACACATCAGATGGATACATTAAACCAAGATAAAAGATGAGCTCATCCTCGTATGATTTGAATGGTGTCAGGCGTTTGACGTCACTTAGAGACCAATTTAAATATGGCAGAATCCGGTTGCAAAACTGCAGGTCATCTGTTAATTCTGTAGAAAGTGACATTAAATCAAAGTCAATCATATACACCATCCCGTTCTTTCCTCTTAAGAAATTATGATGTGCTACATCTCCATGAGTAATGCATTTTCCATACTCATCGATGTCGATTGATTTTAATTCTTTCAGTGCCCACTTCCCCCATTCTAAATACGTATACAAATAATAAGGTTGAATGAAGGCTTGCAAATAGGGAAGATTATATTGAAACTGCATCATTCGTTTTTTCCATTTTTTCAGCCATTTGTACCGTGGAATTTCAGTTGTCCATGGATTGTTGATCTTTTTCGATACTGAATGAAATTTTTTCAGTACCATTAATGCATCTTCCCGATCTTCAGGTTGATCATAACGGATGGACTTGGACGTTTCTAACCACGTGGTAATACCGATCGGAGAACCTTCAAATAATAATATCTCCCGCTCATGAATAGGATGAAACGGCAGAACGTGATAAAACTTTTCCCTTAACAACGTTGAAATCAGCCGTTCCTGAAGTAAGAATCTCAGTTGATTGGGAAATCGTTTCACAAACCATTTTCTTCCATTGCTTTTGAGCTTCCATTTTCCTTCTTTTAACATTTTAAGGGATGCTCCAGGATCGTTTAACTTAGATTGTAAATAAGAAAGGAGACGATGTGAATAATCGTCCCCTCGTACATGCATGTTAGCCCTCAAAGTCATCGTCATTGAAGTTCGGCATGGAAAATGCTCTTGGACCAAACATTCCTTGCGGTCCCATTGGCATGCCCATTCCCTGACCTTGGGGTCCCATCGGCATTCCTTGGCCAGGCATTCCTTGGCCAGGCATTCCCTGCCCCATCATCCCCGGTCCGAAGCCGTATGGGTGTTGCTGCATTCCTTGAGGCATTTGTTGTTGCATTTGCTGTTGCATCATTGGATGATGCATCATTGGCCCATATCCTTGAGGTGCACCGCATCCGCAATCACCTTGGTCGCTTGCTCCCATTACTCCGGACGGCTGACCCATCGGCATCTGGCCACCCATTTGAGCTCCCATTACTCCGGATGGCTGACCCATCGGCATCTGGCCACCCGTTTGGGCTCCCATCACTCCTGATGGCTGGCCCATCGGCATTTGATGTCCGTACATCGAAGAAGGAGACTCTTCTGACATTGCCCCCTGAACTTGACCTCCTGGCCCCATTGGATAACCGCCTGGCATTCCACCCTGGAATCCCGGTCCCGGCATGACAGGAGAGACTGGATAGCAGTTCTGAGGATACATCATGGCCGGTGATACCTGTTGTGGCATTTGAACGGATGGATAGCCATTTTCATCTGACACACCCATTACTCCGGACGGCTGACCCATTGGTTGTTGCATTGGCATTTGCATTGGCTGCTGCATATGCATGGGCATTTGCATCGGCTGCTGCATCGGCATTTGACCATGCGGCATGTATGGCATGACAGATGAAGACTCTTCTTCATGCCCCATTTGCGGCATCATTGGCATCTGCTGCATTCCAGGCATCATGGAAGCCCCCTGAACCCCGCTTCCAGGTCCCATTGGCATCCCTTGGCCCATAGGCATTCCATATCCTCCTTGTTGCATTCCCCATCCATGTGGTGGACAGAAACCTGATCCTGGCATTACCGGTGATACGGGTACGCAATTATTTGGGTTAAACATAGGCTGGGTGTTCCCTCCTTGTGGTTGAGATGGCATTTGTAAGCTTTCTTCTTCTTGAATACCTTGAACGGCTTCTTGCTTCGGTTTTGGTTTTGGCTTTGGCTGTTCTTTTGCTTTTGGAAGTACATTAGTAGGTTTAGGCGGCGTTTGAGGTTTTGGTTTTGGCTTTGCTTGCTGCATTGGCTGTTGCATTGGCTGTTGCATTTGCATATTCGCCATATTCATCATGTAGTAGTTGTTAATATCGATTTCCGGCACTACTGGTTGAGGCATTTTTGGTGCAAATGGCTTTTGTACTTCTTTCGGCTTTTCTTTCTTTGGCTCTTCTACTGGCATGGCCATAGGCTTCTGCTCTTTGAACGGATGCTCTGCTTTAGGCATTTCCTTCTTTGGCATTTCCTTGGAACCGTACTTGATCTGTGTCTCTTTCTTTACGGATCCGCCTGTAGTCGGCACTTTAATTTTCATGCCAGGCATGATCATGTCAGGGTTTGATAGCTGGGCATTCATCTGTTTTAACTCTTCGAAATTCACGCCATACTTCTTGGCGATTTTCCATAGAGTATCCCCTTTTTGAACAATATGGATTTTCACTCTTTTTCCCTCCTCAGGCATAAGTCTATATATCCTATGACAAGATAGGCAAATTGCTAATCATCTACATAAAAACTTATGAGTGATTAAAAAAAAATATACCGTCCCGGGAGATGGGAAGGTATATTTCAGCTTGGCCGTATTATTATTTAGCTTCATTAAGCACGGGCTAACATGCGTTCTAAAGCGAAAATCGCATTTCTTGCAGTATCTTCATCCACTTTAATGATATTTTCGGGTTTTTGCTCCATAATTTTTTCCAATGACCATACTAAATGGGGCAAATCGATGCGATTCATCGTTAAACAAGGACACATATATGGATTTAAGGAAACGATCGTCTTATCGGGATGTTGATTGATCAGTCTTTTCACGAGATTCATTTCTGTTCCAATCGCCCAGGAAGATCCCGGAGCCGACTGGTCAATCGTTTCTATAATATATTTCGTACTTCCATTAAAATCTGATTTCTCCACCACTTCACGGCGACATTCAGGATGGACGATGATCTTCATGTCAGGGTGATTCTTCCGGATATCGTCTATATTCTTCACAGTGAAGTTTTCATGTACGGAACAGTGGCCCTTCCATAGGATCACTTTCACCCCATCAATTTCTCCTTCATAGATCAGCTCGTTTCCAATCGGATCCCAGACAGCCATTTCACTTAAGGAAATACCAAGATCAGCCGCTGTATTACGTCCTAAGTGTTGATCAGGCAAGAAGAGAATTCGTTCCTTCTGCCCTAATGCCCATTCGACCATTTTATGAGCATTTGAAGACGTAACTGTAGCTCCTCCATTCTTTCCAACAAAGCTTTTGATTGCTGCGGTGGAATTGACATACGTGAGGGGAATGATTGTATCACCGAATTGCTCCGTCAGTTTGATCCATGCCTTTTCCGTCTGATAAATATCTGCCATATCTGCCATGGAACACCCTGCCCTCATGTCGGGCAAGATGACAACTTGATTTTCATCCGTTAAAATATCTGCCGTTTCGGCCATAAAATGGACCCCGCAAAACACAATGAATTCCGCTTCTTTATTTTGAGCGGATATTTGGGCAAGTTGAAGAGAATCCCCTACGGCATCAGCAAATTGGATCACTTCATCTTTTTGATAATGATGCCCTGGAATAAAAAGCTTCTTTCCCAATTGTAACTTAATTTCCCTCACTCTGTTTTCCATTTCTTCCGTTGTGAGGCTTGTAATCGATTCAGGCAAAACACCCGTTTCTTTTGTTAATTCATCCAGCAATCCCATGTTCATACCCCTTTCGCTATTCTTACTTTTGCGCTGATATCAAGTGATTTCACCGAATGTGTCAAGTACCCGAGGGAGATATAATGAATACCTGTCTCTGCATAAGCGCTGAGACTTTCCCTCGTGATCCCACCCGATGCTTCCGTCACGATATGAGAGGGGACAAGGGGGATCCATTCCCGGATCGCCTCTGGACTACAGTTATCGAACATAATGACATCTGCACCGCTTTCGATCGCTTCCACTAATTGCTCCCTTGTTTCGATTTCCACTTCCACTTTCACCATATGACCAATGTGACTTTTCACCTTTTTTACAGCATTTGTAATCGACCCCGCAAATGAAATGTGATTATCTTTCAACATGACGGCATCATAAAGGCCATTTCTGTGATTGAATCCTCCACCGGTCCTTACAGCATACTTCTCAAGCATCCGTAATCCGGGGGTTGTTTTCCGTGTATCACATAATCGAACTCCACTGTCTTTCACCTGCTGTACGGCTCGATGGGTTTCGGTGGCAATACCGCTCATGCGCTGAACCAAATTGAGGACAACGCGTTCAGCCTGGAGAAGATCCCTCATAGGACCTCTGATTTCAGCAATCAATTGTCCCGTTTCGACCCTTTCTCCATCTTCAATGAACACGCTTGTTTGGATTGATGGATTAAAGAGCCCGAACCCAAGCTCGATCACATCTTTCCCACAAAATATACCGCTCTCTTTCATTATGAATGAAAAAGATCCTTCATCGTCTTTAGAAAACAGAGTTTCAGAAGAGTGATCTCCATCACCCAGATCTTCACGGTAAAACTCTTCAAGCATAGATTTTAGTTTCATTTTGTTCATGATATTCCACCCTCAATCTACCTTCATTGTTTTGTAAAACCATTTTTCGTTTAAACCATTGATCATTATCTTCACGAGGAAAGTCTGATCGAATATGTCCTCCCCTGCTTTCCTTCCGTAATAAAGCGGACTCGGTCACGAGCAAGCTTACGATCCACATGAAGTATATGTGAATCTCTTCACGTGAATTAAAATCAAGAAGCTCATGAAATGTCAGTCGCTGAGCCTTTAACCACTTCAAATGAGCGAGCAGCCCTTCTTCCTCCCGAATGATCCCGACACGATTCATCATACCTTCTTTTATATCTGCAGATTGAAAGGGGATATTCAAGGACTCCCCCTCTTTAATCTGGTGGGATGTGGAGTGGAAATGAGGTGAAGGGCTGACTCCCTTTTGAATAAGGAATTTACCCAGGCGATCTCCGTATACCAATCCTTCTAATAATGAATTGCTTGCCAGTCGATTAGCCCCGTGAATGCCGGTGCACGCAACTTCCCCGATGGCATATAACCCGGGGATATTCGTTTGCCCCACATGGTCTGTTACGACTCCACCCATCATAAAATGACATCCCGGGGAAACAGGGATCATCCCGTCCTCGATGGAAATGTTATGTTTTAAGCAAAGAGTGGAGATGGAAGGGAATTTTTCCTGGAAATCTTCTATTCTACTAATATCCAGATACACTTCCCTTCCCTTTTGCCGTTCCTTATAAATGCGTTCAGCGACACTATGCCGGGGGGCAAGTTCCAGTTGGGGATCGACTCCCTCCATGATCCTTTCTCCCTTATCATTTAACAGAAGGGCGCCTTCCCCTCTTACGGCCTCTGAAATCAGACCGCAAGTTTTCCCGTTCAACCAAAGCAGCGTCGGATGAAACTGAATAAATTCCATATCTGATAGCTTTGCCCCTGCAAGAAAGGCAAGCGCCATTCCATCTCCCGTCACAGCTGGATGATTGGAGGTAGAGGAATATAAACCACCGATTCCACCAGTTCCGAGTACGATATGGGAAGCATAGTAATAGCGGATTGAATCACTCTTATCCTTCGTTTTCACCCCACAGCAATGGCCCTTGTCATCTTTTACAAGCTCGTAAACCATTTCCCCTTCAATGAATTCAACCTTTTCCCTTGAAAGGGATTTCAACAAATACTTCACTAAATATTTCCCCGTTTGATCTCCGCCACTATGCAGGATGCGATGCGCACTATGTGCCCCCTCCATCCCCAGAGAAAGACTTCCATCCTCTTTTCGATCAAAGGGTGCTCCTTCATCCACCAGGGATTGTACGATTCTTTTTCCATCTGTTATGAGTTGATTCACACTATCTTCATCCTGGTGATAGCGTCCTGCTTCCAATGTATCTTTAAAATGGGCGTTTACAGAATCCTTTAGTTCTAAAGGTGCCGCAATCCCTCCTTGAGCAAGGTAAGAGTTACCACTTTTGATTTTATCCTTTGTGATAATCATCACATAAAAATGATTTTGAAGCTGACGTGCCAATTGCAAGGCGGCAATGCCACTTCCAACGATGATAATATCGGTTTTTTTCATCAAAAACCCTCCTGATTATTTACAGGTGTCTTGACACATATATTTACACATATTTAAACTAATGACAAGAGTTTTTTACAAGACTCATATATTCAGACTATTTTAATAAAAGGCAGGTTACATGATGAACTATTTTGACTACGCAGCTACAACCCCTATAGATCCTGAAAGTTTACACGTGGTTCAAACAGTGAGTGATGAGTTCTGGGGAAATCCGAGCAGTCTTCACGACATTGGCGGAAAAGCACAGCTTCTACTGACTAAATGCAGAGAAAAACTGGCAGGGATGCTTAAGGTCCCATCTAAAGGAATATACTTTACTTCTGGAGGGACAGAAGGTAATCATTTAGCCCTTGTCACACTAGCACTAAGCAGACAAGAGAAAGGAAAACACATCATTTTGGGTGGTGCAGAACATTCATCCCTGCATTCTACAGCGGCTTTTCTTGAGCAATTTGGCTTTATAATTACAAAAATCCCTTTCACCTCTCAAGGGTTGATCGACCTTCAAATATTAGAAGGATCGCTTTCTGAAGACACGACCATTGTCAGCATCGGGCACGTCAACGGAGAAATCGGCACAATCCAGCCATTGAACGATATTAAGAATCTATTGAAAAGCGGTGACATTTTATTGCACAGCGATATGGTTCAATCATTCGGGAAAATGGACATCACGGAATTCACTTCCATCGTCGACAGTTTCACACTCTCTTCTCATAAAATTTATGGACCAAAGGGAGTCGGCGCACTTTATGTCAATCCTTCCCTGGACGTATCTCCCATGATCCCGGGACAGACTCATGAAGACGGGTTCAGGGGAGGGACGGTGAATCTGCCGGGGATAGCGGGATTCGCGACAGCCGCAAGTATGTGTCACGAATCCTTTTCAACACCGCATTTCAGTCGGTTGAGAACGTATTTCTTATCTCGATTAGAAGAACAACTGTCGGGTACTTACACCCTCTATGAAGGGCCAGCACCCGCACAGCTGCCACATGTTGTCGGACTTGGGATTCACGGCCTTGAAGGTCAATGGCTCATGCTCGAATGCAACAGGCGTGGAATGTGCATTTCCACAGGCAGTGCATGCTCGGCAGGATTACAGGATATGTCTAAGACATTGACAAGTATGGGAGTCGGGCAAAGAGCCGGAAAAGAATTCATCCGGATTTCATTCGGAAGAGAAACGAGGGAAGAACACGTAGAAGCATTGGTACAAACTTTTTCTGAAATCCATGCGGCTCACGTATCTTCCTTAACTTGAAGAACGAGTTGTGGTATGATTTCCTATATAAAATTGGGGACGGAGGAGATACCTTTGGCAGGAAAAAAGATCCTTGGGGATGAGAGAAGACAATGGATCCTCGATAAACTAATCACAAAACAAACCCCTGTAACAGGTGGAGATCTCGCTAAGCAGACCAATGTCAGTCGTCAAGTCATCGTAAGTGACATCACATTGCTGAAAGCAAAAGGAGAGCCCATCATTGCGACCAGTCAAGGCTACCTGTACATGCCGACTTCCAATCAGGATACGTTGATTGAACGCACGGTTGCCTGTCAGCACACGCCTGAACGATCGGAAGAAGAACTATTCTTACTTGTCGATCACGGCGTAACTGTTAAAGATGTAAAGATCGAGCACGGAGTTTACGGAGATCTAACCGCTTCGATCATGGTTTCAAACCGTAAAGAGGTAGAACAATTCATGAACAAAATTGAGAATACTGGAGCTTCCTTTCTATCGGAACTGACAGATGGAGTTCATTTACATACGTTAATGGCCCAAAATGAAGAAACGCTGGAAAAAGCAGAAAGTGCCCTTCAGGAAGCAGGATTCTTGATACAATCATAAAACTAAAGCGGATGCCGGCTTGTTCAGCCCCGACAAGCATAAGGCGAGTCAACGGAAAGGCGTTTTTTGCCTTTATGGCGGCTTGACTTATGACCTCGAGTGGCTGGCCACCGGAGCTGGATGAGAACTAAAGTAGTATGTGAACAGTAAAGGCAGATCTCCAATTGGAAATCTGCCTCTTCACTGTTTAATTATCCAATAAATAAGAAGAATACGTCCCGATCATCTTCACTTTGCATCCGAGAGCTTCCATTTCACTGATCGCTCCCGGCAGTAGCACATCATCCATTTCTTGGGCCACATCAATTAAGAAGAAATAATCCCCTAACCCTGTTTTCAACGGTCTAGATTCAATTTTACTTAAGTTCAATTGTCTCCAGGCAAAGGTTGATAATACCTGATGGAGAGCTCCTGATCGATCTTTCGGGAGAGTCACCATCAAGGTCGTCTTATCCATACTTTTTTCTTGGGAAAGCGACAAGGGATCGGCCGTCTTATGTAATACGATGAACCTTGTATGATTATAGGCAAAGTCATGTATGTTTTCATGCAGGATCGTTAACCCGTATTTTTCAGCCGCCAACTCATTTCCGATCGCCCCGAGAAACGCCTCAGGGTTCTCACTCACGAATTTGGCTGCGGCTGCCGTACTGGTCGTTTGTTCTAAAGAGACGCCCCGAAACCGCTTATGTAAAAACTTATGGCACTGTGCCAATGCGTGGGAATGGGAAAGAATTTTTCGAATCGATTCTTCGCTATCGGTCCATTCAGGGTGTATCATTAAGTGTTGCTGAATCGCCGATGTCAATTCTGCTGTAATCGCTAAATTTGCTTCATGAAACAAATAGTCGACTGTAATATGTACCGAGCCTTCCAAGGCATTTTCTAATGGAACAACGGCATAATCGACTTCATTCTCTATCACCGCTTCAATGCAATCGGGAATCGTTACATACGGTACCGTATCTTCTTCTGGAAACGCCTTCTTGACAGCTAAATCTGTAAAGGAAGCCTGGGGTCCTAAATACGCAATTTTCACTCTGATCTTCCTCTCACTCTCACCAAATTTATTGAACATTCTAACACGTATAGCATCAAAGAGGAAGAGCTTTTAATCAAAAAAAAAGAAGCATCAGGCTCCGGAACCCAACACTTCTACTTTTTCTACAAATTCTAATCGTCTCAGCTTTGAAAGTAAGTCTTCCAATCCAATCGTAAGGTCTGTCACATTCAGTGATAGCGTGACATTCGCTCTTCCCTGCAATGGGATTGTCTGATGTATCGTCAAAATATTGCAACCATGCTTGGCTGTTTCACTAAGTAAATGAGACAGCGTGCCTGAACGATCTTCGAGATGGAAGAATAGCGTGATGATTCTCTCCTTCACCACGGTGTGAAATGGAAACACAGTATCACGATATTTATAAAAGGCACTCCGGCTTAAATCAACCCGATGGACCGCTTCCCATACTGAGTCGGCCTTGCCTCTTTCAATCAATTCTTTCGCATCCAGGGTTTTCTTCATCGCTTCGGGCAGCACATCTTCACGCACTAAATAAAACTTGCCCTCTTGAAATTTTTTCCCCAATGACTATTCCTCCAATTGTCTGGCTCGAGAGGACAGGGGCAAAGATCAAGCCCCAGAGAAAACCTCTCAGCTTACTATTGTAGAGCATCGTCCGCTAATAAAAGCCGTCAATGCTCTTCTGTCTGAAATAGATGAAGGATGAAACTTAATCGACAAATTCGAATTCATATTTTAACAAGCGGATCGTGTCGCCATTCTCGGCACCACGCTCACGAAGGGCTTCATCCACTCCGTACGAACGAAGCTGTCTTGCGAATCGTCTCGTAGAATCTTCCCTGGAGAAGTCCGTCATCTTGAACAATCTCTCAATTTTCGCACCGCTTACAACGAATGTTCCATCAGGATCACGTGTGATTTCGAATTCTCTCTCTTCTTCTTCATGCTTGTAAAGGACACGGTGAATACCGGTTTCCTCTTCTTCATGAATAGGGAATTCAGAAGTAGTTTCCACTTTATCAGCTACCGCATATAGAAGCTCACTTAGCCCTTGACGCGTAACAGCCGAGATTGGGAAGACAGGGAAATCTTCCTGCAGTTTCTCCTTGAAAATCTTCAGGTTTTCTTCTGAATCAGGCATGTCCATTTTATTGGCAACGATGATTTGAGGTCTCTCCGTTAAACGAAGGTTGTATTGCTTAAGCTCTTCATTGATCGTCAGATAATCCTCGTATGGATCTCTTCCTTCCATTCCACTCATATCGATCACATGAACAATAACACGTGTACGTTCAATATGGCGCAGGAATTGGTGACCGAGTCCGACACCTTCATGGGCTCCTTCAATTAACCCAGGCAAGTCAGCCATGACGAAGCTTCTTCCATCTCCTGTTTCAACCATTCCAAGATTCGGAACAATGGTTGTGAAATGGTACGAAGCAATCTTTGGCTTGGCAGCTGAAACAACTGAAAGCAATGTGGATTTTCCGACGCTCGGGAATCCTACCAGTCCAACATCTGCAAGCAGCTTCAATTCCATCACGATATAACGCTCTTGTCCCGGCTCCCCTTTTTCAGAAAGCTCAGGAGCAGGGTTGGCAGGTGTAGCGAAACGGGAATTCCCTCTTCCTCCGCGGCCACCTTTCGTGATAACGGCACGCTGACCATGCTGCACCAGGTCGGCAATCGTTTCACCCGTATCATCGTCCTTTACGACTGTTCCAGGTGGAACCTTTACAACCATATCTTCTGCGTTCCGTCCATGCTGATTCTTACTCATCCCGTGCTCTCCACGAGTTGCTTTGAAATGACGCTGATAACGGAAATCCATCAACGTTCTTAAGCCTTCATCCACTTCAAAAATGACGTCTGCACCGTGACCGCCATCTCCTCCGGCAGGACCACCTTTAGGTACATATTTCTCACGACGGAAGGCAACCATACCGTTTCCGCCGTCACCGCCCTTTGTATAAACCTTGACCTGATCTATAAACATACTTTCACTCCTAACTTATCCGTGAAATCGCCTCATCGGGCGACTACATGAATGACAAGAACCTCTTCTTGAAGTTGTTCTATTTCTATATTTTCTCCGTTTGATCGTTGATTCTTTATCCAGTTTTCCACCATGCTTGTACTCTTTAGTATACCTGTGAAATCAAATATAAAACGGGAATGTTCTTTTGTAATGTCCAGTAAGATGGATAATTGATTTTCTACATTGTTCATTACATTTGATTCAAGGAATTCAAGCAACTCCTTGCACCAGTTGTAAAGCCTTCGATCTTCAAGTCCATGTGATGACTCCGATTGAATGACTTCAAAATCCAGCTTAATCAAATGTCTTGACCAATTATATGTTAATATCAATTCTGCCAATAATGGAAGCTTTAAATTCGATAGCTTCGACTCATTTTGTGCAACGAGAACCATTTCCTCGATCACTTGCTTCGCCCGCTCCACGCGATCAAGATCCAAGTTGCCTTTTATTAATTGCAAATCATTCATCCAGTCGTGGCGAGCGTGCCTTAACGCCTCGACTACACCCCAATTTTCGCTCATAATCTAACTCCTATACTTTAAGTGCTACCTGTAAGTATATCAAAGATGAGACTCTCGCGTATATTGTTTCTGTAAAATTGGTGGGTGAATGAAATTCAGGTGGAATGCTGGAGTTTCAGGAATTGAAAATAAATCCTTAAATTTGAAAATAAATGGAGGGAAATTGAAAATAAAATTCAATTTTTGAAAATAAATAGGTCAAAGTTGAAAATAAATCACTTTTACACCTGTTTATTAATCAAATACTCTCCATCTTAAACCTATTTCTCAGTAAAAGTACTTCAAATTCAGCAAAAATCAGCCCAAATTTCATATAAATCCGTGTGAAACCCCATTAAAACCCGATTCCTCACCCATATCCCTGATAAAAATAAAACTCTAACCGAAAGTCGGTTAGAGTTTTCGTTAAAGATATGCGATTAAGCTTCATTCGCAACTGGGTATACGCTCACTTTTTTCTTGTCACGACCCATGCGTTCGAAACGAACAACACCGTCGGTTTTAGCGAAAAGTGTATCGTCGCCACCACGGCCGACGTTTAGGCCTGGATAAATTTTCGTACCGCGTTGACGGTAAAGAATTGATCCACCAGTAACCATTTGACCGTCTGCACGCTTAGCACCAAGACGCTTTGAGATAGAGTCACGACCATTTTTAGTCGAACCTACTCCTTTTTTAGACGCAAAAAACTGAAGGTCTAATCTTAACATCTGTTCCACCTCCTACTTTTTGAAGGTTATTTTAATAAAATCACTATAGTCTCTTTCAATCGTTTGGAGGCTGATAAGCATGCTATCCAGTAGCAGCTGAATCTTGCTCTCTGTTTCTTCCGGAAGATCATCAGGGATGACACAGCGAAGATATCCACCATCAGAGGATTGCTCGATGGACGGTTCTACACCGGTTAACGCCATAATGGCATTAATACTGCCAAATGAAACAGCAGAAGCACCTGCACAAACAATGTCTTGCCCATTTTCGGCAAAATCAGCATGTCCATCCATAGAGAAAGAACGGATCCTTTTCCCGGATGAACGCTCTACGTAAACGTTAATCATGATATCACGCCTTACGCGTTGATTTCGTCAATGACAACTTTAGTGTAAGGTTGACGGTGACCTTGCTTACGACGGTAGTTCTTTTTCGCTTTGTATTTGAATACTACAAGCTTTTTCGCGCGGCCTTGCTTTTCAACTTTCGCTGTTACAGTAGCTCCATCCACTAACGGACTTCCTACTTTCACATCGTCGCCACCAACGAATAGAACTTTGTCAAATGTTACCGTATCGCCTTGTTCTGCGTTTAGCTTTTCGATGTAGATAGCTTGACCAGCTTCTACACGGATTTGCTTACCACCTGTTTCGATAATTGCGTACATAATCGCACCTCCTTATAAACTCAGACTCGCCAATGACAGGTGTTGGATTGCTCCAAGCTTTTCTACCTGTAATGAGCGGTTGTAGCACGGGTGCTACAATCAATAACATTAGAATCCTATCATAAAAATCGATGTACTGTCAATAACAATCAAGAAATTCATCTAAATTTTGTAATATGATAATAAGGATGTTCATGAGTGATTTCTTTTATCTTAATTTCTTTACCCAACGCTTTTTCCAATCTTTGAAGGTGAACGTTCTGATGCCCGGAAAAAACGGTTGCGACTTCCCCGGTCGCTTCCACTTCAATGAGGGATCCATCCTGCATTTCCCACAGCTCCCGTTCAAGCTGGAATGCAAGCGTTTCAGGCGTCATTTCTCTCCCTGTACCATGACATACCGAGCAAGGACGAGTCAAGTAGGCGGACAGGGGCTGACGGGTCCTTTTTCGTGTCAACTCCAGAATGCCAAGGGATGTAAAGCCTACGATCGTCGTGCGCTGCTTATCTGATACTAATGCATCTGAAAATGCATCCATCACTTCCTGTTTGTGGCTTTCCTTTTTCATATCGATAAAATCGATGAGAATCATGCCGCTCAGATTCCGAAGGGTGAGTTGCTTCGCCATTTCTTTCGCTGCCAGTTTATTGGTTTGTAAAATGGTCTGTTCTAAATCGTCTTTTCCCGTAAACTTTCCTGAATTCACATCCACAACGGTCATGGCTTCTGTTGACTCAATGACGATAAAAGCTCCATTATCGAGCCATAGTACTTTTTTCAGTACGTTCTCCCATACAGAGGCAACGTGATAATGACGAAGAATATTCTCCTGGCCTTGATAGAGTTCGAAGGCCCACTTATCCTTTATCCCGGCTCCGCTCATTTCTTCTAAATGAAGAAGACTATCATAATCATCGACAACAATTCTTCCTCCACTCCCCGTTTTCATTTGTTCATGGAGATCCTCATGGAAAGTGTCCTGCCGGGATAAGAGTGAAGGACATTTAGATCGCAGAGACACCCTTTCCAAGCTTTCATATCTTGAACGTAAAGAGTGCAGTTCCTCTTGTAACACTCCTTCTCTTACTTCAACGGCATTGGTGCGCATCACAATGCCTTCTTCCGGCTCTTTCCACTCATTCCCTAAGCGTCTCAGGACCTTCCTGTTTTCATCATCCACTTTTTTAGATACCGCCACATAGTATCCCTGTGGCATGTACACAAGATGTTCCCCTTTGAGCTCGATAACGGCCGTCAATCTTGCACCCTTCGTTCCCATCTCGTCCTTAATGACCTGTACGATGATTTTTTGCCCTTCATGCACGCACTTTCCAATCGGGTGAGGATCGTTTCCCGCATGGTATGCCTCTATGTTTTGGGGAAAGTCCTTTTCATGAAGGTAGCCATTTTTATTCCCGCCAAAATCTATAAATGCCGCACCCAGCCCTTTTTGAACCTTGACGACTCTTCCAAGATAAATATTTCCTGTTAAGCTTTCCTCTCCAGGCTGATATGTATATAATCCAATGATTTCATGGCCTGTTCGGTATACCCACCGTTTTTCCCTGCCCTTACTATGTACAATGATTTCTTCCAAACCGAAAACCCCTTTTCCACGAAAAAAGTCATAAGAAAAAAGGGTTGAGTCCAACCCTTTTACCAGTATGCCCTTACTTTATACAGTTCGTCTTCATTCGTCAATAAAGGTAGAGGAGATCCTTCGTTTTCGCCGAGGTCATCTTTTCGGCAAAAAAGGCATGTAGGAGCTCATTTTCATCCAGCTTCCCTACTTCAATTCCTTTTTCAAAGACAACGAGGGGATGCTTCACTCCCCGCTGAAACTTCTCCACTACTGTAATGATGGAATCTTCGCTTTCGATGGGAAGTGGCCGCAGTTCCACAAATTGATGACTCTTCCCGTAATATCGCTCTAACAAAAACTTCATAAACGCATACCGCCTCTGTTTCCAGTCCACCCATAAAGAAAAGTACAGGAACGAAAGAACGATCCACAGGTTCAAATGAAGGGGAGCGATGATCAGTACAACCAGGTGGAACAGCAATAATAAACCAAAAGAAAAGAGAAGCGTGTATTCATACGCTCTCAAATAATTAAGCTTCGTGGCTAAAAGTAAGGAAATCATCTTCCCACCATCCAAAGGCCAAATGGGAAGAAGATTAAACAGCAGCACCATCATGTTCAACTGAAAAAAGAGTGAAAATGACTCCGGGCTGATCACGCCGGTCTCCATAAGCCCCCAACCTGAGGCTATGAGCCATATGTGCTGCAAGGGACCCGCAGCCACCACCCAGAACTCCTCCCGCAACGACCGGTTTCCATGCTCATCCATCTCCGCAACCCCACCAAAAGGCAACAGGGAGATTTTCTTTACTCTCCAGGAAAAAGAATGGGCCATCAGTCCATGTCCCAACTCATGGATCGTAATGATGAAGAGAAGCAGTAACAATTCAAAAAAGTGAGCCGTCATAATCGCAATGGCTATGACGAGCCAAAGCAAAGGGTGCACATGAAATTTTTTCAAAAGCGAAATGATATTAGTCAAATGACATCACCTGTATCGGGTCGATAAATGTATCACCCATTTTAATCGCGAAATAAAACTCTCCTGTCACATCGTTCTGGCTGCTAGTGGAAACCTTGCCTACAAGAGATCCCTTCTCGATCGATTCATACTGTTTCACCTCAATCGATTCGAGGTGACCATACCAGGATTCTGATTTGTCTGCATGTTGAATGACGACAGTGTTCCCAAGCTCCTCTTTCTTACCTGCAAATATAATCAAGCCCCCCTTCATCGCCGCTACATCTTCACCTAAGCCCGTTTCAAGCATGATGCCTTGTCCGTTTGTTTTAAAATTTTCGACTACCTTCCCCGAAGCAGGTATGGCATATTCCGCACTTTGCGCAGAAGAGGATTCTTTCTTGGTATTACTTGTCGGTAATAACGCTAAAGGTTTTCCGAATTGGTCCTCATACCACGTGGAAATGGCGGCAAACTGGAATTCTGTATCCATGGTTTTCGTGACAACTGATTTCGCTTCATTGAATACAGGTGAGGGGCTCTTAAACATAATCGCCGTCACTAATACCATGATGCCCGCTCCAAGTATCTTAAGCATAAAGGTTTCCTTTTTAAATAACGGATGCACCCCTTCAGGTGGCGGCCCCCCTTCAAAGCTTGTCTGGCGTTCCATTCCATAGCGCTCCTCGTCCGACGGGAGAAAGTATGAAGAGTTCTGACCTGGATTCGTTTTCTTTCGTTTCGCTATCCGCTTGCGTATTTCATCCGCACGATTCCCCATGTACACCATTCCTTTTTATAAAGTATTGTTTCATAAACGTCTGGGCACCGCCCCGTTCAAGAGTGATTCTATACTAAATGGTTCTGGTCATGATGAGGGACAAGGGGTGTTAGATCCATATGGAAAAGAGATCCATTCGATTACACATGATTTGCTACAATGTATGACTTGTCCTTAAAGAATATTCATGGGGAGAATAAAAAAAGTCCCGGTAAAACGCACTAAGCGCTTTACCGGGACTGAATTGATTCTTATGCTTTTACACCGAATAACTTTTTAATTCTTGAAAAGACTCCTGCCCGTTCTTCTTCCAAAGACTGCAACGGAACTGATTCACCCAAGATTCGTCTGGCAATATTCCGGTAGGAAATGGAGGCTCTGCTTGTTGAATCAAGAGCGATGGGCTCACCTTTATTGGAAGATTTGATGACATTATCGTCGTCTGCTACGATCCCAAGAAGATCAATGGAAAGATGTGCTGTGATTTCGTCCACATCCAACATTTCACCGTTTTTCATCATATGATTGCGTATGCGGTTAATGACGAGTTTCGGTGGTTCAATATTTTCTTTTTCCAGCAAACCGATGATTCGATCCGCATCCCGAACAGCTGAAATTTCAGGTGTCGTGACGACAATCGCCCGATCGGCACCCGCCACAGCATTCTTATACCCTTGCTCGATCCCCGCAGGACAATCGATGATGATATAATCATAGTCTTGCTTTAAATCTACTACTAGCTTCTTCATTTGCTCAGGGTTAACAGCGGATTTATCACTTGTTTGTGCTGCTGGCAGTAAAAATAGTTTATCCTCGAAACGCTTATCCTTTACCAGAGCTTGGTGTACTTTACAGCGGCCCTCTACAACGTCTACTAAGTCATAAATGATTCTGTTTTCGAGTCCCATCACCACATCCAGGTTTCTGAGGCCGATATCTGTATCAATTAAACAAACCTTTTTGCCTTGTAGAGCTAATGCTGTACCAACATTGGCAGAAGTAGTCGTCTTTCCCACTCCACCTTTACCTGAAGTAACAACTATGGCTTCACCCACATTAGCTTCCTCCTTTAAAACTAGTAATATTTGGTCTAAGATGCTTTAAAACTTGTAAACGATCTACAACGATTTGTCCCTGATCATCGACATAAGCACATTCCATTTCGTGCTCCTCGTCTTCTTCCACCCGATCAGGTGCCCGGTTCAGGGAGTCCCCTATCCGGAGCTGGGACGGAACCATTTTGGATGCCACAATGACCGCCTCCATGTTTCCGTTGTGACCGGCATGGGCAATTCCTTTCAACGAACCCAATATGTAAATATTCCCTCCAGCCAGCACTTTTCCACCGGGATTGACATCGCCGACAATAAGGATGTCTCCTGATACGTCCACGACTTGTCCCGACCGGATCACGCCGGTTAGAGTTTCTATATTTCGTTCATCTATGAGTTTCTCTGCTTCATTTTTTGTAATCACATTACTCCATACTTCATTCACTACTAAATTACGTTTTTGCCTTACGATCTCTTTCAACTCTTCCTCTTGATCATCCGTCAGGTAGCGATTCCCTGTCTGGATATTGACCGTGAGCAGGGGAGTCCCTTCTGTTTCCCGGTAATGTGCAGACAGCTTATCGTCCAATTCCTTCTTTAACTCATGAAAGGAGCATTGATCATTGAGATGAAGAGTCAGTCCTTCTTTTGTTCCTTTTATCATCACATTTGGCTTTTTATTCATGGCGCAATTTTCACCTCAGTCGTCTATTAAATTCGACATAAGCAGTGCTATTTCCTCTTTTTATGAAAAAATTACTAATAGAATTTATTCATCCAGCCACTCTTTCCGTTTTCGGAGCAGATAGTTCCTGAGTGGAAATGCCACAACTATATAAAACAATATATTAAGGACCAATGTCGGCCACAAACGCCAGTCCACGAATTGCATAAACGTCAAATCAGTCCGTTGGATAATTAAATTGATCTGATACACCAAAAACTCCAATACGGAAAGATTCACAAGTGAAATCATTCCCAATACAAAGAGGTTATTATGTAATATTCTCATCATCTGGTGAGATAAAAAGATGACAAATGGGAAGAGCACTAAGTAAATGCCATTGATTTCTGTGTAATAAATATCAAATAGAAAGCCAAAGATGAAACCATAAAGCAATGCGGTGCGGTACTGGTAAAACGCACAAATAAAGAACAGCACAATAATCAGAAAATGTGGAACGATGATTTTCTGATCAAACCACTCTTCATTTGGAAAAAGATGAACAAATAAACTCTCACTGTAAAAGAAAAGCAGAGTCATAAACGGAAGGAGGAGCCTACTGATCATTGCCATCCTCCTCAGCATCCGCTTCCTTTTCCGTCACACCCTGAATGTCACGATCGATGACCATGACGTGCTCCAAGTGATAGAAATCAGCAGCAGGCTTTACATATGCCGTTTGAGTCAACCCGTATTGATCCGGTTTCACTTCTTTGACTTCCCCGATGACCAGCCCCTTTGGGAATACGCCTCCAAGTCCCGAAGTCATCACTTTAGAGCCTTTGTCGACTTTCATATCGTTGGAAATCCGTTTAACCAAAATTTCTTTTTTATCACTGTCGTACCCTTCGATCCACCCGTTGATGTCTTGTTCTTTTCCTTGTATCACAGTGGAAATCCGGTTTTTTGTATTATTGGTCGAAATTAATTCAACAGTAGATGAAAATTCATTCACGCTTTTAATCTTTCCGATCAATCCCGCTGATGAAATGACGGCCATGTCTGATTTAATTCCGTTCACTTCTCCTTTATCAATCGTCAGGAGCTCTTGCCAGCGATCAGGATTCCTGGCAATGACGGTAGCTTGAATCGTGTTATAGGCACGAAGGTCTTCCTTCTTTTCAAGGACCGCCCTTAATTCATTATTATCTTGTTTCAGGTCTTTCACCTTTGTTTCAAGCTTCACTAATTCATCTAAACGTGTTTTCAATTTTTCGTTTTCTGTATATGTATTTTGAAGATCTTGAACGTTTTCAACAACTCCGGCTACATAGTTAACAGGTTTTGAAACCAATGACTGTCCGAATCCTACCATATCTTTTACAAACTGCTCAGGCCAGCTGATGGTATCTCGCTCCCGCAAAGAAAATCCGATTAATCCCACAAGGACTATGACACTGACGAGCAGAATGATCAAACGTTTATTCAGGAAGAATTGTGGCATGATGTACACCTCAACCTTTTCTCATTCTAGTAAATACTATAGCAAAAATCGCTTATTTTTGATATCATTCGTCAAAATATTCATGGTTGTTCGAAAAAAGATGGGGCCGACCTTAAGGCTAACTAGCATCCTTAAGGAAACGTCCCCCATTCATTATTCATTATTATTTTCCTCGATTTTTAAAGAGATGGATGTGGTCAAGGGCTTTCCCCGTACCGATTGCCACACAATCCAGAGGCTCCTCTGCAATGAGGACCGGCATTTTCGTTTCATCACTGATCACTTTGTCAAGATTACGAAGAAGCGCCCCGCCACCTGTCAGCACAATTCCTCTGTCCATGATGTCAGCCGCGAGTTCTGGCGGTGTTTTCTCTAATGTACTCTTAACTGCATCGACAATCGTGTATACGGTATCACGAAGAGCAGATGCAATCTCAATCGCCGTTACTTCGATCGTTTTCGGCAAACCGGTCAGAAGGTCACGTCCACGAATCTCCATTGCTTCGATTCCTTCAGAATCACCGGCAGAGCCGACTTCCATTTTGATCGTCTCCGCTGTACGATCCCCGATCATCAGGTTATACGTTTTGCGGATATAGTTGATGATGGCATCATCCATCTCATCCCCGGCTACACGGATCGACTGACTTGTCACAATCCCTCCTAAAGAGATGATGGCCACTTCTGTCGTTCCTCCACCGATATCTACGACCATACTTCCTGTCGGTTCCCATACTGGCAGGTTTGCACCAATTGCAGCGGCAAACGGCTCTTCGATCGTGTAAGCATCCCTTGCTCCCGCCTGTCTTGTTGCATCGATGACCGCTCTTTCTTCAACACCGGTTATGCCTGAAGGTACACAAACCATGACGTAAGGCTTTCGGGAAAAAGCTCCTTTATTACGCGTCGCTTGTCTTATGTAATACTTCATCATCGTGGCTGTTGTTTCGTAGTCAGCGATTACCCCATCTTTCATCGGGCGAAGAGCCACGACATTTCCCGGTGTTCTACCGATCATGTTTTTAGCATCATTTCCGACTGCAACGATATGCTTGTTATCTGTTTGAAGTGCTACAACAGAAGGTTCGCGAACGACAATCCCTTTGCCTTTCAAGTACACCAATGTGTTAGCTGTTCCTAAATCAATCCCTAAATCTTTCGTTCCAAACATGAATGGTATCTCCCTTTCTGGTACAAATTGGCTGGTTTTTAACGTTTTATATGTGTTTTCACAGGAGAGTTGTCCAATCACTCTCTATCCTCGTAATTTTCGTCACAATAATTGTTCGTTCATGCATAACGAAAAGACTCATTCCCTTGAAGAATGACTCTCTCTTTTCAAAGACTGCGTTATATAGAATCATCATATTGTTTGTAAAAATCATAAGCTTAATTATATCGCAACCAGGAAAAAAATCATAGTGTCATAAATACCCTTTTTCCTTTAAACTGATAAACTTCTTCTCCCCTATTATAAGATGATCGAGTATATCAATACCAATGATTCGACCACATTCTACTAATCTTTTTGTCACCTCTATATCTTCTCTGCTTGGAGTCGGATCTCCCGATGGATGGTTATGGATACAAATGATCGATGCGGCGGATCGTCGGAAGGCTTCCTTGAAGACCTCCCGGGGGTGCACGATGGAAGCATTCAGACTTCCAATAAAGATGGTTTGCTTGTGGAGAACTTGATTCTTTGTGTTGAGGTATAAGCATACAAAATGCTCCTGGGCCAAAAATCTCATGTCGTTCATGACATAATTGGCTCCGTCTTCCGGGGAACGGATGCTATATCTGTCGTCAAAAGCCAAGTCGCTGATTCTTCGACCGAATTCGACGGCGGCCATGATTTGAACCGCCTTTGCAAGGCCGATTCCCTTCGTTTTCGTAATCTCTTCCAGGGAAGCATCCTTTAATAGATTCAATCCATCAAAGTGATTGAGAAGACGGTTGGACAGTTGTAGGACAGACTCGGATTTCGTACCGGTCCGGAGTAGGATAGCCAGCAGCTCCTGATTGGACAGGCTTGCTGCACCACTTTGAATCAATCTTTCCCGAGGTCTTTCGTCTTGTGGGAAATCCCGGATCATCAGCCTGTTTTCTTCCTGCTGGGGTATTGTTTTAACCATGGGTTCCTCCTATTCGTACGCTAGGGAGTCATCCTGGTTGAAGATAGCCCATTTCAAGTAAAACACGATTCACTCGTGAGATGGGTAAGCCAACGACGGAGAAATAATCGCCTTTAATTTCTTTGACAAATTTCGCTCCGATTCCTTGAATCCCATATGAACCGGCTTTATCAAAAGGTTCTTCAGATGCAATATAATCGTCGATCTCTTTTGAAGTCAACTCCCAAAACGTTACATCCGTTTTTTCATAAAAGAGTTTCTCCACATCACCATGTAGAATGGCAACCCCCGTGTAGACTGAATGGGTAGAACCGGAAAGCATGGATAGCATTTCTTTCGCTACCTCTTTGGATTCCGGTTTACCAAGAATCTGGTCATCCTTCGCTACGACGGTGTCTGAACCGATTACATAGTGAGCGGGGTATTGATTCGAGATTTCTTTCGCTTTTTTACGGGCAAGATACATCACGACTTCATGGGGCGATAAATCAGATGAAAAAGTTTCCTCTACAGTGGAGCTGATAACGGAAAAAGAAAGTTGAATTTGTTGAAGAAGTTCTTTTCGACGAGGAGATTGTGAAGCGAGTATGAGGTTGGACACACCATACCAATCCTTTCAGAGTAGAAATTGGGAGATACATGAATATCCTACCAAATTCCGCCTCTTTAAACAAGTAAAAATAGAGCCAGCTCTCTTATGGTCAGTAAGCGTAAATCTGTCAAAATGAGAGAGGCTCTATTTTCGATAAAAGATTATTTCCTAGAAAATAGTCTAAATCAGTCGAAATTATAATCCACTGTAAAGTTGCAGGTAGGATAACAGCTCTTCCTGAACTTTTTGGGCATCCTCCGGGGACTTCATCGCCGCGGCAAGATTCCCAGCATTGACCAAGGACTCTTTCATGGTGGCGATGGACTCTTGACCCACCTTGATTCCTTCAAGCTCCTTCACTCCGGATTGAATGGTTTGAATCGTCGTTTCGTCAGGCGTTCCACCGACCATTCCACTGCTGCTCTCCTGCGCTAATGTGTTGTAGAGCCCATTTCCCTTTTCCAAAAAGGATTTCTCTTCCTTTGAAGCATTTATTCCTTTAGCTCCAAATACAAAATCTTTCGCAAAGACTTCTACCCCTCGTTCTTTCAATTCAGCTCCAAGTGATTTGGCTGTTTCAAGATCTCCCGAAACACCCAATAATAGAAAGAATTGTCCATCCTTTTCCACGGTAGCGCTGCTCAACCCTTTTCCTGCTAAGCTGTCCTTCATGGCATTAAGCGCTTCTTCAGTTGAAAACACACCACCTTGAAGGATTGACGTTGAGAAATCCTGTAATTCAACAGCCGATACAGACTGCTTCCCTTCCGTATATCCTTCTGCAGTCGTATCTTGCAGCGTTGCCGCCGGCGCCGAAGGACCATCTGTTGTCGTAATGACTTTAAGCGTGCCGAATCCCAGCACGGCGCCCACCACAACCGCACCAATTATGGACATTAGAAGATTGACAGAGTCCTGAAAAGGATTCTTGAAAGACTTGCGCTTCTTTTTGTTCCCTGACACATAATTGATTTTTTTGTATTCCTTAGGAGGCTGAGCTTCCTCATTGTCAGGAAGGATCCAATCGAACCCATTATCTTCCGCCTCTTCCCCGGCAGCTGCTTCGGACTTCCCCAACTTCCAATCATAAACAAGAAGATCTTCCTCGAACTTTGTTTTTTCACCATTAATTTTAATAGATATCTTTTTATCTTTGTCTCTTTTATTATTCATCATCGCCACCCTCCTTCATCTATTTTTTTCCATGCTATCACATCCAATAAAAAAAAGAACAAGACTTTTGTCGTCTTGTCCTAATAGGTTTTCGTCAAATTTTTCAGTTTTTCTGCAGTGATTGAATTGAAAGGGTAGAAAACGGTATTTCTTCTCTGTCTCCGTTGCCATTTGTACAGAGATTATACTCTTCCCCCAGTAAACAAATGGATATCACACTCTCCCCGTCAGCCAAAACATAAGAGGATTCATCCGGCGCCATGACTGTTTTGGAATGGGGATCCAAGATTGGTTCTATCAGTTGAGCATCTATCAACTCTTTATACGTTATCTTACCCGTTACCTTTTCTTGAAGCATGGCATCCTTCGCATAGTATTGCGCTGAACTTTTCATCGTAAGGGCGTTTGCCACAAACGCCTGTTTCTTTGATTTTTCAATCAGATTGTTTATCGCCAATACAGCTATGACGGCTATGACCCCCAAAATCACGATAACAGCAAGCAATTCTACAAGCGTATATCCTCTTTCATTTTCACGCATTATCATCAAACCTTTAATTGGTATCTAGTTCTTCTGACTTTTGTTCAGGGAACTGTTGAAAAGGATTCTTTTTGTTAGACGGCAGGGGTGCATCCAGCTTTGGCAGCTCCTTCTCAAGTTCTACTAAACCAGGTAAATAAAAGGCGGACACGACTAAATTCAATTGAATATTTTCGAATTCACCTTGGTACTGCAGTAATTCAGCCGGTCCGCTGAAAGAAATCTGTTCTATTTCCACGATGCGTTGCAGCTCTTCTAATTTATTGATGAACTCTTCTATCTCGAAATAACTCTTTGCTTCTACTGAAATCGTGGCTGTCAGTTTTTGAAGGCCTTGTGGAAGGACCACATCAGGTGCCGGGTTCACTTCAGTGCCTTCTTCAGTTTCTTCACCATCCGCTTGGGAAACATCATCCCCGGCGCCCATGGATTCAGTTGCAGGAAGATCAACGGCACCCTCCGTAAATTCAATGCTTGTGATAAAACTGTCCGAGACGATTTCTGCTTTTTCAAGATCGATAAGCAGCTGCTGAGTAAGCGGTTTGACCGGAACCTTTTGTTGCAGTGAACTGGAATTTTCAAAGGAAGCCTGTTTAATGGAAGAAATCTTAGAATCCAATGCTTCAATCAGCTTCTTTTCCGTTTTGATTTCATTCTGCAGACTTTCTTTCTGATTTTTCACAGGTAGATAGTAGAACCATACTCCCCCAAGGATGAGAAATACTGCGATAACGATGGATGTGCTGATCAGTAACCATTCTTTTTTCTCGAATCGTACATTCATTCCGAATCGCCCCCCTGCTCATCGGAAGTTTCCTCTGATTCCATTTTCTTTATCTCTACTCTATTTAACGTTACTTCATACTGACCAATGTACCTTGGTAAGATGGTTTCCGTATTAACGGCTGATAGACTATCATTTTCAGAGATTCTTTCTGTGGCAAGCGTCAATAAGGTTGCTTCCTGAATGAACCGGGATTCCTTCAAATGCGTTAAATAAAACGCAGCTTCACTGCTTGTATCAAATTGAATCAAGAGCTGGATACTCCCATCTTCAGCATATGTAAATTCCTTCACGAATCCCCGCTCCGGCAGTAATTCGACCAGGTGATTCAAGACCGGTACGGTATCGATGGGATAGCTTTCCGCCCAGCTGACAGCACTCTCCAATTGAACCCAGGCATCAGATGATTCAAAATCAGAAATGCTTTGCTCTTTTTCCGCTCTGAGCTGCTTGGTACCCTGTAATTCCGTCGTCAGGCCGTCCACATCTTTTCCGATATTCGCAGCAAGAAATAATAGAATCATAAGAGCAAGGATACCGACGGATAGCACACCGATAACCACATACAGCCACTGACGACTTCCTTTTTCATTTTGAGGTAATAAATTGATATCGACGAGCACTATATCACCTCTTTTAACCCTAAACCAATAGCGAGTAAAAACGCACTCGATAGTTCTTCATTGGTGTAGGCGTCGCGTGCAGCGGTTGGCACCTTGATAATGTCGATTTCAAACCGATCTGATAAAAGGGTATGGATATCCCCTACCATGGGATGGTCACCGGTTACGTATATTTTATTAATCATTGCTTCATCATTTGTAAGTGTATATCTGTAAAAGCTGATTACTTTGTCAAATTCTTTCATCACATCATCAAATTGAAAGGATTGGAAATCATTGTGATACATCCTCTCATCCATCACTTCCCGATCCTCACCTAATCCGATCGGTCTAAAAAATACAGGCTGATGATCATGGAAGATGGACACGGTCACATTAGCCTGGTTGAAATAGAGGAGCATTTCATGGTCTTCTTTACGAGTTAAATCCAAAGAGTGTACATATCGGTAAAAGGCAAGTGGACTGATATCCGCCACAACGGGCTTTAAATGGGCATCAGTCAGGACCTGCTGATATTCCATGACAATATCTTCCGGTGCCGCCACAAGGATGATTTCTTTCTTGTCTCCTTTATTTCCTACGACCACCACATCAAATACCGGATTTTCAAAAGGCAGGTGGATACTCGTACCGATTTCCAGAAATAAGTGGCTCTTCACCTCATCATCCTCAATATCCGATGATATCTCCATCTTCCTGATGATCATCTGAGTATTCGGGACGATGAATTGAACTTCCCTTTTCTTGATACCCCAGTCGAGGACACACTCTTCCAACAGTGCTTGAAAAGCTTCTTTCTCAATGATTTTGCCATCTGAGATCATCCCGTCAGCAATTCGTTTCTCTCCAAATTGGTGAATATGTAAAGGAGAAACAGATTTCAATTCTACAAATCGAATCCATTGATCACTGATAACGATATTGATTTTATTTTTATTCTTATTGAAGAGACGTGATAACATCATGAATGACCCCTTTTAGCTATATAAAGAAAAATACCAATGCAGGATTGGCTGGTGAAAGAAGTATGCTGCGAGTGTTCCTAATACGATATATGGACCGAAAGCAATGGGTTCCCCTTTCTTGAAAACGCCAAGCATCAGGCCCGCAATACCGGCCACCGCCCCAAAAAGGGTAGCGAGGAAAAAGGAGAAAATCATAACCTTGACCCCCACAACAAAACCAATGACAGCGAACAGTTTAATATCACCGCCACCCATTCCCCCTTTGCTGACTATGGCAATCAGAAGAAGCAGACAAAAACCGGTAATGGCACCAGTAATGCTGTCCCACCAAGGATGTAACGGGATGAAAATCCGTTCTATAATGAACAGTACTGAAAAAAACATCAGCACTTTATCAGGAATGACCATATATTTCAGATCACTGACCGTGATGATCATGAATAAAGAGACAAGTGTAAGAGCGACAATTAGCTCCGGCTGGAGGCCTAACATAATATAAGAAAGTAAGAATAGTAGTCCGGTAGATAATTCCATCAATGGATAAAGAGGAGAAATGCGCCCCTTACACTGAGCGCATTTTCCTCCTTGCATGATATAGGATAGTACTGGTATCAGTTCCTTGGCCGTCAGCGTATGCCGGCAGTACGGGCAGGCTGATCTTGGTTTGACGATTGATTTTTTGAGCGGTATCCGTAGGCCGACTACGTTGTAGAAGGAGCCTAGGAGAGAACCGTAGGAAAAAATACAAAAATTTAATATATGAATTTCTATCTTTATTCACTCTTTCTATTCAAATTTTAAATCCCATCCAGATCAACGTTATCTCTTTCTAGCGAATCAGGATCTGCAGGGCTAAAGTAAGAAGCAGTACCGTCCGTTGCATTTGTTCCCCCTCCTATTAATGTTACTGTGTATATATATCCCGAGTTATTAGCATTTTTTGTTACAACAACTTTGCTAGTTGTTGTATTATATTCTCCTTCAGATGGATTATCAATTTCTTCAAGATACCCCTTAGATATCAGATCAGCTAATGTGTATGTTTTACCACCTGATGGTATTTCTGTTGATGTAACTGCCAACCTAGCCCCACTCACCATTTGCTGAGCATTCGCAATATGTGCATCCTTCTTCGAGTTATTAATCAACCCACCAATACTAGGAATCGCAATCGCCGCAATGATCCCTAAAATAACGACAACAGCAAGTAATTCGATAAGCGTCAATCCGCGCTCATTTTTCAATCTTTTCCCCATTTTCTTTAACATGGTAATTCCTCCTGTATATTTTACTTTTACTAAAAACTAGTAATCTAGTACTAGTATACAACACTCATCCGACAAAAAAATCATATTTTTTGTAAAATTATAGGTATTTTCTAATAGTTTTGAACATTGTTGAAGATTTCGAACATCGGAACGAGAATCGAAGTGACGATGGTACCGACCAATCCTGCCAGCATGACGATCATGAGTGGTTCTATCAGGGATTTCAGACGATCCGTGGCACTTTCCACTTCTTTTTCATAGAAGTCTGCGACCTTAGCGAGCATGGAGTCAAGGGATCCTGTTTCTTCTCCAATGGCAATCATCTGTGTCACTAACGGAGGAAAAGCCCAATGCCGTTTCATTGGGTCTGTTAGGGACGTCCCCTTCTCCAATGACCTGCGGGATTCACCGATCACACGGGCCACCACTTCATTTTCCACAACTTTTTCGACGATGGCCAATGCCTGCAAGATGGGGACCGAGCTTGAAAATAATGAACTTAGCGTTCGTGTCATTCTCGCTAGTACGGCTTTCTGCAGCATCTTCCCGAAAATCGGCACTCGCAGGATGGCATAATCAAGATAATACTTCGATCGTTTGTCTTTTCTTAACATGGCCAGAGTGATAGCAATGAATACAAAAAATAAAATAATGATGTACCAGAACTTTTGCATGAATTCACTTGAAGCAATAACAAACTTTGTGATGGCCGGCAGTTCACCGCCGAAATCGGTCAGCATATTCACAAATGTCGGTACAACGGCAGCCAGTAAGAATATTACGACTCCGATGGCAATGACGCCGACAACCATTGGATAAGCTAACGCCGAAATGATTTTCTGTTTCGTGATATGCTGCTTTTCATAATGAGTGGCGAGCCCCTCCAATGTCTCATCCAGGCTTCCTGACGCTTCCCCGGCCTTAAGCATATTGATCAGCATTGGTTCAAAAATCTTCTTGTGACGGGAGAAGGCTTCAGATAGCGGATTCCCGTCCCGCAATTCATCTTCGATTTCCGTTAGGGCTTTACCGAGTGCCTTACTCTCTGTCTGCTCGGCCAGGATATGAGTCGAATCAACCACTGTGACCCCGGCTTGAAGGAGGGTCGCAAACTGGCGCAGAAAAATAACAAGATGCTGTAATTTCACCGGATTGCCGATCGTTATGTCTTTGGTCATGAGTGTCTCAGGTATTTCCAGGATTTCAATGACCCTTACTTCCTGTTTCTTCAGCTGGATGAGGGCATCCTTCTTTGATGATGCCGTGATGATCCCCAACTTCTTTCCTTTTTGGTCCCTGCCCGTGTACTTATAACGTCCCATTTATTGAGGAATCTCCTCTCTGGTATAAGGAAACGCCATTTCTTTTGAAATGATGCCACTCTCATAAAGTCTCATTACACTGTCGCTCATAATGTGCATGCCTGAATTTTTGGACGTCTGCATGACATTTTGTATTTGGTGGACTTTTTCGGAACGGATCAAATTGGCGATCGCTGCATTATTCAAGAGGAGCTCCGTTGCAGCCCTTCTCCCCTTTTTATCAGTGGTGGCAAATAATCTCTGTGAAAGGATCCCGACAAGGACCGATGCCAACTGAACGCGGATTTGCGATTGCTGCTCCGGCGGGAAGACGTCTACGATCCGCTCGATGGTGGCCGGGGCACTGGATGTATGAAGGGTCGCCAGTACCAGGTGACCGGTTTCCGCTGCCGTGATGGCAGTATGGATGGTCTCAAGATCCCTCATCTCCCCCACAAGGATGATGTCAGGATCCTGCCTCAAGGCACTTCGCAAGCCTTTTGAAAATGATTTTGTATCAAACCCCACTTCCCGCTGATCGATGATGGAAGCCCCATGTTTGTGCAAGTATTCGATGGGGTCTTCCAGGGTGATGATATGCTTCCTCATTTTCCGGTTCATATAATCCACGATGGATGCGAGTGTGGTCGACTTTCCACTCCCCGTAGGTCCGGTAACAAGGAAGAGACCCTGTGGTTTTTCAGCAATCGTCTTCAATGCATGGGGAAGAAACAATTCCTCCATTGTAGGAATGGAGGTCGGAATGACACGTATGGCCAAAGATATGCATGAACGTTGTTTGAATGCATTCACCCTGAACCTTGAAACGCCCGGGATTCCATAGGAAAAGTCCAATTCACCCACTTCTTCAAAAGACGGATACATTGTTTCAGAAATGATGGCTCTAGCCATTGATTCCGTGTTTTCGGGCAGCAAATTATCCTTACCAAATCTTTTCAAGTCCCCATGTATGCGGAAGATAGGAGGTGAGCCGACTGTAAGGTGGATATCGGACGCGCCCAGCTCGTAAGCGGACTTTAGAAGATAATCAACTTTTTCTTTCAATTCATTCACCTACTCTGAAATCGCTACTCGTAATACTTCTTCGGTCGTGGTCATGCCCTGCTTCACTTTCAGCAAGCCGTCATCAATTAAGAAGATGGTTTTATTCCGTACGGCATGCTCCCTTAACTTGGAGAAGGGTTCGTTGTTCAGAATGACCTTCTTCATTTCATCATTCATGACGAGGACCTCATGAATGGCAATCCTACCTTTATACCCTGTCATATTACAGGAAGAGCAACCCTGCCCTCTCGTGATGGTCTCGATCTTCATGCCCCTTTTGGCAAATATCTCAATCTCCCGCTGGGTAGCCGGCATCTCTTGTTTGCAATCACGGCATACCTTCCTGATCAAACGTTGAGCCACGACTCCACTTAGTGATGAGGCAACCAAAAAGGGTTCTACACCCATATCCAATAGTCTTGTCACCGTACTGATTGAGTCATTGGTATGAATCGTACTCAATACGAGATGCCCGGTTAAGGAAGCACGGATCGACACTTCGACTGTCTCCCTGTCCCGAATTTCCCCGACCATTATGATATTCGGATCTTGACGCAAAATGGCCCGAAGCCCCTTCGCAAAGGTCAAACCGACATTTTGATTCACACCGATCTGGTTGATGCCCTCCAGCTGATACTCAACGGGATCCTCGATTGTAATGATGTTCACTTCTTCACTATTGAGGTGATTTAGGGCAGCATATAAAGTAGAAGACTTCCCTGAACCGGTTGGTCCCGTGATAAGTACAATCCCTGTCGGCTGCTGAATCATCTTCATGAACCTCTGTTGATTTACCTTGTTGAACCCCAGCTTTAAGAGGTCATTTAAGCTCGAACCTAAATCCAGAATCCTCAATACAATTTTCTCACCATAGACTGTCGGTAATGTCGACACACGCAGGTCGATGGGATGAAAGTCGATATTCACCTTAATCCTCCCGTCCTGAGGCACTCTAAATTCGGTTATGTCGAGATTCGCCATGATTTTAAGCCTGGCAATCAACATACTTTGCATGTGCTTCGGGAGATTTCTTTCGGTTCTAAGAATGCCGTCCACCCTGTAACGTATGACAACTTTGGTTTCCTGGGGATCGATATGTATATCACTCGCTTTTTGGGTCACCGCATTCGAAAGGATTCCGTTCACTAATCGAACGATGGGGGAATCGGAATCCACCACTGTGTCTTCTTCTACTCTATTTTGATCCCGATTCTCCTGGAAAAGGTCTTCAAATCCATCCTCTAAGTCATAGAACTTATTGATGACTTTCAGAATATCATCCTTGGTCGCAATCGCTGTCTCGATTTGGAAGCCTGTGGCCAGGCGCAGATCCTCGATTGCGTAAAAGTCCAACGGGTCGCTCATTGCTACAAAAAGCCTGTCCCCTTCTTTTTTAAGAGGTATCATCAGGTTCCGCTTAGCCGATTCTTTAGGAATCAAGTGGAATAAGTTCGTTTCAAAGGGGTATCTGTATAGGCTGACATGGGGAATCCCCAATTGAAATTCCAGTACTTCAATCAACTGCTGTTCCGTAATATATCCTCTTTGAAGCAGGGCATCTCCTAACTTCTGTCCCTTCGCCTTATCTTTCAGGGTATCTTGTAACTGGGATTCGGATATGATCCCTGCTTCAACCAGCAGGTCTCCAAGCCTCTTTCTAATCGTGGTCACCTTATCACCCGCTTTCACGACTTATTTAATATTTTTTTTCTTTTGTTTTGCTTCATCGTCTGATGGACTTGAAGAATCTTGATCAGCAGTGCCTTCACTTTCCTTCCCTGGGGAACTGCTCTCGTTATCTTCATCGTCCATTGAGGAAGTTTCATCTTTTTCCTCATCATTCGATTCTTCATTCGTCGATTCTTCCTCATTCGTCCCGGTTGGTACATTATCAAATGTTCCACTTGGGGTTTCCTGTAATTCCTGCAACGGGTAAACCGCAACCTTATGCTGTGGTGCATAAAAATCTTCATTGATCAGTTCTTCTGAAAGGATTTCACCTGAAGAGCTCAGTTTTTGCTTATAAACCCGGATCAGGACACCGTCTTTCCCTTCTTGTTGAATATTGACGTTTCCTTTTTCAACAAAAGGGCTAAACTGTTTTATCACTCGTGGAGGGAACGTTTCCTTTTCCGACAAACGGACATTATACGTGTTTGGAAAAGGCATCCCCTGCAATTGAACCTTGATTGTATTCTCTTGGATGGCAAGCTTCAGCTCATAACCGGTTGAATTAGGATTGGTGATGACAAAGTCCTGGTTATTCATCGGATTGTATTTCGCTTCAAAGCCGAGTGTCACATAGTCCGGAAGCAGCTTGCTTATATTTCTTTCTATGACAGAAAAGTTGGAATGTAAGGTGATCTGATAGAGTAATGATGTAACCGGACTTAAATCAGCCTGTGATTCAACTACAAAACCTTCTGTTTCCAGGAAATCCGAAAAGGAAAATTGGGAGTTGGGTGCAATGGGAATGGTGGGATAATTGTCTATAAAGCTCTTGATCGTTGGTGTAACCTCTAATTCATTCGACACGGCCTCATACAGGACTTGTGGTGATTCTTTACCGGCTGCATAATCGTATATCAGTATGCTCTCTTTTTTATGAAGACTACCAGCCAAAGAGAGGAGATACTCCCGTAAAGATGGAAGGTTTATGTCTTCCCCCCTATAGTCAGCGAAATGATTTGAAAGAAACGCATCGAATGCCTTTTCATCTATCGTTACAATTAAACTTGTATTTTCATTATCAACAAGTTTCTCTATGCTTTCTTCCAAATGAAATTGAAAGAGTGATGGATCGATTCTTGCTGTCTCTCCATTGAAATCAAGCATTAGGTTTTGATTTACCTTCCATTCCTCTACTTTCTCATTCATTATCTTCATTGCTTCCTCTTTGTTTGCTCCACCCAGATTAATAGATGCAACCGCTGCATGTTTCGATAGATTGAGTGACTTAACAAAGAACGTTTCATAAGCAAAGACGCCTAAATGAGAAAATCCATATAGAAAAAATGTGGATAAGAACAAAACGGTCATCAGTTTAACAAGTAGACCTTTTTTCACACTAGGCGCTCCTTCCTGACTCCTACTTAATATTCATCGTTAAATCAACAAAAACAGATGGACCAGCGTCCTGGGCAGCTTTAATATCAGCTTCGGTCAGAGATGAACCTTTGGCAATTAATAGATTCCCCTCTAAATTATATATATCTTCAATTACACTTTTTCCTGTAAGTAATTGAGTCTGTTTCGTTTTAATGGTCTCTAAGCCATGTTGTTGCGGTTGTAAAGGTTCAGACTCTTCTTCGAAAGAAGGTTCAGGACTTACAAGTTGATCAAATGATCCTTTAAAATATTCTGCAGCGTCTTCGTTCACGATAATGATATCTTTCCCAAATGTTAGAACATGTTCCGTACCAAGGAAAAACGTGTTGTCTTGGGCATTTAATTCTAAGGAAACAATAGACCCGGTTTCATCATCCACATAAAACTCTTGAATGTTCCCGATCATTTGGCCTTTTCTTGTCATCACACGGGTATCGTTGATTTTAATTTTTTTATTCACCAGCTGGTTCGCAATCGGGATTTCATTTAAGTCGATTACAGCATTCTCATTTTCGACAGTGACGGCATACTCCCCTATACCAACTACTTTTTTAAACGGGATCGCCTTCACACTGACCTGCCAATCTTCATGCTCGATGGTCAGAAAATCCACCGAGCCCTTTTCCGGATTGATTACAAGGGATTTGACCCTCCCTATTTCACTTCCATCGGATATACTGATAATCGGTAAAGCTTTCATTTCTGCACTCTTTTTCATGTCATCTCACCTATTCTGTCAATTTAATTTCGTTTAACTTTTTCCATGCAAACTCATTTGTTTGCTCAATATCCTTTTTAATGTACGGATACTCATTGAATCTCTTTGCAATCCCGTCAGTAAACATTTGTAAGTCTTCGTATTGCTCTGTTGAAATGTAATGATCCATTAATATTCTTGCAAATGTATAGTAATCTTGATCGTGTAGACTTGGATGTAGGTAATGCTTAACCATGTTCTCCATCTGGTGGGACGATAAAATGCTCTTCGAGAGTGTGATTTGTTCAATCATGGTTTTCATAACCTCTCTCATGATCCTGGATCTTTTAGGGATTGCATGTACTTGAAGGTCTTCTTCCCTGATATCTTCAGCATTTCTATCCTGGATTATTTCGGGGTCCACACCTTCAACAAAATCATTAACTAATACATCTTCCAATTCATCTTCAGAACTCGGTAAGTCCTCTAAATCTTCTACAGAACCCCTATCAAATACATCCTTCATTTCTTCGTTTTCACTCTCGATGGTTTCGTCAGGTTCATTTATTAATCTTTCAATCTCACTTAAATCGATATCAGAAGACTCATTTCCTTCTTCTATTTCCTTTTCATCTTTGTATTCACCGGCATTTTCTATAAACCATTCACTTTCATCATCATCGACCTTTTTCGGCTCATTTTCAGCGGCAGGGTTCACCTCTATGATGTCGATAGCTTGTAATGGTTCATCTTGTTTTATAGAAAAATCTGTTTCAAGATCTTCTTCTCCCACGTTCGCTTCGATTTCATAAAGATCCTCCAATTCAATCGGAGCTATTTCACCTTCAACCGGAACGGGACTCACAGTATCCTCCATCAAAACCAATTTTTCTTCCTCAGCTTCATCCTTCTTATTATGTAAATTATCCTTTAATCCCTTATGTTCATGGACTATTTGCATAGGTTCTTCTTCCAGATCCATCTCAGTGCCTGTAGACAGGACCAAAAGACCGCTGAATCGTTGTTCAATCACATAAGAAGAAAGACCTAATAAAACCATTAACATGAATCCAATCATCCAAATTGAATATTGGGTTGATGCGACTAATCCAAGCAGCGTTAAAGCAAATGCAATACCAGCAATTAGTAGTTTCCCTTTTACGCTGATGCCTATCGGAATAAAATATAAAATAGGTAGAAACAGAATAAGTGCAAGCAATGAAAATAGGTAGATCATCTTACATTCATCTCCTTCCTATGATATATTTCTTATAAATCAGACTTTTTTTAACAAGTTTCGACTACTAGATATTGTATAATAAAGTCAGGTATTTTGAAAGCAGGTGTTGGGTTGAAACTTATAAAAATATCTAAAAATAATAGAGGCTTCACTTTAATTGAACTTTTGGTTTCAATTACAATCCTGGGGATCGTCCTTCTTAGTTTCATGAATTTCTTCCTGCAATCCAGTACATATACCAATGGCAATCAAAAGAAGACAGTCGGGATGAATGTAGCCAGGAATGTCTTGATGTTTGTGGAAAAACAAGACTTCCTTGAGATCAGGGACTACTTCTATGAAGTGAATATAGGCAGTAAAGATCCAACAGATGAATTTTTAAGATTATTCATTTGCGGGGATGAATATCAAACCTTCTCTAACTTCTCCACTGAATCAGAAATGATTGATTCCTGTCCGGACAAGAAAAATATAAATATAAACGGGTTAGAATATGAGACTGAGATTTATTCCGGGGAAGTCACGAACCCTGATGAATTAGATTACTATATTCCTATTACAATCGAAGTTAGGTGGAATATCAATGATAGAGAATACAGTACGACTGTTGATGGAAAAGTTAAAAGCGAAGATATCCGATAATAGGGGCATTACACTGGTTGAGTTATTACTTACCATATCCATTTCGGCCATCCTGTTACCCGTTACATACGGGGCAATGCTTACCGGCTATAAGATTTATGAGAAAGTTTCGATTGATGCACAATTGAGGGAAGACGCAGATTATGTTTCTGCAATGGTAATGAAGAATCTATATTCATACCCCTTCGATACGATTGAAAAGTGCGTGCCATCCTCTTCTACTTGTGTAAGGTTTATAAACAGCAGTGAAATATCTGTCACTCCCTATTCAGATAAATCCTTTTACCAGATGGAGGATGCAGAAATTGTGAATGATGAACAAACTCTGGAATTAGTTCAAGTTGGGGAGAAAAAACAATGGAGCTTTGACGGAGAAATATTTACTACACCTTCTGACTTTTCCGGATCCGTTATCACCTCTACCTGCACATCCAAACCGTGCAATGAAGCAATCATACAGTTATCATACAAAGTTTCACATCCTAATTTCGATAAGACCCTTAGTTTAGAGAGCAGCTTCGGATTTTAGAAGGGAGAAAAACAGCTTGTTAACCAATCAAAGAGGAAATGCCTTACTTACCGTATTAATTACATCTCTTGTTATGGTGACAATTGGTATGGCTATCATAAGTTCGACGATAGGTGGAGCTAAACGAACCGAAGTCAGAGAGACCGACATTGACATTACATATGAAGGGCTAAAGGCAGCAGAAGAAATTTCATCCAAGGTTGTCTATCAATTGCAGCCCACAAGGGAGTTAGAAATCAGCAAATTGACACCAGCAAATATAAATTCCAAAGTGGCAGATTTTTTTCAATCTTCCATTCTTCCATCCTATCAGTCTATCGATAGAATAAAGTGTGTCACAATCATTGATGTGAGCGGGACCAGTGCAATAAACCTGCTGGGAGACCACTGTACAAAATCCAACATTCCTGATTTCAAAACCTTTGAGCTGGACTATCTTGGCACCAATCTTACGAGAGTGTATGAAATCCTGATTCAAACAAAAAACCCTTCTTCTGAACAAGGGAAAGTCGAAAAGACCGTCCGAAAAAGGGTCATTTTATCGCCCGTCCCAAGCTTCCTTAAGTATACTCTAGGCTCAAGGGAACAGCTTCAATTAAATGGATCCCCACATCTGGTTGGTAACATCTATGCTAACTCTTTAGGCATAAGTGAAGAGGCAAACTACCAGCTTTCTAATAAAAAGGATAAAACATTCCCGACACCTTTTCCATCCATTATCGGGGACTTGTATACAAGCTACAATAAAGCGAATTATGAACATATGAAAAGCTTGATAACTTCAAATCAGTTCTATCCGCTAATAGAACCTCCCAAAGTTAAACAGGATAGTCAATTTACTGATATCTCATTTAATCAAACGTACGAAGAAGAGGTTGGCAAAGTTTTAGAATCTCTTGATCTACCAATGAGAAATAACATTACCCAAATGAATTTAATGACCGCAATCAGAACGGCTCTTCTTTCAAATTCCTTCTCTCCTGCTCTTGTAGAAGATGGGATATTGAATGAAAACTCACAGGGTAAGGTTAAAGTGAGTGGAAATATTACCATTAGAGAGCTGCGAAATTCAGGGGTGGACCTGCTTGTAGATGGTGATGTGAATATTATCGCAAGTTCTCCAATGAATGTCGGGAATATCATATCGACAGGGAATGTGACGATTTCAAATTTAAAGGGAGAAATGGCCATTGATAATATCGTTGCAGCAGGAAGAGTATCAATAGAGGCAAACTCACCCGTAAATCTGCAGGAGAATATAGTTAGTTTTGATAATATCTCTTATCAATCACAGAATTCCACTTCCGTTATAGATGGAAATGTATTTTCAGGCAGGAATTTAACCATACTGGGCGATGCCAATGACCCATCCGGTGAGAATGATGAAATCAAGTTTGATTCCGTCATTTACGCAAAGGGAAAAACAAGCATTTCTAACTTGAATATAACCGGGATAGAGAGTGAAGACGGCACTGACAATACAGGGGAATTAATTTTACTCTCTAGAGGAGAGTTATTGTTAACAAGAATGAATGAATTTCAGTATTATGCTCAGGAGAAAGAAAAGGAAGAATTACGCTTGTTGCCCGATCCAGCTGAAGGCATCAAGCCGTTACAAGCTTTTTTCTACACGGATAGCGACGCTACCCTTTATGGAGTTGGTTCATTATTTTATGTTAACGGCGGTGTCTTTTCAAAAGGAAACCTTACAGTGAATGCTGTTCGTGGGGAGGTAAACAATATCGATGACACAAATCAGGACTTCCCCTCTAATCAACAAAAAAAATTGTCAAGATTCATCGTAAACTATAACAAAGATGTCCTTCTTTCAAAACTGGATACTCTACCAAAAGTTGAAGCACTTTCATTAATCAGTGATGAGATCGTAGTTGAATGAAAAAATGGAGGTCCATCTTCAAGGACCTCCTTTCTTTTCACCATCTACCATCGATATCCCCATCTCCGGTCTCCGGATTTTCAGTTTCATCTTCTCCTGCAACGACTTCGAAAATCGCAATCGCCTTTATATCAGGATCTTCTTCAGAAGTAACCGTTATCGTCGTCACCCCTGCATTTTTAGGTATAACCTTCCAAGCTCCATTTACTTGCACGATGTCTACAACATCGTTACCTGTGTCGACCACGTTCTTTATGTTTTTATTGGTTGCATCTTCAGGATTGAATACTAAATGAGAGTGTATATCGAATGCGTTACCTTCCAGCAATAGTGTGTACTTCGATTTTGTGAAGTCCATACTTTCCAAATTTACAGTCCTTGACTTAACAATGACACGAATCGTTTTTTTGTATTTCCCATTCTTGGTTTCAACTTCCACTAAATCCTCGCCGGGAGATAATCCTGTCATCCGGTTCTCTTTGGTGGAATTGACTTGAATGTATGAGGAGTTAATCATTCCATCATCACCTTGTAGAACCTTCACATTATAATTATTGTTCGGTTTTCCAAACGGGAAGATATCGATATTGAATGACTGGGTTTCTCCAACATATAATTCAATTAATGAAGGTACACGTATTAATTCGTCACCCTCGATCCAAATGGTTTTTTCAATAATGTAATCCTCTATTGCAAAACCGCCAATGGCTTTTACCCGGATTTCATTCTTCCCGAAACGATCAATGGTTTTCGTCTCTCTCAACTCAAATTCTGTCCATTCCCCGGCTGTTTCTTCTTCATTAAGAAGTTGATAGTTGTAAGAAACATCCCCTCCAGGAACACCGTTAGAGAGATAGAATTCCACTTCATTCGATACAGAAGAACCATTATCTAAGATATTATCAGTGAGTGGGTCTTTAACAATTAACTCAGGCACGAATGGTAGAACAGCGGTTGCTCCATTTCTGTAGGTAATAGTTAGCTCGGTGGGTTCACTCTCCAACGATTTCACAGGCATAATCGGGTATCGGCTATCCACTCCAGCTTCCAGTGCTGCTACAACACTTTCCGTTTGCCCCTGTATTCTTACCTTCTTGATCGTACCGTTTGAATAACCATCAAATGCAAATTCTTTTCCATTTTGCAGCTGTCGTGTCCTTACTTTCGCGCTGATTTCGTTATTATTCGGGCTTAGATTACTGCTTACTTTGTTCCCGTATCTTGAATCGACATAATAGACTTTCGCTTGTGGCATTTTCACATTATTTATAGCCCAGACAGCGTTCAGCGTTACCGGTATCTCAAGTCCAGGTTTAGAAAACGCACCGTTTTCAAAGCTCATCTTTTGTTTAACCTTGATTATGGCAATTTGTTGCCCATTGATATTCTGGATTGTTACATCAGGGCTTTCTTTAACATTGATACCCTCAGGTAAGGGTTGATGTATAGTGATCTCACTTAAATCACCTTTAGCTTTCGGATTGACCAACCCGCCAAAATCCAGTTTGAACAGTCCCGCGAAAGTATTCGTTTCTTTTCCATCCTCAATAATTAAATTGAACAGGTCTTGATTGATTCTATTCAAGTCTACCCTTCCTGTTACAGATGCAGGTGCATCATCTTTCACTTCAATCGTCACCGACTTTTTATCACTTGATCGCCATTCTGTTTCTTCTGCCGTTTTATACTGTACTTTCAAATCCTTAAACGTATAGGATCCCTTATTGGAGAATTCCACCGGAAGCGATACTGTAATAGGAGTCGGTACACCCTGCCCTACTTCATATACTGTGGAAAATGGCAGATACACTGTATTATTCACCACTTTGTATTGATTTCGGTCAACTGTCACATTCTCCGGCAAGTGTACGACAATTTCTCCATCCAATTTGACTGAATTTAATTTATTGGCCAATTTTTCGAATGCATCGGAGACACTTCCTTCACTTGCTTTGATGAAGCTACCCGACGTTTGCTGTGCCAGCATTTCAAGATATCTGTCGTCCAGATCTCCTTCTCCATAACCTAAGGTATGCATGGTGATTTTATCGTTGTAGATTTCCTTGGATACGTCGAGGCCTTTTTGTTTGATCAAAGCCTGCATTCGCTGACTATTCGTTTCCAGCTCACCCGGATTGTACCAACCTGCATTAAATGACGTACCATCCATAGTAAATGAAGGAATGTATAGAGACTTCAATTTACTATTATCCGGGGTATATATTTTATGCAGCCACCGATTGTAACTGTATCTATTTTGAAAGTCATATACCAGTTGTTGATCACTCTCGACAACACTTGTTTCACCACAAAAAAACCATACTGGCTTCGTACACACTTCTTTTTTCACTTTTTCGACCGACGTCGCAATCATCGGCTGGCCATCGGTTAAAAAGACTATATACTTTTCATTCTTGGAATCTTTCAGCATATTCTTCGCTGCACGCAAAGGGTCTGTGTAATTGGTGCCTCCATAAGCGGTGGTATGTAACATGGAAGTTTTAATAGCATCGAGGTCATTACTTAATGGAAGTATCGTTTCTATATCTGAAGAAAACGTAATAAGAGAGAAGCGATCATTAGTTTGTTTGTTCTTCTCAAAGAATTGAACGGCATTGGTCAGCCCATCCTTTGCATTTTGCATTTTATCCCTGGTGTTATTCATCGATCCTGATTTATCAAAGACAAAAACGACGTCTATAGGAGGTCGATTCGTTTCTTTCACCTCTCCTATTGGATTGATATGAAAGTCTAATGATGCTTTGGCATTACTATCCACTGGCTTGACAATTACTTCTTGGGAAGGGGTAACATTGAAGTCCACCCTTAAATCTGAAGTTCCCTTTGCATAGGTGTTTGTCGAATAAATAAATGCCAGAAAAAGGATGAATAATAATAGTAGTGGAATCTTTCCCTGAATTCTCATAATATCCCTCATTTGGTTATCCTATAATGCTTTTATTATATCAATCTTCAAACTATTATAATAGGACTTAATACTCAAAATAAAGAAAAAAAGATGTCTATTGTCGAATAGACACCCTTATAATTATTTCACATACTGAGCCACCCGATTCCGCCCGGCCTGCTTTGCACCCGTATAAAGCGCCCGGTCCGCATGGCGGATGAGTGCCAGGGTATCTTCAGCATCTTCAGGTGCGGTTGAAACTCCGATGCTTGCGGTGATCCGGACCATCATCTGTTGGTTGGATTCATCCAGACTATCATGGAGAGTGAATGGTTTGTTGGCTATCTCACGCCTGACATGCTCTGCCAGGCTGAGCGCTTCATCCCGTTTCGTATCCGGAAGAAGGATGACAAATTCCTCCCCTCCATACCTCGCAACCGTCCCCCTGGTATCAATAAGGGTACGAAGACGGTCTGCAAGTTCAATCAGGATTTCGTTACCGCTCTGGTGACCATAGTTATCGTTAATGACTTTAAAATGATCAAGGTCGAGCATGATGAGGGAAAGACTCTTCCTTTTCCCAACATCGAGGTGACTGAACTCCAGGGACAGGAGATCTTCAAAATAGCGGTAATTGTATAATCCTGTCAGGGCACATCTCTCACTGTTTTTCTTCGTACGTTCATGATGCCTTGCATTTGCAATCGCCACTCCGAAATAGGAGCATAAAATATCGACGATCATCAATTGATATTTTTCATAGGCTTTCTTTTTGGAAGATGCCAATAGAAGGATCCCCCGTACCTTTTGACTTCTTACAATGGGTACGCACAGCACGCTTTCCACTCCATCAGGCATGTACCCTTCAGCGATGCCGGTCCACTCAGATCGTGAAGTATAGAGGACGGACTTCCCTGTTTCCCATACTACACCGCTGATTCCCTGGCTTTTCTTTAATGGATGCAGGTTATTAGACTTCATTTCTCCATTTTCAACACGTCTTAACAGGACAAGTTCTTCTTCCTTGCAATCAAGGATATATGCATATTCAACCGGCAGAGTCTCAATGATCTTCTCGATGAATATATCAAGCACTTCATTTACTTTAAGGCTTTCCGTTAACTGGTGACCGATTTCACCCGCTTTTTGAAGGTATTCATTGATCTTTTCAGAAGAGTTATACATCTTTAGGATGATCGATAAGCTCACGAAAGGGATACCAATCAATAGAGAAGCGAAGGCTCCCAATTCAAAGGTTAAGTAATAGAGAGATAAAGAAAGAGGGAACATGATCATGTTTGCCGTAAAATCCCATACGAAATCCTTGCTGTAAAAGCGAACATCACTATTTACCATATAGTGTTGATAGAGCAGAAGCAATATCTGGTTAACCATGATCGAAACTATTTGATAGCTCAGGATAGGAAAGATCAATTGACTGATATCTCTTAATCCGACTTCTCCACCGAATAGAAAATAGACCAGACCACTGACCAATGAAACGATAAAGAACATAACTGAATTCAAGGGGATTCTATGCCAATCATTTTTAGTCAATTGAAGCCGGATGAGTAATGGAATAATAGAGAACTGCATGAGGATGATCTCAACAAATAGACCATACTTTATAAACCCTACAAGGGTCACCCATTGGATGAAGAAGATGGTCGCACCATTTATCACAATGGGCATAAGCGGGATAAAAGTAGCGAAAGCCACCAGGGTTAATAGCTCTAACTCATTTCCTGCAATATTCTCAGGAGGATAGTATTGATATGTCATATACAAGCCAGCAGGTACAACCGCCAGCCAGGACAGCAATATGTACAGCTTCTTCTTTACTGATAACGTCATATCTATCCCCCATAGGTCCACAATTAATTTAATATAGTCCGATCATACTATACTAGTTAAATAGTCACAAGTTTAAGAATATTTTATCAAAGCAGTTCAATAAAGTCACTTACTTTTTTCTGTAATTTTCCAGTTGGTCCACAAGATATGGTTTAACCTCGGATAAAAAGTATAGTGAACCGGTTATTAACAGGATATCTTCTTCTTTCATGCCTTGTATTTTTTCAGGAAGGTAGTCTCTCCATTGATGAACCTTCTGCTTATTGGGATGGGAAGATAATTCATAAAGCTCTTCAACTGACGCGACTCGTGGAAAGTCAAAGGTCGTAAATCCAATTGCATCCACCGCTTCTTCCAATGGAGTGATCATCGGTTTCAATTCCTTGTCGTGGAGTGCCGAAAAAAGAACCGTTACTCTTTTATTGATAAAGCGATCCTTTATGGTTTTCACCAAGGCTTGTACCCCTTCAGGATTATGGGCACCGTCAATATAAATCCCGGGATTGTATGATAGAGCCTCCATTCTGCCTGGCCATGATGCCTTTTTTAGCCCCGCTTTAATATGGCTGCTTGCTATTTTGTGCTTTTCTTCACCAAGAATTTCTATCACTTTAATTGAAATTGCTGCATTATTGATTTGGTGTGCACCGATCATGGAAAGCTCATACATTCCATTTTGGACAGGAGACATGTAATGGAACTTCTCACCTCTTTCGAGTATGCCTTGACGTTCCACAGAAAAATCCTCTCCAAGTTCAAACAGGTCACTACCCATTTCCAGCGCTTTCTGTCTTATCACTTCAGCCGCTTCTTTCTGGTGAACCCCTGATATGACAGGAACAGAACGTTTGATGATCCCAGCTTTCTCAAAGGCTATGTCTTCTAATCTGCTTCCGAGAAATTGCATATGATCCAGACCGATGCTCGTTATCACTGAAACCATAGGTGTGATGACATTCGTGGAATCAAGTCTTCCCCCAAGGCCGACTTCATAAAGGACAAGGTCCACCGGTTGCATTTCGGCAAAATAATAAAAGCTCATGGCTGTTATGACTTCAAATTCAGAGGGGGGTCCCCATTCAGAATGCTCCATGCTTTCGGCAATAGGCTTTATCTTTTCCACAAGAAGAGTTAAATCTTCATCAGAAACAGGCTCTCCATTGATACTGATCCTCTCATTAAACCGTTCAAAATAGGGTGAAGTAAAGGTGCCTACTGAATACCCTGATTCCTGTAATATATTTCGTAAATAGGTGACAGTGGAACCCTTTCCGTTTGTACCCCCGATATGAACGGTTTTAAGCTTTTCATGAGGATTCCCAAGCTTCTCTAACAAGTGCTGCATTCTCTCCAGACCCGGCTTGATTCCAAGTCTGAGTCTTGAGTGTATCCATCCGACGGCCTTCTCATAGGTTAACAATTTCAGTCACTCCCCTTAAGGTTTCATTAGAAAGAGGGCTCAGGTCGGGGCAGATTGCCGGAGAGAAAACCTTGATGCATCCCCTCAACCTTAACAATCTGACCCGATTCTAAAGCCCTCTTCTTATCCTCTGTTCAAAAGATTATAGTGATTTAAGCTCTTCGATTCTTGCTTTAACAGTCGCTTGTTTCTCTAAATAATCTTTTTCTTTTGCTTTTTCCTCATCTACTACATTTTGAGGCGCCTTGCTCACAAATTTTTCGTTGTTTAATTTGCCTTGAACCCGGGAAACTTCTTTCGTCCATTTCTCCAGTTCTTTTTGAAGGCGGGCAATTTCTTCTTCGATGTTGATTAACCCTTCTAATGGAAGGAATAAGTCTACACCTGTTACAACCGCCGTCATCGCTTTATCCGGTGTAACTAAATCTGTACCCATTTCCAGCTTCTCTGGATTACAGAATTTTTCAATATATGCTTTGTTCTTCTCGATGATCGTTAGGGTGTGTGCATCTTTTGCCTTCAGCATCAAGTTGATCTGCTTGCTCATCGGAGTGTTAACCTCTGCACGTACATTACGTACGGCACGAATGATGTCTACGAGCAGCTTCATCTCTTCTGCTGCCGCTTCGTCTGTAAGTTCAACTTGAACCGTCGGCCATGCAGCCACCGTAATGGATTCGCCTTGATGCGGCAAGTTCTGCCATATTTCCTCGGTAATAAACGGCATGAATGGGTGTAAAAGTCTCATTGTGTTGTCGAGTACATGAGCCAGAATCGAACGGGTCGTTTTCTTAGCTGCTTCGTCCTCGCCATATAGAGGCAATTTCGCCATTTCAATATACCAATCACAGAAATCATCCCAGATGAAGTTGTAAAGAACGCGTCCCACTTCACCAAATTCATAACGATCGGCCAATCGAGTCACGGTTTCGATCGTTTCATTTAAACGGGTAAGAATCCATTTATCCGCAACGGATTTTTCACCGGAAAGATCAATTTCGTCATACTTCATTCCGTCCATGTTCATAAGAGCGAAGCGTGATGCATTCCAGATCTTATTCGCAAAGTTCCAAACAGATTCTACTTTCTCAAAGGAAAAACGTAAATCCTGCCCCGGTGAGCTGCCTGTAGATAGGAAGTAGCGAAGTGAATCGGCACCGTACTTTTCGATGACATCCATCGGATCTACACCATTACCTAATGACTTACTCATTTTGCGACCATCTGCATCCCGAACCAGTCCGTGAATCAGTACGTCTTTAAATGGACGTTCTCCTGTGAACTCCAGCCCTTGGAAGATCATGCGCGATACCCAGAAACCGATGATGTCATATCCCGTCACAAGTGTGTTGGTTGGGTAGTAGCGTTTAAAGTCCTCTGCATCCAGATCAGGCCAGCCCATTGTTGAAAATGGCCATAGAGCTGAACTGAACCATGTATCCAGTACATCCTCTTCCTGGGTCCAATTTTCAATGTCTTCCGGTGCTTCGTTGTTTACATAGGTTTCGCCTGTTTCCTTATGATACCAGGCCGGGATGCGATGTCCCCACCACAGCTGACGGGAAATACACCAGTCACGCGTGTTTTCCATCCAGCGCAGATAAGACGTCTCAAAGCGATCTGGGACGAAGTTGACCTTGTTCTCATCCTGCTGAAGTTTCACCGCTTCTTCTGCCAGTGGATCCATCTTAACGAACCATTGAGTCGAAAGATAAGGCTCAACCACCGCTCCACTTCTTTCTGAGTGGCCGACTGAATGCATATGCTCTTCAATCTTGAATAGAACTCCTGCTTCTTGTAGGTCCTTTACAATTTCTTTGCGACACTTAAAACGATCCATGCCTTGGTATTTATCCGCCTTGTCATTCATGGTTCCATCTTCGTTCATGACAAGAACTCGTTCTAAATTATGACGGTTTCCGATTTCGAAATCATTCGGGTCATGGGCAGGCGTGATTTTCACTGCACCGGAACCGAATTCCATATCAACGTAGTCATCTCCTACGATCGGAATTTCACGTCCCACGATTGGAAGGGTAACGCTTTTGCCGATTAAATGTTTGTAGCGATCATCTTCCGGGTGAACCGCAACGGCCGTATCACCAAGCATCGTTTCCGGACGTGTTGTGGCAATTTCAATGTGACCACTTCCATCAGCTAACGGATATCTCATATGATAGAATGCACCTTGTACATCCTGGTGAATGACCTCAATGTCGGAAAGGGCCGTTTTCGTTGCCGGGTCCCAGTTGATGATGTATTCACCACGGTAAATCAGGCCTTTGTTATAAAGGTCTACAAATACCTTTTGTACAGCTTCCGATAAGCCCTCGTCCAACGTGAAACGTTCACGGCTATAATCCAGGCCTAATCCAACCTTAGACCATTGCTGACGAATATGCTCAGCATATTCTTCTTTCCATTTCCATGTTTCTTCTACGAACTTTTCACGACCTAAGTCATAACGTGAAATGCCTTGATTGCGAAGTTTTTCATCCACTTTCGCCTGTGTCGCAATCCCGGCATGGTCCATACCCGGCAGCCATAATACATCGTAACCTTGCATGCGCTTCATTCTAGTCAGGATATCTTGCAGCGTTGTGTCCCAAGCATGACCAAGATGAAGTTTTCCTGTTACGTTCGGAGGAGGAATGACAATTGTGTACGGCTCCTTCTCCTTATCGTTTTTGGCTTCGAAATATTTACCTTCCAGCCACCATTTGTATCTGCCCTGCTCAATGGCATTCGGATCATATTTTGTCGGCATGGATAATTGCTGATCTTGAGTTTCCATTTGTTTTCCTCCTATAGTAGTGCGAATAACTACACTTTTCTAAAAAAAATAAAAAAATCCCCCGTCCTATGAAAAGGACGAAGGATTCCATTCGCGGTACCACCTTTTTTCTCAGGAGAAATAAGCCTCCTGAACTCTCGACGATCATAACGGCTTTTAACCGGCTTCTACTACTGAAATTCATAGAAACAGCTCTTCAGGCGACCTTCCATTGTCTTAACGTAGAAAATCTCTCAGCTAACGATTTTCCTCTCTGAAAGTAAGGATCAATGTACTCTTCCTGTTCATTGCTTTTCAAGTATTATTTATTTACTCATTATAGTATAGGAAAAGATAAACTTTCGTCAATCATTATCGCCAATTTTTCATAAAAATATTCATTTCGCCTACTCAGGCACCATTCTATTCTGTATTCATAAGATAAAGTAGTGAATATACCCAGGAAAGTGAGTGGACGAATATGAAGAAGATCAATCAATACACCATGCAGAAATGGATGGGAAACGCCCGGTTAATATGTAAACAATTCATCATACCCTTTACGATCTTTCAAGGGGTCAGGACCATTTTGCTTCCCACCACTTTTGATGTCCTTCTTTTAACTCTTTTCATCGGTATTGGCCTTGCCATTTATTTCGATTGGATTTAATGGACTGACGAAATGTGGACTTCGCCAGTCCTTTTTTTTATTCTGCCTCGGCCGCCTGCTCCTGCTTCTTTTTTTCCATTTCATCTAAACGCATGACCACGTATTCCGTGTTTTTCAGAAGCCAGTAATGCCGTTGAAGCTTCTTAAGGGATTTCCTTTCATTCCGCTTATCCTTCGGTGTATGAAAATACTTTTCCACCACAGCTATGACAGAGCTAGGGTAAGCTAAATAACTCATGAACAGGAGCCGCTCTTCATTACGTACGGTAAAATGCTGAAAATACGTGGTAAGCCACTCGATGCATTCCTCATAATACTTAGGATAGGTTTTCAATGTTCTGGACAAAAACGGCAGCAGGTCGTGGAAGGGTGAGGCCACCTTTGAGTTCTCAAAGTTATGAAAATAACCCAAGCCTCTTTCGTCGAATAAAAAATGCTCCGTGGATACCTTACCATGTGTAATGACAGTTCTGACCTTCTCCAGATCCTTCGTTTCCTCATACCATTCATCCAGCATTTTCCGTGAAAATTTCAGTGCTTGGGAAGCGTCCTTATAGTACATACAAAAATGAAATTGAAAAGGAGACATATACGTAGTCCTTTCACATGCTTCCACATACTCATCGAGAAACTGCTGTTCTTTATCCCACCTGGATGTCAGCTGCTCGTAATGAGATTCTCTCTCTTCTTTATCAATCTTTACTTCTTGAGAGGAGAGAGTATGAAGTCTTGCCAATTCCCGGAACATTTTCTGATGCTTTTCAAATTGATCTTCCCTTTCCAGGTTCAAGAGCCAGGGCATTACATAGTATAATTGCCCATCATTCCACACTGCATAGCGCCCATCCAATGTCGGATAGATCGGAACAATCCGGTTATAGCCCCTTTGAAACAACATTTGTACATTCCTGACAAAATCAACTCCAGTTTGGGCGGGCAGCTGCTTCACAGCAAGTGTACCTTTATTGGAGAATACTTTGGAAATCTTCCCGTAATTCTCAACAAAATGGGGTTCGACACCATAAGGTTGTAAGACAGGCTTTAATCCCTCCAGCGTTTGTACCATACCTCTCACCTTCTAAGATAACTTTTATAAAAAAAACGGACTAACTCCAATGGATTTGGTGTCAGCCCCGTAGTTCCTTCTATATTGCAATTGCGCTCTACTCAGATGGTAGCGATTTTGCTATATTCCTTTAACCCTTGAAGACATATTCGCTTTTCGGGATATATAGAACCTGCCCTACATAGACGTCTTGATTGGCTTCAAGTTGATTGACCCTCAATAGCTGAGGAATGGTTAGATCATACTTTTCTGCAATATAATCCAGCGTCTCTCCCTCTTGAACAATGCACACCCTTAATGTTGCACCCTTTTCCTCTTCTTTTCTCGCAAAGAAATCGGTAAGGGAAATGGTCTCATATTTCTTTTTACCTTTAGTCTTTTTCTTTTCATCCTGCTCTTCTCCGCTTTCTTCCATTTCTGCTTCTACTGCGGATGATGAAGAGGACTCTTCTTCTTCCACCTCCTGCTGTTTGTATTTAGGAGGCGGCGTGTAGGCAGCATTGGGTTGAGCCGGCTGTTCTTCTGATGACTCGCTCAGTTCATGCTGTGGCAATTCAAATACGTTTTCTTTTCGGAAATAATTTTCCTCATAGTTATGAGCATGATGAGCATCGTATTGAATCTGTACAGGTATCTCATCGTCATCCTCAGATGGAGGTGTCCGTCCTTCCAGGTTAAACGGCTGGTACTCGTCGTCTTCAGAGGCCACTTCGTCATCCTCTTCTTCAACGTTCGACGTTAATTCTTCAACGTCGTAGTTCTCATACTCGTATACTTCTTCTCTTTCTTCTTGCTCTTCTTCTGTTTCTACTTCTTCCTCCGCTGTATCCTCTTCTACTTCGGCAACTGCACTCGAACGGTAAAGCGGCTCGTAATCTTCCGCTCTGCTAAATTCAGCTTCAAGGGGAGTATGAGTCTGCTGTTCTCCATAAATCCCTGTAATCGTTAAATCGGCATTCAATTTTAGACAAGCATTCTCGGGAACCATGTAGTCGAATGACTCCACGAACACGTCGATATCGCCCAGATTGGCAATTCTATTTTTCGGAATCGTCACATCGACGGGGAAACGGTGGACAAATTCATACTCACCTTTTTCCCTCTTTTCTACTATTTGAACAAACTTACCACCCGCTTCAAACTCATCCTCTTCTTCGTCTCTCGGTGAGGTTGGTAAATATTCACCGGAAAGATCAAGGCTACCCCTGATAAGTACGTATTGCTCTTGCTCTTGTATCGTTATATGAGGATCTAAGGAGATAGATAGCAATTCTTCAACTTCCTGTCCTTTTTTGAACCAAATTGATTCTTCCAAAGAAAATCGCAAACACGATTGTTGTTCATGTGACAAAAGAAATTCCTCCTTTCAGGTTCCAAACAAAGAAATAGTAAACAATGCCATTATCACTTTATGAACCGAAAAGGAGGATTATGATAGGAAAACGAAAAGTTGTGGGGAGTGTGGGGATTTTTGATTTAGAAACCGGAGTGTATTTCGAATTGATGTTGGTCGTTTCGATTTATCGACCGTTATCTTGATTTATCGACATTCAAATGGATTTATCGACCGTTCTACAAAATTCGACACCCTTCCATTTCCAAAACAACACCTCTCCTATTAAATAGCCATAAAAAATAGCCGACCCCCAAAGGATCGGCTATCATCATTACTTCTTACTAATCTTCTCAAACGCTTTTTCCGCTGCTTCAAGGGTTTTTTCAATATCTTTATCTGTGTGAGCTGTCGACAAGAATAGTCCTTCGAATTGTGAAGGTGGTAAGAATACACCTTCCTGAGCCATTTCATGGTAGTAATCGGCAAACATCTCCAGGTCTGATGACTTGGCGCCTTCGTAGTTGGTTACTTCTTCATTCGTGAAGAAGATCCCGATCATGGAACCGGCACGATTGATTCTGTGAGGGATGTTATGCTTTTCTGCCGCTTTCTTTAATCCTTCTTCCAACAGGTCTGCTTTGCGTGCGAACTCTGTGTACGTTTCAGGAGTCAGCTGGCTCAGGGTTTCGTATCCTGCTGTCATGGCCAATGGATTTCCGGATAGGGTTCCGGCTTGATAGATCGGACCGCTTGGAGCGATTCTTTCCATGATTTCAGCTTTACCTCCGTATGCACCTACCGGCAGGCCTCCACCAATGACTTTTCCTAAACAAGTTAAGTCCGGGGTTACATTGTAATAGCCTTGGGCACATCCGTATCCGACACGGAATCCAGTCATGACTTCATCAAATATTAACAAAGAACCATGATTTTCCGTTATTTCACGAAGGCCTTCCAGGAAGCCGGGCTGAGGTGGAACGACACCCATATTGCCGGCAACAGGTTCTACGATCACACCGGCGATGTCATCACCAAATTGTTCAAAGGCATAACGGGTGCTTTCCAAGTCATTATAAGGCACCGTAATCGTATTCTTTGCTACGCCTTCAGGTACACCAGGGCTGTCGGGCAACCCGAGAGTCGCAACACCTGATCCTGCCTTGATTAATAAGGAATCTCCATGACCGTGGTAGCAGCCTTCGAACTTGAGGATTTTATTGCGTCCAGTGTATCCACGCGCAAGACGCAGGGCACTCATCGTCGCCTCCGTACCAGAGGAGACCATACGGACCACTTCGATACTTGGAACTCTTTCAATAACTAGTTCGGCAAGTTTGTTTTCAATCTCTGTCGGGGCACCGAAGCTTGTCCCGTTTTCCGCTACCTTTTTGATGGATTCCACCACACGGTCATTGCTGTGACCAAGAATGAGTGGTCCCCAGGAAAGAACATAGTCAATATATTCATTTCCATCGATATCGTAAATTTTAGCTCCTTTTCCTCTTTCCATGAAAATAGGATCCATTTTTACGGATTTGAATGCCCGTACAGGACTGTTCACTCCGCCAGGCATCAGTTTTACTGCTTCTTTAAACGCTTGCTTCGATTTCTCATATGAACGCATTCCGGGTTCCTCCTTTAGTGATCTCTTCGTCATCCTTACAGGAACTTTCCACCAATTAGGATAACCAATTCGCTACATCTTTTGCAAAATACGTGATGATGAGGTCTGCACCCGCACGTTTCATGCTTGTCAGTTTTTCCATTACGATTTCCTGTTCGTTTACCCAGCCGTTTTGAGCCGCTGCTTTCACCATGCTGTACTCTCCACTAACATTATAAGCGACAACTGGCGCATTAAAACGGTCTTTCACTTCCCGCATGATATCTAAATAGGAAAGGGCAGGTTTGACAATTAAGAAGTCTGCGCCTTCTTCTATATCCGACTGTGCTTCTCTTAACGCTTCGAGGCGATTCGCAGGGTCCATCTGATACGTTCTGCGATCTCCAAATTGCGGTGTGGAGTGTGCTGCATCACGGAATGGACCATAGAAGCTTGAGGAGTACTTAACGGCATATGACATGATCGGCACATCATGATAGCCCGCCGCGTCTAATCCGTGGCGGATCGCTGCAACGAATCCATCCATCATATTCGAAGGAGCAATGATATCAGCTCCCGCTTCAGCCTGGCTGACCGCCGTTTTTGCTAATAGATCAAGCGTAGGGTCATTCAGTACTTTTCCATCTTTAACGATTCCACAATGTCCGTGGCTCGTATATTGACATAAACAAGTATCGGCAATGACGACAAGCTCAGGATAATGTTCCTTCACAAATCGGGTTGCTCTTTGGACGATTCCGTGGTCATGATACGCTTGTGTTCCTGTCTCATCTTTTTCAGCTGGAACACCGAAAAGAATAATGGATTTAATACCTAAGGAAACCACTTCATCCATTTCTGCTTTTAAGTTATCCAGGGAAATGTGAAAAACCCCTGGCATGGAAGGAACGACATTTTTAATATTTTCCCCTTCCACTACAAACAGTGGATAAATTAAATCTTCTTTTCTGAGATGAGTTTCTCTTACTAACGCACGCATATGATCTGATTGACGCAGGCGGCGATGACGATTAAAATGCAGATCTTTCATGTGAAAACCTCCTAAGTAAATAAAGCATTATTGTGATGATCTATTCGTGATGAATTTTTTCATTTCGTTTACCATTTCATTTACAGTATAAATGCTTGGACAGATTTTTACATGTAATCCGTACTGCTCAGCAGTATTTCTTGTAATGGGACCAATGCAGGCAATGGGTATATCCTGGATTTTATCATGAAGCCTGTGCTGATCGACCACCTTCATAAAATGATGAACGGTTGATGAGCTGGTAAACGTAATAATATCAGGTTTCTCTTCTTCAATGATGTCCTTCAACTGACCGATGCACCCTTCTGGAAGGACGGTTTCATAGACGATCCATTCCTGACAGGACACCCCTGCAGAGGCGAGCTCTGAAGCAATGACGTTTCTTGCCAGGTTCCCCTTTGGGATCAGGACGTCCCCTGAAGGCTTCACCTTCGAAATGAATTCGTCTGCAAAGTCATCCCCTGTAAAATGCTCAGGCACGAAAGAAACAGGGATTCCATTCTTCTTGCAATAGTGTTCCGTTTTACTTCCGACTGCAGCAAACTTCCCGGAAAAAGAAGATAAATCGAGCTGTAATCGTTTTAATGCTTGAAGAAAGAATCTCACTCCATTTTTACTGGTGAAAATAATCCATTCGTACGTATGTATGGTTGTATGAAGATTCGTTTCCCACTCATCTTCATGAGGTTGAAAATGAAGGAGCGGCGCCACAATCGGAACCCCTCCCACGTCTTCAATGAGGGAAGCCGTTTCACTGGATCCCTCACTTCCGCGAGTAATCAAAACCTTTATGTTTTCTAAAGGCCCTTTACCCTTCATTATTGATCTAGCTCCTCTTTCACCTGATCGATTAAAGCCTTAGCTCCCAGGTCTGTTAAGCTTTCAGCGACTCTTTCCCCTACTTGCTGAGGGTTTTGTCCCACCATATATTCTTTATAAATCGTTTTCCCATCAGGTGAAGCTACAAGCCCGGTTAAAGCTACGTCCCCATTATCTTTCAGCTCGGCAAATCCAGCAATCGGCACCTGACATCCGCCTTCCATTTTATGAAGGAACGCTCTTTCAGCCGTAACGGTCTCAGTCGTCTCAACACAAGCAAACTTCTGAAGAAGCTCAAGCAACTCAGAATCATCTTCCCTGCATTCAATGGATAACGCACCTTGTCCGACTGCAGGCAGACAAAGGTCCGGATCAAGGAATTCCGTTACAACATCTGATGTCCAGCCCATACGTGATAACCCTGCCGCTGCTAGGATGATCGCGTCGTAATCCTCATTTTTAAGCTTCGTTAAGCGCGTATCGATATTTCCACGGATCCATTTGATTTCAAGATCTGGACGAACGGATAAAATCTGTGCTCCTCTGCGCAGACTGCTCGTTCCTATGATTGCACCACCCGGTAAATCTTTAAGTGCCACATGATTTTTACTGATGAAAGCATCACGGTGATCCTCGCGAATCGGTATACATCCGATGGTCAGTCCTTCAGGTAAAACCGCAGGCATGTCTTTCATACTATGAACGGCCATATCGATTTCTTTATCCAGCATCGCTTGCTCAATTTCTTTAACAAACAAGCCTTTTCCACCGACTTTTGACAAGGTGACATCAAGGATCTGATCACCTTTTGTAACGATTTCCTTCACTTCGAATACGTAAGAGGGATCCAGTGCTTTCAACTGATTGATCACCCAATTTGTTTGTGTCAGTGCTAATTTACTTCTTCTTGATCCAACAATGATTTTTCTCATAATGACCTCCTGAAAACTTATGAATACCAGAAATGAAATGAAGACAACCTACTGCCCAGGAAAAAGTTAATTAAAATGATCAAAAAGGCTGCAACATTAAGAAATGCTAATGACTTACCAAATACATTTTTTTTAATGCGAAGATACAAATAACTACTATATAAAATTAATAGAATGAATGAGCCTACTATTTTCGGATCATACCAAATGAAATCCGGCAGTTTAATGTATGCCCATTGCAGCCCCAGTATCAAGCTCAATAGAAGCATGGCTACACCAATGGAGTTCGATATATAGGAAATCTTCTCAAGTTTGGACAAATCACTGATTCTCCATAACCTTTGTCCCCATTTTTTCTCCTTTAATAATTTAAATTGCAGGAGGTAAAGCAGGGAAAACACAAAGGATAGTGAAAAGGCTCCATATGAAAGGATGGCCATCGTAATATGAATCAACAATAGTTCAGATACGAGCTGTTCTGCCATCGCCTGTGACTCTACCTGTACCGGTGCAAACGTATGGATCGCCATGATGATGAATCCCAGTACATTTGTGAAGAACACCGTAAAGTCCACTCTTAATAATCGATTGATGACAAGTGACAGGGTGATGAGGACCCAGGCATAAAAATAAAGTCCCTCAAAGATGGTGAGGACCGGAAACCTGCCTGTATTCATCATGTATAGAAATAAAAAGATTGTTTGAAGGATCCAAACAATCGCAAGTAACCAGAAGGCAAACAGATTCGCCTTCCGGTTTTTGTTTAAGAAATCTATAAAGTAAAAGAGAATACTAATAGCATACAGAACAATCATAAGTTCGTGCAGCCTAGTCATCGTTTGTTCAAACATAGACAATAACCTCACTTATGCTTGAAAAGAAGGTTGTGGTACAAGCTTAAGATCGCTCTCAGTCTTTTCATTGGCTGCTTTCACTTGTTTCTGCTCTTGCACTTGTTGTTCAATATTAAAGATATTGATGAATAAATCCAGTTTATCTTCAGCATCAGGAAGACCGGCGAATTCCTTCGCCTGAAGGATCGGATCCTTCAACAGTTGATTGATGATACTCTTCGTATGCTTATTTAACACTTTTCTCTCACGATCAGTTAAGTCAGGCATTTTCCGTTCGATGCTTTCCATCGTTTCAGCTTGTATGGAGAGTGCTTTTTGTCGCAGTGCTGAAATAACCGGAACGACCCCAAGCATATTCAACCACTCTTTAAAAGCTACAATTTCAGCTTCAATCATGATTTCGATTTCCTCAGCGGCTTTCTTACGCTCAGCCAGGTTCGCTTGAACGATGCCTTCTAAATCGTCGATATCATAAAGGAAAACACTTTCTAATTCTCCGATGGAAGGATCCAGGTCACGAGGCACCGCAATGTCCACCATGAAAAGAGGACGGCCCTTTCTCATGCTTTCGACATGTGACATCATCTCTTTTGTTATGACAAAATCCTTTGCACCGGTAGAACTGATCATAATATCAGCCTCTACAAGGGCACATTGAAGCTCCTTCAGTGTTTTCGCATTACCACTGAAACGGTCTGCCAAGGTTTGAGCCTTTTCAAACGTACGATTAATGACCGTCACTTTAGTGGCTCCGCTGCCATGAAGGTTTTGGATCGCTAGTTCTCCCATTTTACCGGCACCAAGAATAAGAACATGCTTTTTCTCCAGGCTGCCGAATACTTTTTTAGCTAATTCAACGGCTGCATAGCTGACAGACACAGCATTGGAACCAATATCTGTTTCAGAGTGACCCTTTTTGGCTACCGTCACTGCCTGCTTGAACAGATGATTAAATACTGTACCAGTCGCTCCTGACTCCTGTGCATTCAGGAAGCTTGAACGAATTTGTCCGAGGATCTGGGTTTCCCCCAACACCATTGAATTCAATCCGCACGCAACTTTAAAAAGGTGTTCGACTGCTCCTTCTTGTTCATAAATGAACAGATAAGGCGTGAACTCCTCTTTATCTATATCGAACCATTGAGATAAGAAATCTTTAATATAATAACGACCTGTATGAAGCTGATCCACTACTGCATAGACTTCCGTTCTATTACATGTAGAAACAATCACATTTTCCAGAATGCTCTTCTTTTCCTTTAAGGCTTTCATAGCGAAAGGAAGATCAGTTTCATTGAATGATAAACGCTCACGAATCTCAACAGGGGCCGTTTTGTAATTCAAACCAACGACTATTGTATACATGCTATGCACTACACCCCCAACTAAAATCATTACTCTTATTATAACATGTCCTAAAAAGCTCCCGACACCAAAATGTGAACAGAAATTGAAACCTAAGTATGATACATTTATAAAGGTAAGAAGGCATGCTTCTTCCGGTACTTGCAAAACATTCATTTCTTCATATACATTTAAGATTAATAAAGAATGAACATGAAAGCATTTTCAATTCTAAAAAAAATCTTTTATATTTCGACATTCCCTACTAATGTAGGGTACCAAAACAAGCTTAAAGAATCAAGTAATGGAAAGGTTTATCACCTATTTGTCGAGCCATCTGGGCTTATTTTTATTATTATGTATTATTTTCCCTGAAAATACAGTATTTAAAACCTTAACTTTAATTAGCTCTTCTGGTAAAGTTTGTTGCTATTGTAGAGTAGAAAGTAGTAGTTGATTTCCGCGACAGGATGCTCCCTTTCCGCGGGGCTGGCGGTGAGCCTCCGGGGTCTCACCTGTCCAGCTACGGGGCTTAGGGGCTCGAGGTCATAAGCCAAGTCTGCCAAAAAGGCAAAGAGCGCCTTTCCGGCAGACTCTTCTTATGCTTGTCGCCCCTGGGCAAAGCCCCTCCGCTTTTCGTACTGTCCAGCTATTCCCGCAGGAGTCGAGCATCCTGCAGCGAGAATCAACTTTCTGAGCATGTATCCTTAAAAGAAATGAGTAAATACAAAAATTTTAGCAAACAAACTCATTAATGGTGAGTAGCGAGCATTTTTTTAAAAAGATAAAAGAACTTTGTTTTCTACTAAATTTTCTTTTAACACCCTTTAGCTCTGTCACCAAAATCTCTTATAGATGGTGAGGGTAACTGCGTAGACTCCTGCGGAAGAACGGGCGTGCCGAGACCCCGTTCGGCTAAGCTGAGGAGGCTCGGCCGAACGTCCGCGGAAAGCGAAGCAGTTCCCCTCACCATTGAGCAAATACTAATTGACAGAGCCAAAGCAGACTTTTTGTTAAAAAAACAACAATCTTTGCGGAAAAGAAGTATTAATATATTAATAAGATACGGGAGGAAGAGTATGAGACAACAACAAAGAATTTTCCCAGGAATGATTTTAATCGGCTTCGGAGCATACTTTTACTTACAACAAGCGAACATTGTCCTGTTTCAGGAGTTTTTCACATGGCCGACATTATTGATGATTGTTGGACTGGCTTTTCTCGGACAAGGATATGGAGGGAGAGATTATGAAGCCATATTACCGGGTACGATCCTCGTTGGATTCGGTCTCCACTTTCATGTTGTCAACAAACTCGAAATCTGGCCGGATCACATGGGGACTTTCATTCTGATCATTGCATTGGGTTTTCTGCTCAGGTACCAGAAAACGAGAGCAGGACTATTTCAAGGGGTGCTCTTTTTAACCCTTTCTATCATTCTCTTATTCTATGACAAAGTGGTGGGATGGTTTGGCTTCATAGGAGGAAATGTGGAGACTGCATGGGAATTCTGGCCGATTATCATTATTGGAATCGGCGTCTACTTATTATTTATAAAGAAAAAATAATAAAAGCCCGGAAATTCACTCCGGGCTTTTTGTACGTACCATTATAGAACTGAATCCAGAAATTCTCTCGTCCGCTGCTCTTTTGGAGCGTTGAATAATTCCTGGGGAGGTCCCACTTCCACGATCCTGCCATCGTGCATATACACGACCCAATCGGCAACCTCGCGGGCAAACCCCATTTCATGGGTCACGACGACCATCGTCATCCCCTCTAAAGCAAGCTCCTTCATGGTTGCCAAAACCTCTCCGACCAATTCAGGGTCCAGTGCAGAGGTGGGTTCATCGAAGAGCATAATTTCAGGCTTCATGGCAAGTGCCCTTGCAATGGCCACACGCTGTTTCTGTCCACCGGATAGCTTGGATGGATATACATTTTCCTTATCCCCAAGTCCAACCTTCTTTAATAATTCTTTCGCATCCTTTTTTGCTTGGGCCTTTTGCACACCTTTTACGTAAACAGGTGCTTCCATCACATTTTCCAGGACCGTCTTGTGAGGGAAAAGGTAGAAATGTTGAAACACCATCCCTACTTTTTGACGGATTTTATTTAAATCATGTGTATCCTGGTTGACTTCATCGCCCTCGATGACAACCTTTCCATTGTCTTTCAGTTCCAGGAAGTTTAAGCAGCGGAGCAATGTACTCTTCCCTGACCCACTGGCTCCAATGAGGCAAACCACATCACTTTCCTTTACGCTGATATCAATGTCCTTCAATACATGTAAATCACCAAAGGATTTATTTAATTTTTCAACTTTAATCATTTCCTGACTCACACTCATCCCTCCCTCATCTTTATTAATCACTAACCGACATCCGTTTTTCTATAATATTGACAATCGTTGAGAATACCAGTACCAGTACCAGATAATAGATCGCTACAACGAGCAGGTAGGTCATGTAGTCGAAGTTGTTGGAACCAAGCGTCGTTGCCACACTGAACAATTCGAACATCCCTATGAATGATGCAAGAGATGAATCCTTTAATGCAATGATGAACTGATTACCCAGTGGCGGCAGGGCACGTCTGAATGCCTGTGGAAGAATGATCCTCCTCATGGATAAGCCAAGAGACATCCCGAGGGACCGGCCCGCTTCCATTTGTCCTTTATCAATGGATTGAATGGCTCCACGGAAAATCTCGGCGATATAGGCACCATTATGGAAAGCAAGGCCCATCACGACAGACCAGAAGCCTGAGATATTTAATGAAGTTAATCCGAAGTAGAAAATAAAGATTTGAACAATCAATGGTGTTCCACGTACGACGAAAATATATAAATCCGCTAAAAGTTCCAATGGCTTGATTCCGGAAATTTTGAGAAATGCGAAAAACAATCCAATCACAATCGCAATAAGAACAGATACAAAGGTTAATTGGAATGTTAATAACATCCCTTTAAGAAAAACATCATATGTACTTGTTAAGGTTTCAAAAAAGTGCATGAACTTCCCTCCAGTCTATTCAATCCGTGTAAATAACGGACAAAAAGCGAATGCGCATAGAAGCACATTCGCTCTGTGTCATGCTGCCTTTACTCTTCTTCAGGATCTGATGTGATGTCTGTATTGAAATACTTTTCACTGATTTTCTTGAGTGTACCGTCTTCTCTTAATGTTTCTAGAGCTTTATTGACTTCATCCAGTAACGCTTCGTTCTCTTTGCTTACAGCGATGGCTTGCTCACTACGGCCGATCAGCTCACGCGCTTCGATATTCAAATCAGCAGCGATCGCTTCTTTCCCTGTAATGAAGTCGGTGATAACGGCATCATGCTTGCCCTTATTTAATGCTTCCAATGCGACGACGTCACTATCATATTGTTGAATATTGTCCGTTACTTCCTGGGCAGTCTCTGCATAAGTAGATCCCTTTGAAACGGCAATCTCCATTCCTTCCAGGTCATCAAGCGTTTCTACACTACTGTCCGGACGAACGAAAATCTGTGGGCCGGAATAATAATAAGGAGTTGAGAAGTCTACTTCCTTCAAGCGTTCATCCGTGATCGTATGGCTGGCAACCGCCGCATCAAAACGACCCGATTTCACTCCTTCTACAATTCCCGCAAACTTAAATTTCTTCTGTTCAGGTTCAAGACCCATTTCTTTCGCAACGGCTTCTGCCACTTCAATATCGAAACCTGACATGGTTCCATCATTATTTGTTACACTGAATGGCTTAAATTCACCTGAAGCTGCATAAATGAATTTGCCTTCCTCTACTAACTTCGCACCATTTTCCGTAGTGGCTTTGTCACCGCAGGCTGATAGAAGAAGCACAGAAATGACTAACAAGACTAGGCTTTTCCAATTCTTCACTGGCTAGAGTCCCCCTTATGTAGCTTGTAATATTTTTAATCTTTCATAATTTTATCAACAAAAGAGAAAATTCTCAAAATTCAAATATAGCTTCCATAGCTTATAATTATCCATTTTAGTGGATGAACTGGATTCAGCTCGGTTACAGGTACATATACGTCTCTATCCTTTTATTTCCTTTCATATGCTTTGATGATATAGGCCAATAAACCTTATACGGACTTCGGTAGACCCTCTTTTATACTACTTTTAAGCTAGATTGGTGTTGTCATTATTTAGTAATAAAAAGAACTGATCTCCACTTATGTGGAAATCAGTTCTTTATAAGGCTTATTTATAGTACGACTTGATGGCGTCCCAGGCTTTGTCTTTTCCAAGGCCTGTTTCGGAAGAGAACATGATGAGATCGTCTTCTTTGTCCATATTCAGTGTTTCTCTTGTTACTTTAAGGTGCTTCTGCCATTTGCCTTTCGGGATCTTATCCGCTTTGGTGGCGATGACGATACAAGGAAGCTCGTGATGCTTGAGGAAATCGTACATCATCACATCATCATTGGTCGGTGCATGACGGAGGTCCACGATCAGGATGACCGCCCTTAGCTGCTCACGGGAGGTGATGTAAGTTTCAATCATCTTTCCCCATGCTTCCCGTTCCGTTTTGGATACTTTGGCAAAACCGTAACCGGGTACGTCCACATAATAGAGGGTTTCTTCTATTTTGTAGAAGTTCAGCGTCTGGGTTTTACCCGGCTTGGATGAAATCCTTGCCATGCTCTTACGACCGATCATTTTATTGATGAATGAGGATTTCCCTACGTTGGAGCGTCCCGCTAAGGCAAACTCAGGAAGGATATCGCCAGGATATTGTTCAGGCCTGACTGCACTGATGACTAGCTCAACTTGATTTACTTTCACTTCTTTTCACCTACTAATGCTTTCTCTAAGACTTCATCGATATGGGATACAAGGATGAACGTTAATTCTCCCCTTACACTTTCAGGAATATCGTCAATATCCTTTTCATTATCTTTCGGAAGGATAATCGTTTTAATTCCAGCACGATGAGCGCTTAATGTTTTTTCTTTCACTCCTCCGATTGGAAGTACTCTTCCTCTCAGAGTCATTTCACCTGTCATTCCCACTTCACGATTGACGTATTTACCTGTCAGTGCTGATACGAGTGCCGTTGTTATTGTAATCCCTGCTGAAGGGCCGTCTTTTGGGACTGCTCCTTCCGGAACGTGGATGTGTATATCATGTTTCTCGTGGAATGACTCGTCGATCCCAAGGTCTTTCGCTTTCGAACGAACATAACTAAATGCCGTCTGAGCGGACTCCTTCATGACATCTCCCAATTTACCTGTCAGCACGAGCTTCCCTTTACCAGGGGCTAAGGATACCTCGATCTGCAAAGTATCTCCGCCAACGGTTGTGTAAGCAAGGCCTGTTGAAACTCCGATTTGGTTTTCTACTTCTGCTTGACCATAACGGAACTTTTTCTTCCCCAGGAACTCTTCAATATTACTGGACGTAATCACGACTCGCTTCTTCTCACCAGAGACAATGATCTTCGCCGTTTTTCTACAAAGGGCTGCAAGGTGGCGTTCTAAACTTCTCACCCCTGCTTCTCTTGTGTAATAGCGAACAATGTCGACAATCGCCTCATCCCTGACTTGAAGCTTGGATTTGTTTAAGCCATGATCTTTGATCTGCTTATCTAATAAATGATGCTTCGCGATATTTAATTTTTCAAGCTCTGTATAACCAGCAATCGTAATGATCTCCATTCTGTCACGGAGTGGTCCTGGAATGGTCGATAAATCATTCGCCGTTGCGATGAACATGACCTTCGATAAATCATACGTTTCTTCAATATAGTGATCACTGAAGTTCGAGTTCTGCTCTGGATCAAGCACCTCAAGCATTGCAGAAGAAGGATCACCTCTGAAGTCACTTGACATTTTGTCAATTTCATCAAGGAGGAAGACAGGGTTGATGGTACCTGCTTTTTTCATGCCCCGAATGATTCTGCCAGGCATCGCACCCACATACGTACGCCTGTGACCTCTGATCTCTGACTCATCCCTGACGCCCCCAAGGGAAATCCGGACAAAGTTTCGACCCAGTGATTCAGCCACCGAGCGGGCTAAGCTCGTTTTCCCGACACCCGGAGGTCCGGCAAGACACAGGATAGGTCCTTTAAGGGATCGTGTTAACTGTTGAACAGCCAAGTATTCAAGCACTCTTTCTTTTACCTTTTCAAGGCCATAGTGATCCCGGTTTAATATATGTTCAGAACGCTTGATATCCAATTGATCTTCTGTTTCAGTCGACCAAGGCAGGGATACAAGCCATTCAATGTAATTACGTATAACAGAGCTTTCAGCAGAGCTTGATGGCACTTTCTCATAGCGTGCTAACTCTTTCAATACGGTTCTTTCTACGTCCTCCGGCATATCAGCTTGTTCAATCTTAGACGTTAAATCTTCAATTTCACCGGTTTTTCCTTCTTTGTCGCCTAATTCTTTTTGAATGGCTTTCATTTGTTCCCGTAAATAGTACTCTTTTTGGGTTCTTTCCATTGAACGCTTCACACGCTGCCCGATTTTCTTCTCAAGGCTAAGCACTTCTTTTTCATTGTTTATGGTCTCTATCACCATTTGAAGCCGCTTTTTAATATCCAGTGTTTCAAGAACGTTTTGCTTTTCTTTCATTTTCAACGGAAGATGGGATGCGACGATATCCGCAAGTCTTCCCGGCTCTTCAATATCTGAAACAGTGGAATACGTTTCTGCTGAAACTTTTTTGGATAGCTTTATGTATTGTTCGAAATAATTCAATAACGTCCTCATTAAAGCGTCTGTTTCTGATTCTTTCACTTCGGAATCTTTGAATTCCTTAATTTCCACTTCATAAAAGTCTTTTTGCTCAGTGAATGTTTCAATAGACGCCCTGTTTAAACCTTCAACCAGAACTCTGATCGTTCCATTCGGTAATTTAAGCATCTGCTTTACCTTTGTAAGAGTTCCCATTTCGTAAAAATCTTCTTGTGCTGGCTCATCTATATTCATATCTCTTTGAGTGGTTAAGAAAATTAAATGATCATCCATCATTGCTTTTTCTAAAGCTTGTACGGAGCGCTCACGTCCAACATCTAAATGTAAGACCATTGTTGGATACACAAGTAAGCCTCTTAATGGAAGGAGGGGAACCGTTAAATTATTTTGATTTGCCACATATAACACCTCCGAATTTTGCTCTAAGTCTTTGTACAATTCTAACTTATTTACTAGGTAGTGTCTATTAAATAGGTATTTACAACTTTATTCAATCCGTTTATCGCTTATTCCATTTTCTCTTCGATTCAAAAACAAACCGATTCGGATAGACCCGAATCGGTCAACAGTCTATACACTTTTCTTATTTTGTTCTGTTATGAGATCAGTTTGCTGTGGCGTTTCCTTCATAAGAGCAAGATCCAATACTTCTTTAAGCTGTTTCACCGGGATCACTTCAATCCCTTCAATTTCACTTAACATGGCTTGCTGGTTATCATAAGGGATGATCGCTATAGTGGCACCAGCCAATTTCGCGCCCTTCACTTTCGCGGTCACGCCCCCGACTGGTTTCACGAGACCGTGGATACTGATCTCACCGGTAACAGCAATGGTATGTTTCACCGGGATACGATAAATGGCAGAGTAGATGCCAAGTGCCATAGCGATTCCGGCAGAAGGTCCGTCTACAGGGACTCCACCAGGAAAATTCACATGAATATCATATTGATCAGCAGGTACTCCCATGGAACGAAGCACCGTAATCACATTTTCGATGGAGCCTTTCGCCATGCTTTTTCTTCGGACTGATTTACTACGGTCCCCAATGCTTTCTTCTTCCACAATTCCCGTCACATTGATCAGTCCTTTATCCGTTGCAGGGATAACCGTTACTTCAATCTCGAGTAATGAACCCGTATTAGGGCCTGTTACGGCTAACCCATTTACTAGACCGATCGTTGCTTGTTCATTGATTTTTTTCTGATAGCGGGGAGAAAGCTGACTGGATTGGATGATCCACTCGAGTTCATGATCAAAGATTTCTTTTCTGTTTTCTGTAATGGCCACTCCAGCCGCAATCTGGACCATATTAACTGCTTCACGTCCATTACGAGCATAGGAGGCAAGCGTTTCAAGGCCCTTGTCACTAATCGTCATCTCTACTTTTTCAACGGCCCTGGCAGCTACTTTTTTCACTTCATCATGCTCAAGCTCTCTGAAGAAAACTTCCATACATCTCGAGCGAATGGCCGGCGGGATTTCACTTGGGGTACGGGTGGTCGCCCCGATTAAACGGAAATCTGCCGGAAGGCCATTTTTGAAAATATCATGTATGTGGGTAGGGATTTGATGATTCTCTTCATTATAGTAGGCACTTTCAAGAAACACTCTGCGATCTTCAAGTACTTTTAATAATTTATTCATTTGGATAGGATGCAATTCTCCTATTTCATCAATGAACAATACTCCTCCATGGGCATTCGTTACAGCCCCTTGCTTCGGCTGGGGAATCCCTGCTTGTCCCATGGCTCCCGCTCCTTGATAGATCGGATCATGGACAGACCCAATCAAAGGATCGGCAATTCCCCGTTCATCGAAACGTGCGGTTGTGGCATCCAGTTCAACAAAAACAGCGGCAGGTTTAAAAGGAGATTTAATATTCTTCTTGGCTTCTTCCAGGACCAGCCGGGCAGCTGCGGTTTTTCCGACTCCAGGCGGACCATAGATGATCACATGCTGAGGGTTCGGACTGCACAATGCTGCTTTCAAGGCTTTAATTCCATCTTCTTGGCCAACAATATCTTCAAAGCTTGATGGTCTTACTTTTTCTGCAAGAGGTTCAGTTAATGAAATGGATCTCATCTTTCGTAACTCTTCCATTTCTTTTTTTGATTCACGATCAATGGAAACTTTTTGCGTTCGCTGATTTTTCAATAGGTTCCAGAAATACAATCCAATGATGATTCCGAAGAATAATTGGATAAACAAAGCGATGCTAGTAAAGCTCATTCGTCTCCCTCCAAGTAGATACAAGTTGTTATCGGTTAGTATCTCCTTGACCCTGTGGGAATAAACAAAAAAATTCTCAAACTAAATGGCTCAATAAAGGAGTAAAAAAAAGAAATATGTGGTTATTTTTAATTGCTACTAAGCATGTAATGGTTGATTTCCACTCCAGGTGCTCGCTTTCCGCGGGGCGTGAGTTGAGCCTCCTCGGGCTTTGCCCTGTGGGGTCTCAACTTTCACGCTATTCCCGCAGGAGTCGAGCACCCTCCGTTCCAATCAACTTTCTGAGAATGTCTCTTTTAAGGAAATATTTAATAATAAAAAACCTTTAGCAAACAACTTTTTAAAGGAAGCTGAATTCTTTTTTCCGTTAGTTAGTTTTTCCTGCACACCTTTAATCTCTATCACTGATATCCCCTCACCATCCAGCACACACTAATTGACAGAGCCTTGGCAGAGATTATGTTAATATCAACAACAAGCTTTGCGCATTGCATAGTATTTTAATCTTAAACCGTAAAAAAAGCCAAGAATGAATAATCATTCTTGGCTTTACTTTAAGCTGTTAGGCTGATGTTTTTTCTTCGTTCGGGTCGATCATGGTTCCATCTTCGAGCATTAGATGTGGAGCCGCATCTTCAAGGATCGTTTCTTTCGTAATGATACATTTTTTAATATCATCACGGGAAGGAAGATCGAACATTACATCCAGCATCATGGTTTCGATGATTGAACGTAGTCCGCGGGCACCCGTTTTGCGCTCGATTGCTTTTTTAGAGATTTCAAGCAGAGCATCTTCAGTGAACTCAAGCTCCACATCATCTAATTCAAGCATTTTTTGGTATTGTTTTACTAACGCATTTTTTGGCTTTGTCAGGATTTCAACAAGTGCTTCTTCATCAAGAGGCTCAAGGCTTGAAATCACAGGTAAACGACCGATGAATTCTGGAATTAATCCAAACTTCAATAGATCTTCAGGTACAACTTTAGAAAGAAGGGATTTGTCTTCTTTTACTTCTGCGTTCTTAGGATCAGAACCGAAACCAATCACCTTTTGACCTAAACGGCGTTTAATGATTTGCTCGATTCCATCGAATGCTCCACCACAAATGAATAGTACATTGGACGTATCGATTTGGATGAATTCCTGATGAGGATGCTTACGACCACCTTGTGGAGGAACGCTTGCTACCGTACCTTCAAGAATTTTCAGAAGTGCCTGTTGAACACCTTCACCTGAAACGTCTCTCGTGATCGATGGATTTTCAGATTTACGTGCTACTTTATCGATTTCATCGATGTAGATGATTCCTTTTTCAGCTTTTTCTACATCGTAATCAGCTGCCTGGATTAATTTCAATAGAATATTCTCTACGTCTTCCCCTACGTAACCAGCTTCAGTTAATGAAGTGGCATCAGCAATGGCGAAAGGAACGTTAAGAATACGAGCAAGTGTTTGAGCCAGTAATGTTTTACCGCTACCTGTCGGCCCGATCATCGCAATATTACTCTTGGACAGTTCAACGTCATCGACTTTACTGCTCGAGTTGATACGCTTGTAGTGGTTGTAAACGGCTACAGCCAGAGATTTCTTTGCCTGGTCCTGCCCGATTACGTATTCGTCCAGGATTTCCCGAATTTCACGAGGTTTCGGAACATCTTTGAATTCCACTTCTTCTTCCGTACCAAGCTCTTCTTCTACGATTTCTGTGCAAAGTTCGATACATTCATCACAGATATACACACCTGGTCCAGCGACTAGTTTACGAACTTGGTCTTGTGTTTTTCCGCAAAAAGAACATTTTAGTTGTCCTTTTTCATCATTAAATTTAAACAATGATTTTCACCCCTTAGTTAAAACTTCATAAAATCGTGCTCTGTTTTCAATAAACGAACGATTTCTTACATCCCATTACCTAAAGTTATGTACTGCATTTTATCATATTATATGTTCGTAAAGAAATTGATACGATTCTTAAGAATCATCTTATTATGTAACACGCATTTTAGCAAATATTTTACATTGCTAGTTAGTATCTTGTCCAATTGAAGTCAGGTAATGTAAGAAATCTAATTATGTATGTTCCTGGTGAAAAATAATGCAACCCCGTTTAATAAGCTTTTTCCAAAAATAGTGGTTCTTATTCTTGTTTGATGGGAAAAGTTTCTTATTAGATAGAGTATAGTATTTTGGCTCATTTTGCCACAGAAACAAAAAACGCCTGGAGCAAACTCGTTTTTTGTTTCTGTGGCAACTTTTCAGCTCTGCTGAAAAGCGAGTGAAACGTTCGTTTCACACGAATGAGCCAAAATACGGTGTAATATGCCCGTTCATTGTACAAAACAAGGCACGAAGAAATCGCGCCTTGTTTGCTATTTTTATTATGCTACAGTTTTGCTGTTTTCAACAAGGAATTCTACTGCTTTACGTACTTTAAGGTCAGCTTTAAGAGTGTCAAGGCCGCCTAGAGCTTGTTTGATGTTGTCAGCAGACATGTTGTATTGTTCAGCCATTTTGTTAACTTCTTCTTCTGCTTCTTCGTCAGTTACTTCAAGATTTTCAGCTGCAGCGATTGCTTCAAGTGTTAGATTTGTGCGAACGCGTTTACCAGCATCTTCTGTCATTTGACTGCGAAGATCTTCTTCTGATTGACCAGAGAATTGGAAGTATAGGTCAAGGTTCATACCTTGCATTTGTAGACGTTGTTCGAATTCCTGCATCATGCGGTCTACTTCAGCCTTCACCATTACTTCTGGAATTTCAACTTCAGCATTGTCAGAAGCTTTATTTACAAGTGTTTCACGAACGGCTGTTTCAGCTTCGTTCTTTTTAGACTCTTGAAGACGTTTTTCGATCTTTTCTTTAAGTTCAGCAAGCGTTTCAACTTCTTCGTCAGCGTCTTTAGCGAACTCGTCATCTAATGCTGGAAGTTCTTTCGCTTTGATTTCGTGAACTTTCACTTTGAATGTAGCAGGTTTACCAGCAAGTTCAGCTGCATGGTATTCTTCAGGGAAGTTAACTTCTACTTCTTTCTCTTCACCAGATGCAACACCGATTAATTGCTCTTCGAAACCTGGGATGAATTGACCTGAACCTAATTCAAGAGAGTAGTTCTCAGCTTGGCCGCCTTCGAATGCTTCACCGTCAACGAATCCTTCGAAATCCATTGTTACAGTGTCGCCTTCTTCAGCTTTTCCTTCTTCTTTTACAGCTAGCTCAGCTTGTTTTTCTTGAAGTGAAGTAAGTTCAGCTTCTACATCTTCAGCTGTTACTTCTGTTTCCATTTTCTCTACTTCAAGACCTTTGTATTCTCCAAGCTTCACTTCTGGTTTCACTTGTACTTTAGCAGTGAAGATAAGCTCTTTGCCTTTTTCCATTTGCTCAACATCGATTTCCGGACGGTCGATTGGATCGATTCCAGTTTCTTCGATTGCTTTCGCATACGCTTCAGGTAAGATGAAATCTAAAGCGTCTTGGTAAAGTGATTCAACACCAAAACGTTTTTCGAACATTCCACGAGGCATTTTCCCTTTACGGAATCCTGGTACGTTAACTTGTTTTACAACTTTTTTGAATGCTGCATCCAAACCTTCGTTTACTTTTGCAGCTTCAACTTCAATTGTAAGTACTCCTTGGTTTCCTTCTTGCTTTTCCCATTTTGCAGACATACTGTTCCCTCCAACAATCTATAATTGATCTTGTATTTTTACGCATAGTAGTAGATAGTCCCGTATGAATCTAGCACTATCATCGTAAATATATGAAAAACTTTTACATTACAACCATTACATTATAACATACAGCCACTGTCTTTCAACAGAGAGCATTTAAATATTAGGAGAGGAAATTTCCTCTAGTTCCTTAAGTCTTGTTAGAATCCACTGAGATTGTGTGTTTTCAACCTGGTCTTTTAACTCTTCTTCAAGGATTGCATCGGCAAACATCCCTGCCGTGTAGTATGCATACACCGAAGCGATTGCTTTCGGTTCCTCCTCTAGTGTAAAAGGATAGAGAAGGAAGGTATGCCTTTTCAGTAATTCTTGAGCGTGCTGAAATAGCGTAGGGTTCGTTTGGGCCAGAAGATCGTCCAATGAGTCTGTGACCATCTTAAAGAAATCAGACTCGAACACATCTGCCAAAGCAGCAGGAGACACCTGCTCCTCCACCCCGAACTTCGCTACCTCTACTTCTTTATCCATTCCATGTTCCCTTAAAACATTTAAAATCATCGTTTGCAGAAATGGATGGGCGCCTGAATCCTTTAAAACCGCTTGCAACTCCCCGATGAACGGTTGAATGTTACGTTGAACCAGCTGTGCCACAATCAACGTCTGTTCCTCCAAGCTCTTCCCGGATAAGATCGACGATTGATCCTCTTCTGATGCTTCTTCTTCAGGAATTGACGCTTTTCCGTTCACTACTTTTTCACTGAATTGGAGAAGCTTCTTGAAATGTTCCTCCTTTTCAAAGGGCACTTCTTTTTCATCAAACAGGGCATTGATCGTGTCGACCACTTCCCTGTGCTGATGAAGCTGGATGAGAATCATCAAATACATATCAACGACTTCAAAGTAGTCCCCGATCCCTTCAAGGAGCATCTCTTTACATATGTATCTGGCTTTATCGTACTGCTTGCTTTCATAAAGAGATAGTACGAGTGCAGTATTAATATCGGGATTATCAGGTTCTAATTCATAAGCTTGCGTGAGCAACTGAGAGGATTCATGAACCTCTCCTTTCTCAAGTGCCTGAACACCCTTTTCCAGCAAACGATCCTTCAATCCTGGAAACTGGACAATTTTTCCTTTTCCTTCATGGTTTCCCTTAGTCATAAAACGTACCTGCCTATACTTTTTAGTTGCCTTTAGTTTAGCACGATATCTTTTGGATAACAAAAAAAGCCTACCCTTTATAGGTAAGCTTTGTGTATGTAGGATTTATGGCGTCCCAGGAGAGATTCGAACTCCCGACCGACGGCTTAGAAGGCCGTTGCTCTATCCTGCTGAGCTACTGGGACGTGATTTGTTTTTTAAGGACAATATTTATTATATTCACATAGCATCAATAAGTCAACAGATTTTCAAAAAAAGTTTTATTTAATTTTCCGGGATCGTTTTTTCTATCTGGAATAAAGGGAGAGAACCCGCCGTGACAGGTTCTCACAATGATTTTACAATTGAAAGGATTGAGTCAATTCGTCCAGAACTACATGATCATGAGTTAAGTATGTCACCTTTATGTCCTGGTCATTTGAATCTACTAATGCGTAGGTTCGTTCTTTCCTGCCTCTTGGCAAAAGAATGCTTCCCGGATTCAAGAACAATGTGCCATTTATCAATTCTGCACCAAGTGTGTGTGAATGGCCAAAGAAAACAAATTGCGCTCCAACTTCTTCAGCTTTATAACGCAGCTTCATCAGTGACATTTTAATTCCATACAGATGACCGTGCGTCACCATGATTGAACTGCCCTCTACCTTTTCAATAAGGTCGTCGGGTAGCCTGGCATCCATATCACAGTTTCCCCCCACAACAAGGTAGGGGGATAATGCGGGATCATCTGCACTTAATTCAGAATCTCCGCAGTGTACCATGGCATCTACGGTAGAATGATATTTCTCCGATAGCTCTAATAGCTCTTCTTTTGAACCGTGACTATCACTTACAACCAATAGTTTCATTCCGCTCACCCTTTAAATAAAGTCTGAGATTATGTTTTTAAGTTTTTTTAATGCATTTCCACGATGGCTGATTTGACTCTTCTCTTCTTGAGTTAGTTCAGCCAAGGATTTTCCAAGAGCAGGAACGTAGAAGATCGGATCGTAGCCAAACCCATTTGTCCCTCTCTTTTCTTGCAGAATCATACCTTCGCATGTTCCTGTAACGGTGCTTGTTTCCCTATTTGGCCCGGCAATCGCTAAAACACAGTGAAAACGTGCGGTCCGGTCGGATTCTTCAACAGATGCAAGTTCACTTAATACCTTATCCATATTCGCCTCGTCACTCTTTTCTTCACCGACATAGCGTGCAGAATACACTCCCGGGCGACCTTCCAGGGCATCGATGGCCAAACCTGAATCATCTGCTATCACCAATACCCCTAATTCCCGAGCAACCGTCTCGGCCTTCAATATGGCATTTTCCTCAAATGTTTCACCGGTTTCTTCAACATCCTCAATGTGAGGAAGGTCTAGTAATGTTTGTACCTCATACCCGTATGGAGCAAACATATGTTGAAACTCTTTTGCTTTTCCCCTGTTTTTCGTGGCTATGATCACTCGTTTTGTCATTTACAGTCTCATCCCTTTATTGAAATCTTTTTACTATTTCCCCTAATGATTGCTGTTGAATTTGGAATAGCTCGTGGATTCCTTCTTGTCCAAGTTTTAACAGTTGCTTCAATTGGTCCATCGTAAAGGTTGCTTCTTCCCCTGTTCCCTGCAGCTCTACAAATTCGCCTTCACCCGTCATGATGATGTTCATATCCACCAAAGCGCTGCTATCTTCAATATAATTCAAATCAAGAACCGCCCCGTGCTCTTCAACAATCCCCACACTTGTGGCTGCCAAGAAACTTTTCAGTGGAAAAGAAGATATTTTTTTGCTGTCTTGAAGCTTAGCCACTGCCATTGCCGTGGCAACGAAAGCTCCCGTGATCGAAGCCGTTCTTGTCCCGCCGTCTGCTTGAATGACATCACAATCGATCCAGATTGTACGTTCTCCTAACGCGTCCAAATCGACAACAGATCTTAACGCTCTTCCAATAAGACGTTGAATTTCCATTGTTCTTCCTGAAACCTTCCCTTTAGAAGATTCACGAATGTTTCTTGTTTCCGTTGCTCTTGGCAGCATGGAATATTCAGCCGTGATCCACCCTTTACCACTGTTTCTCATAAAAGGAGGCACTCGTTCTTCGATGCTGGCATTACAAATGACCTTCGTTTCTCCAACCGTTATTAGGACGGAGCCTTCAGGATGCTTCACATAATCTGTCTCGATCTCAATATTCCGCAATTGATTCTTTTCTCTACCATCTGTTCTCATATCATTACCTCCTGTATTTTCTTACGTTATGTAAAATCGGTCTAATCAAAAATAGAAGAGGCGGCATTATGCCAACCTCTTTTCAGGTACTTCTATAATAGTATATCAAAAAATAGTTATTTAAAAACTAATTGAATTCACATTTTCTGGTCTTGTCACTGGTTCGGTGATGGTTTCGCCGTCTTTAGACACTACCGTTGCTTCACCATTCACTAAAACAGAGACTCCTTTAATTCCTTTTTGTTCTGTCAAAGAAAGAACGAGAGAATTTAACATATGTTCAGACACCATTTTTTCTTCAAGGCTTCCATAGACCGCTTCGTTAAAGTTCAATGTAACAGTTCCGTCTTCAAGCTTCGGATCGTCTAATAGTTTGGCACCTGTAAAATCACTTGCAAGTGCAGAGGAATATCCCGGCCCATCAATCAACTCTTTCACAACTGCAGTGACTTCATCCACTGAATTTGAGCTGACGCGTTTGGTAACAGGAACGTAATACGTTTTATCATCCGTTTGAGACACATAATACACCGTTAATGGTTTCGTGCTCGTAGGATCCACCACACCGGAAGTATCCACGTTAATACCGACTTTTCTCGTTAATCCTTTTTCATCAATCGGTGTTCCGTTAACAGGCATTTCAGTCAGTGGATATCCGTTCACACGAAGCTCTACTTTTTCAACTGAATCAAATTGAGTAAGCGTCCACGTGACGGATTGTAGAATTTTCTGCTCATCTTCAGGCTGGTAGTTATTGAACTCCGGAGAGAAATCGGCAATGGCCGTTCCGTCTTTAATATCGACCGTCACTTGCGTATCCGCCGGAAGCACGGCTCTAAAACCATTCGGCAGCACATTTTGAACCGGTCCATTTACGACCAGGTACTCAAGAGCTTGTTTAGCCACACTTTCTTCGCCAGGAAGCGGCAGTGACTGTGAGACAACATACCCATTTTTATCGATAAGATAAAGCTCTGTCATGACCGTTTCAGCATTTGCTTCTTCCTTGCTCACTTCTTTTTCTGCGTCTTCTCCTTTAGCCGTATCCACTTTCTCCCCTTCTTTTAAGTAGGATAGGTCTTGAGGAGGATCGATTTTCTCTTTATTATCACCGAAACTAAGTAATCCACAACCTGAAAGATATACAGAAGAAGCTAAAACCGTTACAGCAATTGACACCTTTGCTTTTTTTGCCATTGGGAAACCTCCTAAAAGACAGTTTGTACTAACATGTATACGAGCCCGTTCAATAAAATAGACCGAAACTTTTTAAAATAAAAAACCATCCGATCACAAGATACTAATCCTGTAATCGAATGGTTTCTGCTTTCACTTCTCCAACTGTCAGCCAATCGGAGGCAATGCGTGAAAAGATGGCCGAGGACCCGGTGTTGAAAAAGCGGTGTTCAGGCTTTTGTACTCCCCTGTACAGGAGATTATAATAATCAAGAATCGTACTTACTTCCCGTGCCGTCTCATCTCCAGAGCTTATCACACTGATCTCAGGGCCCATGTAGGCTTTGATCTTAGGCTGTAACAGCGGGTAGTGTGTGCACCCCAGAATCAGTGTATCAATATCCGTATCTTTAATAGGGCGGAGAGTCTCTTCTACTATTTCATCCGCCATGGAGCTATTGTATTCTCCACTCTCTACTAAAGGGACAAATTTCGGGCAGGCGAGTGACGTGACATCCAAGCTACCGTGCAGGGAGTGGAGCGCCTCTACATAGGCCCCGCTATTAATCGTGCCCACTGTTCCAAGAACACCGATTCTCTTATTATGAGTATGCTTGATCGCCGCTCTGGCCCCAGGGTGAATGACGCCTATAACCGGGATGTCCAAATGGGTTTGGATTTCATCCAGCACAACCGCAGTGGCGGTATTACATGCGATGATCAGCATCTTCATATCATATTGCATTAGATATTGGGTCATTTCCCATGTGAATGTTTTCACTTCTTGAGCTGTTCTGGGTCCGTAGGGACAACGGGCTGTGTCTCCAAGATAGTAAATGGTCTCTTTCGGTAACTGACGCATCACTTCCCTGGCAACGGTAAGCCCCCCAACCCCAGAATCAATGATGCCAATTGGTTGAATCACGTTATTCCCTCATTCTGGTTTCATTTCTTGATGAAGCTTTGCTAAATTATCTTTTAATAGTAACACTTCTTGTTCGGAGAAATCCGTCAGGACACTCTGTAAATAATTTTGCCTTTTATTGATGACTTCTTCAATAATTCTTTCGCCCTCTTTTAGCATATGGATCCTGACGACCCTGCGATCATTTTCATCCTTCACGCGTTCCACCAACTGATTTTTCTCCATTCTATCCACGAGATCGGTTGTGGTACTGCAGGCAAGGTACATTTTATTCGAAAGATCACCAATGGTCATATCACCGTATTCAAATAACCACTGCAGTGCGATGAATTGCGGCGGAGTGATGGTGTACTGACTTAATATTTCCCTTCCTTTTTGCTTAATGATCGATGATATGTAGCGCAAGTCTTTTTCTATATCTGCAACAACTTGTAATTCTCCAATGATTTCTTTAGAATTCGTCATGATTACTCTCCTTTTAAAATCAGAAACCGGATATGTACTCCTTATTGAAAACGGGAATCGATCACATAAGATTCCTGTTTTAGCTTCTATTATATAATGGGACCTAAGTGACCTTTCTTTCAGCCTAGACTTCCCCTACTAGCATTTTCGCTCTTTTTTTGTAAAAATTCAAGCCAAGTTCGCAAATGGTCCAGAACTAAAAGAGACTGACTCTCATTCAAACATTAATAGGTATCCGCGGAAGACCCGTTAATTGTTTGCCATTAGAATCAGTCCCTTACATTTAAAGCTTGAGTTCCCCCATGCGAAGAAGCTCTACAACAGCTTGAGATCGCCCCTTCACTCCAAGCTTTTGCATGGCGTTGGAAATATGATTCCGAACTGTTTTCTCGCTAATAAATAGATCACTAGCAATTTCTTTAGTTGTTTTGTCTTGAACTAACAGTTCGAATACTTCTTTTTCTCTTTTGGTGAGCAACGGTTTGTGTGTAAAATCATTGTCCTTCAATTATGGTAACCCTCCTTGCCTTCGCCAGCTTTAAACCGCGGGGATGGGTATTGTTGGTCGTCAGAATATCATATGTGAAGGGAGGGTTTAGAGTGACATAGAGGAGGAAGTTAAATGAAAAATGGGCAAGGTTTTTATAACACACTACAATGGGCTAAGAAACCGCCATTTTGCAGTCAAGCTTCGCCTTCATTTCTTCCGTCCATGGGACACCTTTTCCAGTCTGTTTTGATATTTGGACCATGGTTCCTCTACCTGTAAAGCAAACCTCTTCTTTTTCATTCAGACCCATATAGTGTAAATCCACTGAAGATTTCCCCACACTATTCGCCTTTACACAAACCTTCAGCTGTTCGTCGAAGAATACTTGTTTGACAAAATCACATTGTAAATCTGCAACGACAGGAATCGTATCATGTTCAGGTTTTACCCAGTTTTGCATAAACCCTTTGTGTTTAAAAAATTCGATTCTAGCTTCTTCGAAATAAGTGAATGGAATTGTATTGTTCATATGTCCAAACATATCAGTCTCTGAAAACCGAACCTTTATATGGATTGAAAACGAAAATTCTTTTTGCCATGTTTCTATATCTTCAATGTATGTAAAATGTTTCAAATTGGCTCCTCCTTTTGGTAAATGAATTCAGAATAAGAAAATGAATGACGATTCATTATTTATTATAATCTTTTTCTGAAAAATAAGAAACCTATAAAGGACAAAAAAAGCACTCCCCCGAAGGAAAGTGCTTTAGATGTTTATAATCAATCAACCATGTGGTCGCTTCCGAAGAAGTTTTTAAACATTTGGAAAGTGGTCTCTCTGTTCAGTGCTGCAATCGAAGTCGTTAGAGGAATCCCCTTTGGACATGATTGAACACAGTTTTGAGAGTTCCCGCAGTTTGCAAGGCCACCATCGCCCATGATCGATTCAAGACGCTCATCCTGGTTCATGGCACCCGTTGGATGGGCATTGAACAAACGGACCTGTGATAATGGAGCAGGACCGATGAAGTCCGATTTACTGTTTACGTTAGGACATGCTTCCAAACAAACACCACATGTCATACATTTAGATAATTCATACGCCCATTGACGTTTTTTCTCCGGCATACGCGGTCCGGGACCAAGATCGTATGTTCCATCAATCGGAATCCATGCTTTTACTTTCTTTAAGCTGTCGAACATGCGACTGCGGTCTACCTGCAGGTCACGAACAACAGGGAATGTACGCATAGGCTCCAAGCGGATCGGTTGTTCCAATTGATCAACTAAAGCGGTACAAGACTGTCTTGGTTTCCCATTGATCACCATTGAACAAGCTCCACATACTTCTTCCAAACAGTTCATATCCCAGTTAATCGGAGTAGTTTGTTCCCCTTTTGCATTGACCGGATTACGACGGATTTCCATTAGTGCAGAAATAACGTTCATATTCGGACGGTAATCAAGCTCGAACTCTTCTTGGAAAGGGGCTGTTTCCGGGCCATCTTGACGAGTAATGATAAAACGGACTCTTTTGTTTTCACTCATCATTTATTTCCCCCTTTTTTCTTAGAATAGTCACGCTTACGTGGTGCAATCAGTGAAGTATCTACTTCTTCGTAATGGAATTCAGGAGAATTCGTTGCAGCATTGTATTTAGCCATCGTTGTTTTCAGGAATTCTTCATCATTACGTTCAGGGAAGTCAGGTTTATAGTGAGCTCCACGGCTCTCGTTACGATTTAAAGCACCGATTGTAATGACACGGGCCAGTTGCAGCATGTTCCACAATTGACGGGTGAATGTTGCCCCTTGGTTGCTCCATTTAGCCGTGTCATTGATATTGATGTTTTGGTAACGTTCCATTAACTCCTGGATCTTTTCATCTGTCTGTTTCAGCTTATCGTTATGACGTACAACGGTCACGTTATCCGTCATCCACTCACCAAGTTCTTTATGAATGACATAAGCATTCTCAGTCCCATTCATGGACATGATGTTGTTCCATTTTTCTTCTTCCTGTTTAACATAACGATCGAATAGAGAAGAAGGAACGGATTCAACTGTTTTCTCAAGCCCTGCAATATATTTAATAGCATTAGGACCTGCAACCATACCACCATATATAGCGGATAGTAAAGAGTTCGCTCCTAAACGGTTACCTCCGTGCTGAGAATAATCACACTCACCAGCAGCGAATAAACCAGGGATATTGGTCATTTGATCATAATCCACCCATAGTCCACCCATTGAATAGTGAACAGCAGGGAAGATTTTCATTGGTACTTTACGTGGGTCATCACCCATGAACTTCTCATAGATTTCAATGATTCCGCCAAGCTTAATATCAAGCTCTTTTGAATCTTTATGAGATAGATCCAGGTAAACCATGTTTTCACCGTTAATACCAAGCTTTTGGTTTACGCACACATCAAAGATTTCACGTGTAGCGATATCACGGGGTACAAGGTTTCCGTAAGCGGGATACTTCTCTTCAAGGAAGTACCATGGCTTACCATCTTTATATGTCCAGACTCGTCCACCTTCACCACGGGCCGATTCACTCATGAGGCGAAGCTTATCATCCCCTGGAATGGCTGTCGGGTGAATTTGAATGAACTCACCATTTGCATAGTAAGCACCTTGTTGGTATACGATCGACGCAGCTGAACCTGTATTGATAACAGAGTTTGTGGATTTACCGAAGATAATCCCGGGTCCTCCAGTTGCCATGATCACTGCATCCGCTGCGAACGATTTAATTTCCATCGTTTGAAGGTTTTGAGCAACGATTCCTCTTGCCACTCCTTCGTCATCCACCACGACGCCAAGGAATTCCCAGCCTTCGAACTTATTCACAAGCCCTGCTACTTCATGACGACGAACCTGCTCGTCCAACGCATACAATAATTGTTGACCAGTCGTAGCACCAGCGAAAGCCGTTCTATGATGCTGCGTTCCACCGAAACGGCGGAAATCCAGTAATCCTTCCGGTGTACGATTAAACATGACTCCCATACGATCGAGTAAATGAATAATCCCCGGTGCAGCTTCAGTCATTGCTTTAACAGGCGGTTGGTTTGCTAAGAAATCCCCACCATATACTGTATCATCAAAATGTTCCCAAGGAGAGTCTCCTTCTCCCTTGGTATTAACGGCTCCGTTAATACCACCTTGTGCACATACAGAGTGAGAACGCTTAACGGGTACCAGTGAGAATAAATCTACTTGCGTTCCTTTTTCTGCTGCTTTAATTGTGGCCATCAGGCCGGCTAAACCGCCACCGACAACGATGATTTTGCCTTTACTCATCGTGACTCACTCCTTTTCCTACCATACTTCGAGAGCACTTATTTAATCTATTAGACTTGTATCTATTCTTCTTATACGAAGGCAAAAATTGCACGCATACCGACAACCGATAACGCTACAAAGATTCCGATCGTAACATATGTAGCAATTAATTGAGAACGAGGTGAAACTGTAATTCCCCAGCTCACGCAGAATGACCATAAACCATTCGCAAAGTGGAAGATCGTTGAAAGAACACCCAGTACATAAAACCCTAGCATAAATGGATTAGATAAGATGTTTTCCATCATTTGAAAGTTCACTTCAGCCCCAAATGCTGCTGCTACTCTTGTTTCCCATACATGCCATGTAACAAAAATAAATGTGATTACTCCAGACACACGTTGAAGTAAAAACATCCAGTTACGGAAATAGCCAAACTTACTTGCATTGTTCTTAGAAGTGAATGCAATGTAAATTCCGTAGATTGCATGGAAATACAATGGAAGGAAGATGATAAAAATTTCAAGGATATAACGGAAAGGTAGACTTTCCATGAAGTGTGCCGCCTGGTTAAATGATTCTTCCCCGCCAGTGGCAAAATGGTTCACGACTAAATGTTGTGTTAAAAATAATCCAACTGGAATAACACCTAGCAATGAATGAAGCCTGCGATAATTAAATTCTCGATTTCCAGCCATGATTTACCCCCCTTAATGATAAAATATGAATTCGTTTTCTAATGCATTTATAAGAATGACTAGACGACGATACATATTTTATATTGTAACAATAATGTGACATGTTCATTTTACTCCCAAGGAGTGGAAGCGTCAAGAAAACGTATACATAATTTCGACAATACCGCAAAAATATTTTTAATATATTGATAACAGAAAAGATGAGGCATTTCCCTGTTAAATGTTCGAAAATTCAAATAAATATTAAATAAAAGTTATATCACCAAAATATCCCAAGGTCATTTTTCTAGGTATGGGATGATAAATCCCCTTTTCATGTATATAATAGTTTTATAGAAAGAGGGGATTTACTTGGAACAGAAAAAAGAAGAAGTGCATCAACCGTCCGTTCCAATTTTCGGATATGAAATGTTACGTGACATATTGATTCCAGAAATTTTAGGGAAGCATACCCCGGATATATTATACTGGGGTGGAAAACAGCTCTCCCGGAAATTCCCCCTTCAGTCATCAGAGGAACTGATATCGTTCTTCGCTGAAGCCGGCTGGGGAACTCTTGCACTGCTGGAACAAAAAAAGAATGAGATGACCTTTGAAATAAGCGGACCGGTGTTGGAACGACGCCTTGCCTTAAAGTCGGATGTATCATTCAAACTGGAAACGGGTTTTCTAGCAGAACAAGTACAGTTACAAAAGAAATGTGTGGCAGAAGCTGCCGACGAACTACATAAACGGAGTCATTCAGTGAAAGTGATTGTAAGATGGGACGAGAAAGATAAAGTAGAATAGTCCTTACCGACATCCTTTTCATACTCTAATAAAGGGTTGCCCTTGACGGGGCAACCCTTTTTCACTTGTCCCGCTCTGCACCTTTAGTATTATAACGTGATTTCTTCCATCTTCACCGCGTCCAGGTTAAATGCAGTATGTAGGACGCCTGCTGCTTTTTGCATATTTTTCTCGTCTACGACAGCAGATACTTTGATTTCAGAGGTGCTGACCATTTTCACCACGATGTCGTTTTGAGCTAAAACTTCGAACATTTCCGCTGCAACCCCTGGATTTGAAATCATACCGGAGCCAACGATCGATACTTTTGCAAGCTCACTTTCATGCTCAACATGGGTGAAGCCTAATGGCTCTTTGTTTCGTTCCAGAACAGCAAGGGTTTCCTCCAGATCTTGTTCTTTAATAGAGAATGATAAATTGGTCGTATTGTGATCGGTCTGGCTTTGAATGATAATATCCACATTCAGGTGATTTTTGGCTAAGGTCGTAAACACTGAAGATAGTCCCGTTAATGCGTTTCCTAGTCCAAATACAGTTACACGGGTGATTTCACCTTCAAATGCCACGCCTCTCACGATCAGGTTTTGTTCCATGCTTGCTTCCTCCTCAATATACGTTCCTTCAATTTTCTCAATACTGGATCTGACCTCTAACGGAATTTGATAATTCTTGGCAAATTCCACTGCCCGTGGATGCAGGACTCCAGCCCCTAAATTAGCGAGTTCCAACATTTCATCATATGAAATGGACGGTAATTTCCTTGCTCCTTTTATATAACGCGGGTCCGTTGTGTATACCCCGTCTACATCTGTATAAATATCACAGCGCTCTGCTTTCAGGGCAGCCGCAATCGCAACGGCGGTTGTATCCGATCCTCCACGACCGAGAGTTGTAATTTCCCCCGCTTCAGTCATCCCTTGGAATCCCGCTACGATCACCACTCTTCCCGATTGAAGGTGACTCAACATCTTTTCAGTGTGAATATTGGTGATCCTCGCATTGCTGTGAACGGATTCCGTCTCGATCCCGGCCTGCCAGCCTGTGAATGAAATGGCATCGTGTCCGGATTGAATCAGGGCCATCGTGAGGAGCGAAATGGTGACCTGCTCTCCTGTAGAAAGAAGCATATCCATTTCTCTCTTACTTGGTTGTGATGTAATTTCCCTTGCCAATCCAACGAGTGTATCCGTCGTTTTCCCCATGGCGGATACCACGACCACAACATCATTTCCTCTTTCTTTTTCTTCTGCGATTCTTGACGCAACATTTTGAATTCTTTCCACAGAACCTACTGAAGTCCCACCGAATTTTTGAACAATAATACTCACAGCTTCTCCCTCTTTCTAATTGAGTGCATCGTTAAGACTCATTTTTTGATGGTGAAGAGTACAATCACAATCATCCTAAACGTTCATGGAACAGGTACATCACCTGCGCTGGATAATAAAAAAAGCAATGAGAATAATATCTCATTGCTTTATGAACATACAGCAGAACAAACTAAATAGGTTCATGGGCATTGTGAGATAGCTCTCCAAGATTGAATCATCTTGACAATCCTACATTTCTTAAACGTAGAACCAGCGGAATCAGCATGAGACCAAAACCACTTCGGCGAATCTCCCCTTTCCAGGCATCTCAACAGAGCTCATACTCCTCTTTACCTGTACTATTGAAGCTCGCACCTCTATCACCACTTTAAAAAGTGATAATGTTATAAATTTTCGTTAATTATAGCATACAAAAAATTGTGATTCAATGCACAATTCAAAATAAAATTCATTTTTTTGTTTCACGTCGTAAACCTTATTAATAGTTAGTAGGAGCGAGTAGTGGTTGATTTCCGCTACAGGTGCTCGCTTTCCACGAGGCGTTAGTTGAGCCTCCTCGGGCTTCGCCCTGCGGGGTCTCAACTGCCTAGCTCCAGGGCTTAGGGGCTCGAGGTCATAAGCCAACTCTGCCAAAAAGGCAAAGAGCGCCTTTCCGGCAGACTCGTCTTATGCTTGTCGCCCCTGGGCAAAGCCCCTCCGCTTTTCGGACTTTCACGCTATTCCCGCAGGAGTAGAGCACCTTCCGCTCCAATCAACTATCATAGTCAACAAGTTACTTCGAAACAAAACCATTATAAAAACAACACTCTTTTAAATATAAGCCCAATCAAAAGAAAACACATTCTTACTTGTTTTACTATTACCTACTTCAACTTCTCAGCCAATACCTTAGCCACGGCTTCCGGAATCCCTATCTCAATAAACTCCTCCACCGTTGCTTCTTTCATTTTCTTCATGGATCCAAAGTGTTTTAAAAGCTGCTTCTTCCGTTTCGGTCCGATGCCGTCAATGTCATCAAGGGTAGACTGGAAGGCGCTTTTTCCTCTCAGCTGTCTGTGGAAAGTGATGGCAAATCGGTGGACTTCATCCTGGATCCGCTGCAGCAAGTAGAATTCCTGGCTTCTCTTTTCAAGAGGGACGATTTGCAATGGATTCCCATACAGCAGTTCCGATGTCTGATGCTTATCGTCTTTTGCAAGGCCGCCAAGCGGGATATCCAATCCCAACTCATTCTCAATGACATCCCTCGCCGCTTCGATCTGCCCTTTCCCCCCATCGATGATAATGAGATCCGGTAAGGGAAGACCATCTTTTAAAACTCTCGAATACCTTCTGCGTACAACCTCTCGCATGGATTCATAATCATCAGGGCCTTTCACGGTTTTAATCTTATACTTTCGATACTCTTTCTTCGCAGGTTTCCCATCGAGGAATACGATCATCGCAGACACAGGGTCCGAACCTTGAATATTAGAGTTATCAAATGCTTCGATCCGGAAAGGAGTATAAATGCCCATATGCTCCCCGAGACGTTCTATCGCCTTGATCGTCCTTTCTTCATCTCTTTCAATCAGGGCGAACTTTTCTTCAAGTGCCTGTTTCGCATTCTTTTCGGCAAGCTTGACCAACTCTTTCTTCTTTCCCCGTTTAGGTTTGGTGATTTTCACCTCTATCAGCTTAGCCGCCAATTCTTCATCAATCTCCTCAGGCAAAAATATTTCCTTTGGCTTAAAATGATTGGCTTTCGAATAAAACTGACCCAAGAAAGTCAGAAATTCATCCTCGGGTTCATTGTAGAGTGGGAAGAGTGACACATCCCGTTCAATGAGCTTTCCTTGACGCACAAAGAATACCTGTACACACATCCAGCCTTTATCAACGGAGTATCCGAACACATCCCGATCAGTGAAATCGGTCGTGGTCATCTTTTGCTTTTCCATTGTCGCTTCAATGTGAAGGATTTGATCACGAAATTCCTTCGCTCTCTCAAATTCCAGATTCTCTGCTGCTTCATTCATTTTCACCGTTAATTGATTCTTGATCTCTTTGTATCCGCCATTCAGGAACCTTGAAATTTCGTCAGTCATTTGTCTATATGTGTCTTTGCTTACTTCTTTGATACAAGGAGCCAGACATTGACCCATATGATAGTACAAACAGGCCCGATCAGGAAGGGTAGTGCATTTTCGTAACGGATACAGACGATCCAGGAGCTTTTTCGTTTCATTAGCGGCTCCCGCGTTAGGATACGGACCAAAGTACCTGCCTTTCCCCCTTTGGACTTTGCGGGTCGTAATAAGTCTTGGGTGTCTCTCGTTCGTTAACTTGATAAACGGATAGCTTTTATCATCCTTTAACATGACATTGTATTTAGGGTCATATTTTTTGATCAGGTTCATTTCAAGCACGAGGGCTTCCAGATCAGATGAGGTCATGATGTATTCGAAGTCCTCAATTTCACCTACAAGCCGTTGAGTCTTGGCATCATGAGAGCCGGTGAAATAAGAGCGCACACGATTCTTCAATACTTTTGCTTTCCCAACATAAATAATCGTACCTTGCCTGTCTTTCATTAAATAACATCCGGGCTGATCCGGTAATAGAGCTAATTTATTCGTAATGGTAGTGTTCATCGTCTCTCTCCCTTCTTGTCTGCCCATTTATAGATGGTAATGGTTGAATAAACAGGATCGAATAGCTCCTGTGAATGGAATACTTGGACTTTTTCTATTTTTTCATCAAGGTTTTCAATACCCTGTTGTTTGAATCCTTTAACCACTGCTCCGGTCAGGTAGATCTCTTTATTCGTATGCTGAATGTCCTGAAGGAATTGAGAGTAGGTTAACACCCGCTTATGTGAGTAAGGTGCATCCAGATAGGAGAATACTCTTGTTTCTTCCCATGTGTACACCACAATCGGACTTTCCTCATTTTGTTCTGTGAAATATGACTCTGTTTTGTAGACGGCGGGTGCAGAAGAGTGATAATCGGTCAACACGCCCACACTCGTTCCTATATGCAAAATAAACCACAGGCTTAGGGTGATGACCTTCATTATATTGAGCTCTTTCATCCATCCTATTAACATGAAAAACCCTAATAATATGGCCAAAGGCAGAATATGTCTCGGTTTATCAATATTTTGTGCAAATAATCCCCAGATAAAATAGGAGCTGAGTGCAATCAGGAGTAATATAGTGCCTGCACCAGGTTTAGTCCACTTACCGGTAATTTTCACACTTAATAAAAATAGAAGCGCCGTGATGACTGTAATAGAAAGCGATTGTGTAAATAATCCGTTCCAGCCTATATTGATAAATATATAGTTCCATAACCTTTCAAAAAATCCTGTATTCGACTCTACCGTTCCTCCCCATTCAGTAAAGTGTCCGTCTGTGAATCCAAAGGCAATCTGTAGCAGGGTCTTGAGGCTTCCTGCATTGGCCGCCAGTGACGATAGCCACACCCCTTGAGAAAGTATGAGTAGAGTCAGATGAAAAGCGGTGGTTTTCACTTTTTCTGAACCGTTGCCGCTCTCCTTCCAAAACACAAACCAATAGTAGAGGAGCCCCGCACCAAAGCCGATATAGGATAATCGGATACCCATCAAGATGGCAAATAGAAGAATGGGAAGAACAGCCGCATCCTTCGTCTTCAGTATGACAGCACGGTGGAGACTCCATAAGTACCACCATAATACCGGGATAGCAGCACCTTCACTCATAGCTTGAACAGTCATCGCACTCGGGTAAGAAAGGGAAAATAATAAAAGCGTAGCAATGATGGCTTTTTTTCTCTCTAGGTAATGGCAAAATAGCCAATAAACAGGAAGAATCGAGCTAACAAGCAAAATCGTATTAAAAAGCTGAAGGGATAGGACTGCGTCATCAATAAAAGAATGAACCATCATTCCCCCGAAAATAAAAAAAGGGTACCCTGGAAAATGGGGCTGCATCTTCAATAAATCAAATTCGATGACTCCCAGAGCATAATCGACTTCGTCCCAGCTTGAAGCATAAGGGGGAAGCAATATAAGTCTGTATATAAAGAATAGGCTGAAAACAACCAGTATACTTATCATCCATTTATTTAAATGTTTATTGATCATTGTTTTTCTCCTGTTTCTCTCCAAATAAAAACCAACTCAGTTTGAAAACCTTCTTAGCCTATTGTAAGGCTTTCTAAGAATGGTTTCCAATCATGAGTTGGTTGAGGGGGATTTAAGCATTTATTGAATTCACATCATCGGATTTTTTGATTGTCTTTTTTTGTTGTTCCATCCCGGCAGGCACGGACTTTCGTTTAAAAGGGTTAATGAGTTTATCCGTTCGGATTAAGTATATCCATAAGAATACGAATCCGAAGTAGAACCAATAGGCAAGCACCTGTTCAATCGTCGGGTTGTGGCTATAGCCGAACATTGCCGCCATGAACAGACCAACTTGACCGCTGATCAGAACCTCATTACCTGTGTCTCTCTCATAGTGAAGCTCATCTTGAAAGTGCTCAGGCATAATTTCCACAAGATTATATACTTCAGCGGGTTTCCCTTCTGCTGTTGTATATAAAGAGCCCATGATTCCAAGATCCTGAAGAATCCCTACTCCTTGGACAAGTAACCCGGCTGCGATGAACATGATCAGCAAACCTGTCACATTAAAGAACGTTTTCAACTTGAATTTCATGGCACCTGAGAAGAACGCATATCCAAGAACCATGGCAAGTAATAATCCACTAAGCGCTCCGTAGCTTGTGAATACTTTCGTAACGTCCCCTCCACTGATGGCAGCGAAAAAAAACACGGTTTCGACACCTTCACGAAGGACGATCAAGTATGAGTGAATGATCATCGCTGATACGCTGCCTGCCGTTAAGGCCGCATTGATCTTCTTTTCCATTTCCGTGTTGATCCCTTTGGACTGCTTTCTCATCCAGCCAACCATATGAGTCAGCAGGAAAACGGATGCAAACATGATCCCCACCTTCAAGTAAACTTCAGCTCCAAAACTCGAGAACCCTGTCAGGACGACCTGGAACAGTAAAGCGACTAAAAAACTGGATACAAGTGCAAGCAACACTCCTACATAAACCCATTTCTTATATTTGTCTGCTTTTAATCTTGTAAGATAAGAAAGAATCAACCCTACAATCAGAATGGCTTCTAAAGACTCTCTCAGTGTAATCAAAAATGCTTGAAAATCCACTTTGTTTCCCCCTTTGATACCCCGGAACTACTGTTTATTTTTACGTTTATTGATTGTAATAAGTACAATAAGAATCAAAATCAGTGCCAGTGAGAAATAGAGCCAGAAGCTTGAGCTTCCCCCTTCTCCCATTCCATCTAAAAATCCAAGATTCTCTTCGTTTAAATGACTCTCATCGGCTTTCTCAGAAGGAATCGGAAATAACGGTCGAAGTCCTTTGATAATCGACTCTACTTCTTTATCGAAAGCTTCGGGATCATTATCTTTGCTTCCAATGCCGAACAACCCGGGATTTCCCAAGGAATTTAACGCAGAATCAAATGAAGCATAAATCTTATCTGCCTCTTCCTGGCTTTTTTCTTCAACAACAAATGGTTCCAATACATTAAAAGTGCCTCTTGCTTTAGCAAGGAGAAGTTTCGCCTGACCATAATCGTCGAATTGATCTTGAGCAAAATGCAGTCTTCTTTCAATATTGAGCATCAATGCTGCTCTCCAGCTTTCTAATAAAAGATCCTTGTCTTTTTCCTCGAAAGCTTTGTTTATATCGGGCTGGACCTTTGAAAAATATAGTTCAAAATCCTTTTCATACGAATCATATATTTTCTTTGCGTTATCCCAGTCATCACTCTTTAAGCTGTTTTCCAGCTCTTTATACGCTTCAGCGATTTTCTCTTCTCCTGGATCCCCATAAGAATAAGCAGACGCCTGCGACGGGATAAATATGTAATTGAGAATAAATATCAATGAAAGACTAAAAAAAAGGCTTTTTTTCATATGGAAATCCTCCTGTATTTTCAATGATAATGATTATCATTATACTTGTCAATACGATTTTAAAGGCCCTCAATGGATGTTGCAGAAATTTTGTGAACATTATAATCTATATCCACTTTTTCAACAGGCCGCTTCATTTCTTTTACGATCGCCGGAAGCACATTAAACATATAGGCTTTGAACTTGATGAAGGATTGTCCCTTCGTCCGAACTCTATATTCAATTGGAACTTCCGTCATTCTGAAACCTTTACGCATGATATTTAGAGTCACCACTTGAGCATAATTATAGTCATGAATGATTTCGGCATGTTCCATTACTTGTTTAGAGAATGCCCTCATCCCTGATTGACCATCATAGATCCAGGTTCTCAGCAACACACATTGTAATAAGGTAAAACAATAATTGCCGATGCGGCGATGGATTCTCATCCCGTCGATGGTCCCCTTAAAGCGGGATCCCATTGTATAGTCTGACTGATTCGTGAAGATCGGCTCTAACAGCTCAGGAATTTGAGATGCAGGATACTCTCCATCCGCATCAATCATGACACCAATATCCGCTCCTGCAAGCAGCGATTCCTTTAACCCTCTTCTTACTGCCGCCCCTAAGCCTGAATTACGTTCCATATGTACGATATAGTCTGCTCCTGCTTCTTCTGCAACCTTTACGGTGTCATCGGTCGACCCATCATTCACGACCAGTACTTCCACCTGAACATCAGGATGAAACTCTCTGGGAATGTCACGGATGACATCCCCGATGGTTTCTTCTTCGTTATAAGCAGGCAAAAAAACAACAACCTTCTGTTTATTCACGGTGTTCTTCCTTTCTTCTAAATGCTTCTTCTAATACAGGTCCACGTGCATGGCTCGGGTATGGTGCTCCCAGAATATGAGCGATGGTACTGGCCATGGAAACAAGACTATGCTTTGACTCTACCTTGCGACCCTTATGGATATTAGGTCCATGCATGATAAATGGAACGAATCGTTCTCCTTCATCAAGATGCCCATGACCCCCGATTCCATCAGCCTGTCCATGATCGGCACAGATAAATAATGTTGTATTTTCCATCTTGCCTTCATCGGTCATCCATTGGACAAAGTCTTCAATCAATCGATCTGCTTCTTTTATCTTTTGCAAATACTCGTCGTATAAAACCCCGCGACTATGTCCGGTTTGATCGGTCCCGATCATTTGTACGATGAATAAATCTGGATCTTGTTCTTTCATGATATGTTTGGCTTTTTTCATGATTGTCGGATCCGCTTTGTCGTTATGCATGACGGCTGTGAACGTATCCACGTCAGACCCCATGGAATCGACCAGATGGGCAACCCCTAAAAGCCTTCCCTTCTTTCCCACTTTTCGTAAAGAGTCAAAAATGCTTTCGACTTTAATCCCCAGCTTCCACACCATATTCGAGGTGATCCCGTGTTCATACGGATACGTCCCTGTGAACATGGATGAAAAACAGACAACCGTGCGGGCAGGATATACCGTCTCCATGTTGGAGAATTCTGTTCCTTCTGCCTTGAGGGAATCCAAAAACGGGGTTTCTGCTTCTTGAAAGCGTTCCTTCCTCATTCCGTCCACCACAATGACCACTACACGATCTGCCCGATCTTCTTTCCAATCTTCCGCCTCTTTTGCATATTCTTCATACATCTTTGGCTTCCAATCGAATAAATAACGGTGAAGAATGAATGTGAAAACCAAAAGACCCCCAAAGAAGCTTAAGAACTGAACGATTGGCAGCTGCTGGCTTGTATCGAGGAGCGAGTACGTGTACTGCCAGTAAGCCAGCAATAATAGAAATTTAGGAAGCTGCTCCTGGGCATTTCCACTTGTAGAGTCACTGTTTTTCAGTACGAGCTTCCAGAACCTTGTGAAGTTCAGCCACGACGTTCCAATGCGTAAGTGATAATATAATGTTCCCCAGAATAAGATCGTGAAGAAAAAGTAAAGACCGATTCCTAACAGGGATAACCCGAGATTCCAATCCCATCCAATGATTAAGTAAGCCACAATCGGCAGCCATAAGTAGTTCCTTAAAAACAATGGGAAATCATAAACAAAAAATAATATAAAAAGTGGAAGGGTGATCGCTAAACTAATCGTGAAATTCACCCAAAAAGGTAACGAGGCAAAATCACCAAGATGAAAGAGAAGCATCGTCCCTACAGTAAAAATGGGTGTGAAGGGTTTTCCTTCATTTAATAAATTCCAGCAGCGTGCCGCTACCTTTTCAAACTTAGAGGCGCTTTTCACTTCATGCCCCTCCTTTTCTTTTACTTAACTTTTTAATGAGTGTCAGTGAAATAGGATACTTCACCAGCGCATACAGTCCAACAGAATAAGAGAATATGAATTTGATCCCATGTGTCAGAACTGCGATGGTAATACCTGTTTCCATCATTATTGAGAATTGATTAAGGCCAAAAGCCATGATTGTTTCATAATTCGCAAGCCCACCGGGTGTAACTTGAAAGACCTGACCGAGAATGGTTAGGCTATTCACCCATATACCCTGAAAGGTGGAGATTCCTGTATTCGTTGCGATGCAAACAGACAACAACAGGGCCGCTTCCAAAATCCAACTGATGAAAACAAGGAAAAAAGCATAGAAAAATCCCCTCCCCTTTATGAGAGAGAGCATGACATTCCATTGCTGATAGAGAAATTGACGTTTGTAATAAGAGATCAATCCTATCACTAAAAAGATGATTCCTCCAACAACTAAAATGACATCTGTTGATAGTGGGTTTTCTAATGCTACATATGATATCCCCAATGATACGAGTAGACAGAGTGAAAGAATATCCATCAGCCTTACTATAATAACAGATTGAGCAGAAGCTGATTTAGATAATCCTTCTCTTTCATACAGAATATACGAACGGAGAACATCCCCGCCTTTGATGGGGAGCAGATGATTGAGTGCCAAGCTGTACCAAAGACCATACATGGCACTGGTAAGCTTGATTTTATCATTTAGAAGTTTTTTCGTGGCTATCCCTTTTAAATAGAAAGAGGAACCATAAATGACCATACCCGAAATCACCATGACAGGATGAAGAATCAGCTGGTATAAAAGCCGTTTAAACTGCTCATGGTCCCACCCTGTTGCAATGAACCATATAAAATAGCAAAGGATTCCGAATCCGATAAAGTACTTAAGAGACTTATAAATGCTTTTCATTTTGCTTTGCCCACAGAATGGTATTTCCTATTCCCTCTTCAATGGTGGTGATTGGAGAATATCCCAAGTGAAATTGAGCCTTTGAAATATCCGAATGAGTAGAAAAAACGTCCCCGAGTCGATAAGTATCATAGTTTACGTTCATTTCAGGGAAATGGTGATGAAGAATCGCCAATAACGCAGTCATTTTCACTACCCGTCCACTTCCAATATTGTAGGTTTCTCCCATTTTCCCCTTTTGTAAGGTTAATTCAATTCCTTGGATGACATCATCAATATACGTATAGTCCCGTCCACTATCATTACCAAAAATGGAGATGGATTCGTTTTTCAGAAGTTTCGATATGAATTTAGGAATCGCCATATCCGGTCTTCCCCATGGTCCATACACAGTAAAGAAACGAAGGATGTTCACATGCATATCATACATATGTGCGTACATATGGCAGAAGCTTTCTGCACTCCACTTCGAAGCAGCGTACGGAGAAATGGTCATACCATCTGCATCCTCTTCCTTTAACGGCACTCCCGGTTTATCTCCATACACAGAGGATGATGAAGCGAACAAAAAGCGTTTGACTCCCGCTTCTCCACAAGCCTCTATTATATTGATCGTGGCTTTAATATCAAAATCCACATATTTCAGCGGCTCTTCCAATGAATAGGCCACCCCTGGCAAAGCGGCTAAATGGATGACCGCGTCAGGCTTTAATTCATTGATGATCGCTCTAGTCTTGTCACGATCTACTAGATCAACTTCGTATAAATCCCCAGGAGGGAATTGAATCTCTTTCAAATGCTGTTTCTTTCGATGAGCTGAATAATAGGTATGGAAACAATCAATGATTGAAACCTGATGACCCACTTTGAGAAGCCTTTTTGTCAGGTGCATCCCGATAAATCCCGCACCACCTGTAATCACTATTTTCACTTTCATCACACTCTCTTGACTTTTAGACAATAGGTTTAGTTTAGCACAATAGTGCATGGAGAATAAGAATTACTTACAAATAGAGACTGACCCCAACATAGGGCCAGCCTCTATACACTATATTATAATTGATTCAGGATGTTAAGAATAGCTTCACTATGCTTTTTCGCTTCATCTGCTTTTTCAGAAGAAATCGCTTCAAACCATTTTTGAGAAAGATCAAACAGCTCTTGTGATTTCTCTTCTCCAAGTTGGTTCTTAATGTTCACTTCCAGCATTTTACTGAACATATTCCCTTCCATCGCTTCTACCTTTGCTGTAGCTACTTCGCCAGCTTCAAGAGATTCTACTACTTTTTCATGATATCCTTGAACTTTTCCTTTGATTGCTTTCGTATAAAGACCGTTCACTGTCTCAGCATCAATTGTAGTTGGGTCGGTTTCCAGAGAGTAGATTTTGTCCAGTTCGTTCGCAGCAGCCTCATCTCCACCAGCTAAAGATTCTTTAATAGCCTGAAGGAAACCATATCCTTCTGCCTGCATGATCGCTAACTCTTCTGTGTTTCCTTCTTCAACCGCTTTGCTGATTTTTTCAGCATAAGAATTGGAAGCCATATAGTAACTTTGATAAATGGCTTTGTCTGTTACCTGCTTATACACAGCAAAGTCTTCTGGATTTGAACCATTCAGCGCTTCTTCCTGTAATGAAAGCCCGTTATTAATATTTTCTACCATGCTGGATTCACCAGAAAGCTCATAGTAGCTGTCACGCTTTTCCGCTGTAGGGATGAAAACATTTTCAGCTAAATATTTTATTTCTGAGAATTTTTGAGTGGCTTCATCGCTTTTATCCGACTCAATGTCCTCTGCTGCTTGGCCCTGTAGACCTTTTTGAACTTGATAGAAATATGATTGCGTCAGTTTATCAATGATTTGGCGAGCAACATTTTTGTCAAGCTCACCTGATTGACCGCCTGAAATAGCGGCTTCAATCCCTTGAGAAAATTCACCATTCACTTCATTTACCGATGCTTGTAATTCAGAAGTATAAATGTCATTGACAGTTTCCCAATTTACTTCCTTGTCTTCTTTCATTTTCTCTAATTCAGCTTTCATATCTGAATAAGCTTTAACTTGTGATTCTGCATTAAGTGCCATTTCTTCTTTTTCTTCTTCTTTCGGTTCTTCTTGCTTCTCTTCAGAAGATTGATCTGTTTCTTTCGGTTCTTCAGATTCGCTTCCGCAACCTGCCAATACAGAACCTGTTAAAAGAAATGCTGCAAAAATTTTGGTTAAGTCTCTCTTTTTCATATGTATGTACCCCCGAATGTATTGAAAATATAAATGATAATGATTTTCATTTCCGTTTAAAATTATATCGAGAATGATTCTCATAGTCAACGTTTTTTGAAAATTTTGTTCAAACAAAAAAACACCGGGGCTGAAATGACAGCCCCGGTGTTTGAAAAGAATTTCTTATGCGTGTTTGTTTAATAGTTCAGCAAGTGCTTCCTTAGGTTGGAAACCGATTACTTTATCTACAACTTCGCCGTCTTTAAGGACAACTAAAGTCGGGATACTCATAACCCCGTATTTACCTGCTGTTTCCTGGTTTTCATCAACGTCAACTTTGACGATTTTCACTTTGTCGCCCATTTCTCCATCTAACTCTTCCAATACTGGAGCGATCATTTTACAAGGTCCACACCAAGGTGCCCAGAAATCCGCTAATACCAGTCCGGAATTTGTTTCAGTTGAAAATGATTGATCAGTAGCATGTGTAATTGCCATTTATATGCGCCTCCTAAAATCTTTGAATGTAACGTAAGTATATCACCGTTTTTTTTGTGATGCCATTAATCTGCTCGTAGGTAATATTCCCTTCAGATAACGGAATATACAGGGAAGAAAAATAAGGAGCAGCATCCGGCTGCATCCTTATTTTGACTACATAATATGCTCATACCCTATAGACGCTACTTCAAAACGTCAATTGAATTAAGAAGAGGATACTTTAAGCTTTTTAAACTCTTCAGTCAGCAACGGAACCACTTCGAACAGGTCACCAACGATTCCATAATCCGCTACGTTAAAGATGTTCGCTTCAGGATCTTTGTTGATCGCAACGATGACTTTTGAATTCGACATACCCGCTAAATGCTGGATAGCTCCAGAAATACCACATGCAATATAAAGGTCAGGTGTTACGACCTTACCTGTTTGACCAATCTGCAGGGAATAGTCACAGTAGTCGGCATCACATGCTCCACGTGATGCTCCTACAGCTCCACCAAGAACATCCGCCAGTTCTTTAAGAGGGTTGAATCCATCTTCACTTTTCACTCCGCGTCCGCCGGCGATGATGACTTTCGCTTCAGAAAGGTCCACACCTTCGCTTGCTTTACGTACGACTTCTTTAATGATTGTGCGTAAGTCTTTAATATCAACGGAAAGAGAAGATACCTCTCCTGTACGTGACTCATCTTTCGCTAACGGCTCGATGTTATTTGGACGGATCGTCGCAAAAATCACACCGTCAGTCACGATTTTCTTTTCAAATGCTTTCCCGGAATAAATCGGTCTTGTAAAAACGAGGTTTCCGCCAGCTTCTTCAAGATCAGTTGCATCAGAAATCAATCCTGTGGATAGCTTACTGGCCACTTTGGGAGACAAGTCTTTTCCAAGCGCAGTATGTCCGAAGATGATTCCTTCAGGCTTCTCTTGGTCGATAACCGATAGAACGGCTTGTGAATAGCCATCTGACGTATACTGCTCAAGTTTATCATCTTCCACAACCACTACTTTGTCCGCACCATATTGAATCATTTCCTCACCTAAAGCGCTTACACTTTTGCCGATTAGAACTGCTACTACTTCTCCGCCTTCAGATACTGTTTTACCTGCCGCAATCGCTTCAAAGGAAACATTACGTAATGATCCGTCCCGAACTTCTCCAAGTACTAATACTTTTCTCGCCATGTTAAATACCCCCTGAATGTTAGTTATTACTATGTCTTAGCCTTATATAACTTTCGCTTCATTGCGAAGAAGTGAAACAAGCTCTGATACTTGAGCATCCAATTCGCCTTCTAACACTTTACCTGCTTCCTTCTTCGGTGGAAGGTAGATTTCAATCGTTTTTGTCTTCGCTTCTACTTCATCTTCGTCTAAATCAATATCATCGAGTTCCACTTCATCTAAAGGCTTTTTCTTCGCTTTCATGATTCCTGGAAGTGATGGATATCGTGGTTCGTTCAATCCTTGCTGCGCCGTTACCAGTAAAGGTAGAGATGTTTCAATTACTTCTGAATCCCCTTCTACGTCACGAGTGACCGTTACCGTTCCGCCATCAATTTCTAATTTCGTAATCGTTGTTACATAAGGGATGTCAAGCTGTTCTGCCACACGTGGTCCAACTTGTCCAGATCCACCATCAATGGCAACATTACCTGCCAGGATTAAATCTACTTCCTGTTCTTTTAAATAGTGGGCAAGAATTTTGGCTGTAGTGAATTGATCACCATGATCAAGGTCATCCTCTGTGTTGATCAGGACTGCTTTATCTGCACCCATTGCCAGTGCTGTTCTCAGTTGCTTTTCACTTTCTTCTCCGCCAACTGTCACAACCGTCACTTCTCCACCATGTGCATCGCGAACTTGAATAGCTTCTTCCACTGCATATTCATCGTAAGGATTTATGATAAATTCAGCTCCATCTTCAGCAATTTGACCGTTTTGGATCGAAATTTTCTCCTCGGTATCAAACGTTCTTTTCAAAAGTACATAGATGTTCATGCGTAAGTCCCTCCTAATAATGTAAACATTCTTTCCCTTAAAAAGATTTTGACAATTTAACCCCTTTGAATGGGCAGCTTGAACAGAAACGTCCATTCAATACTGCCCCTCAATAAGAGTTTACTATATTACAAGAATGTATTCTAGCCTTTAAAGTGCGGTTCTCTCTTTTCAACAAACGCTGAAATACCCTCTTTGGCATCCGCCGATACAAAAATTTCACCGAAAAGATCCGATTCTCTCATTACACCTTCATAGAAACGATCATCTTTTGTATAACTTAACAGCTCAATGGCTGCTTTCATCGCCCCCGGGCTCTTCTTCGCTATCTTATCGGCCATTTCCTTTGCTTTATCGAAAAGCTGGTCCTCAGGATATGCTTTATTGGCAAGTCCCCACTGTACCGCTTCTGTTCCGCTGATAGGCTCACTCGTTAATAGCATTTCTGCCGCTTTTGCCCTGCCTACCAATTTCGGCAAGCGTTGGGAGCCTGCAAATCCGGGTACAAGTCCTAACTGAAGTTCCGGTAGGCCGAGCTTTGCATTCTCGCTGACCAATCGGATGTGACATCCCATTGCAAGCTCCAAACCTCCGCCTAGGGCGGCGCCATGGATTGCTGCAATGATCGGCTTTGAAAAATTCTCCATACGCTCAAAGACGTCCTGGCCTTTTTTCGCCAATTTAGAGAATTCTTCACCCGTTTCAATCGTTGTGAATTCTTTAATGTCAGCTCCTGCAGAGAAGAATCGCCCCTCACCCTTCAGTAAGATCACCCGTACTTCAGCGTTTTCTTCAAGCTCATCCAGAACTGAATCGATTTCTTTGATAAGTCCACTGGCTAAAGCATTAGCAGGAGGTCTTTGGATTAGAACCGTTGCTACCTTTCCCTCTAATGACCATGATAAACTTTCCATCTCTCATCCCCCTAAACTAATTTAGTTCCTGCCGCCACACCCATGAAGTAATAGTTTGTGAATAGCAGGGACTTGAGCTACTAAGTCATATTTCTGTTCGTTCATCACCCACGTTGTCACCATTTCATCCAGAGTACCGAAGATCATTTGACGAGCCAGCCGGACATCCAGATCACTTGAAAATTCTCCGGATTCTATTCCGCTAATCAGAATTTTATCGACTAATTGCAGATATCCTTTTAATACATCGTTGATTTTTAAGCGGATATCCTTATTGGACTGCCTGAGCTCCAGTTGTGTCACAATCGCCAGATGGTGATCATCCGACAGAATTTTACAATGATTTTCAATCATCACTAATAATTTCTCTGAAACTGTCTGTTTTCCTGCTATAACTTCCTCAATTTTTTCGACAAAGAGTACCATTTTTTCTTTGAACAACGAAATCAGGATATCTTCTTTATTTTTAAAATAGAGATAAATCGTTCCATCAGCGACCCCGGCCTGCTTCGCAATCTTGGATACTTGTGCCTGATGGTAACCATTTTCTGCTATAACGATAACAGCAGCATCGATAATTTGCTTGTATTTAGGTTTATTTCGTTTCATGAGTTATTGACCTGCCTTAAGAAAATATGAATGACTGTTCATTCATATTTTTATAATAAAAGGTTTCTCTTTACTTGTCAAGAAAAGATGCCTTGTCCAATTTTACAGCAAAAAGAAAAAGCCCAATGGTATTCATTTAACTTGTTTTCTGCTCTTCTTCTATCTTTTGTCGCTCTTCATCTACAAGTGCTCTGCGTAATATTTTTCCTACAGCCGTTTTAGGAAGCTCTTTTCTAAACTCATAAATCCGTGGCACCTTGTAGGCAGCCAGGTATTTACGGGCAAATTCATTGAGTTCTTCCTCTGTCAGGACTTCTCCTTCTTTCAGGACCACATACGCCTTTACGGTCTCTCCTCTGTACTCATCCGGAACGCCTGCAGCTACAACCTCTTGAATCGCAGGATGTTCATAAAGGACCTCTTCGATTTCACGAGGGTAAATATTAAATCCGCCCGCAATGATCATATCCTTTTTGCGATCCACAACATAGAAGTAACCTCTCTCATCCATATACCCCAAATCTCCTGTCAATAGCCAGCCATCCCTTAACGTTTGGTCGGTTTCCTCTGGACGATTCCAGTAACCCTTCATCACTTGAGGACCTTTCACGACGATTTCACCCATTTCATTCGGCGGAAGCGGTTCTCCTGTTTCCAGTGAGAAGATGGCTGCATCCGTACTTGGCCAAGGAACTCCGACGCTTCCCTTGATCCTCTCTTTATCCCAAAGGAAATTGGAATGTGTGACGGGTGAAGATTCTGTCAATCCGTAGCCTTCAACCAGTTTGCCGCCGGTGACGTCTTCGAACTGCTGCTGCACTTCAACAGGCAATGGGGCGCTTCCACTAAGGCATGAATCGATGGAGGATAAGTCATAATTCTTCAGTTCCGGATGATTCAGCAGCCCGATATAGATGGTAGGTGCCCCGGGAAATAGGGTCGGTTTCTGCTTTTGAATGGTTTTCAAGGTTGTTTCCGGGTCAAATTTAGGGAGTAAGATCATTTTATATCCCTGCATGACGGATAATATCATAACGGCTGTCATTCCGTACACATGAAAGAATGGAAGGATTCCAAGGACCCGCTCTTCTCCTTTTTTACATTTATAAAGCCACGCATCACACATGGAAGCATTGGCGACAAGGTTCTTATGAGTAAGCATAACCCCTTTTGGGAAACCTGTCGTCCCGCCTGTGTATTGAAGAAGAGCCACATCGTTATCAAAATCAAATGCCTGATCGATACTTTCTGGTTTGGCTGTTTTCATGATCTCCGTAAATAAATGATTCTGTCCTGAATGGTCCACTCTCACAACAATGCCGTATTGCTTCTTCTGGATGAATGGGTAGATGAGATTCTTAGGAAATGGAAGGTAGTCTTTGATAGCGGTTACAATAATGTGCTCAAGTTCGGTATTCTTCATCACTTTCGACACTCTTGGATATAAAATATCCAATGTCAGCATCACCTTGGCGCCTGAGTCCTTCATTTGGTATTCGATTTCCCTCTCCATATATAGCGGATTGGTTTGTACGACAATTCCACCCGCATAGAGAATGCCATAGTACGCGATGACGGATTGAGGAGTATTCGGCAGCATGATAGCGACCCGATCGTCTTTCTTAATTCCAAGCGTCTTAAGGTAATGAGCGAACTTGAGTGCGGATTCATGTAATTCTGTGTAGGTCAACTCCTTGCCCATAAATTGAATGGCTACCTTACTGCTATAAAGGGTAGCTGCCTCAGTTAAATAGGACTGTAGTGGCTTTTCAGTCAGATCGAGCTCCGTGGGAATCTCTGCTGGGTATTCAGCAAACCATGGTTTGTTCATTGTAATCCCTCCCTTTGAATATTTAGAAAATTTCTTCTATTCACTATTATAATATAAGGGGACTTCAGTTACAATTTCAATTCAATCCACTCGATACTTTTTTCCTATTGGTTAGGCTTGACCTTCCTTACAGATGATTTTATCAAAGAAAAAAGACTGCCTATTCAACCATATGACAGTCTGCTCGTACATTATTATTATTTTAGCATTGTTTCAAGATCCAATTACGTAAAGAACAACATATATATGATCCCGACGAGTAAAAAGCCCCCACATAGCGTGAGCAAAACCTTTGCCAATGTTTCCATATTCCCTCTCCTTACGATATTCCGGCTCCTATGACATAGGATAAACCAACTGAAATGACCAATGAAATGAAGCCGACTGCCCGATTGTCATTAGCGATTTCTTCATCAATTTTAAATTTGGGTGTGAGAAATTCATAAATGAAATAGCCGATCAGTAGTAGAAAAAAGCCAAACACACCCCATCCGATAGTTGTCAGGATGGTATCGTTATGGCTGATGGAGTGGCGGAAAATATTCGCAATCCCAAATATTTTCCCTCCTGTTGCCATCGCCACGGCCAAGTTGCCTTTTTTTATTTCTTCCCAATTCTTATACTTGGTGACCAGTTCGAAGATAGCTAAGAACAGAACCAAACATAAAATGACCACGCTATAATTCCCAGCCGTTTGAACAAATTCATTTTCCCAAAAGTTCTTCATCGTAAAGCTCCCTTTACCGATTTATTTAAACCACTCTATTATTTCATTATGAACATTCGTACATATGAGCAGTCTAAAGGCTCTTATTTAAATTGAACGACTGTGACACCGGTTCCACCTTCACCTGCATCACCGAAACGAATGTTTTTGACCGATCGGTGATTTTTCAAGTATTCCTGCACTCCTTGCCTTAAAGCTCCCGTACCTTTCCCATGAATGATGGAAACGCGGGGATAACCGGCAAGAAGCGCATCATCGATGTATTTCTCCACTCTTGATAATGCATTTTCGAAACGCTCACCACGTAGATCCAGCTCAAGGCTGACGTGAAAATCTTTCCCTTTCACTGTGGCGAGTGGTTTCGTCTCCACCTTTTGTTGGGATTGAATGAATTCAAGATCTGATTCCTTCACCTTCATTTTCATGATGCCCATCTGTACTTGCCATTCTTTCGCAGACACCCGTTCAACCAAGTGGCCTTTTTGATCGAAGCTTAAGACTTTGACTTCGTCCCCGGGTTTTAACTCATGTTTCGCCTGATTGACTTTTTTCTTTTGACCGGACGTTTTCAATTTCGGTGTAGCATCTTCCAATTGTTTCTTCGCCTGGATCAGTTCATGTTCCTTGATTTGAGCTGATTTTTCATGCTGCATTTTTCGTAAATCTTTAATCACTTGTTCAGCTTCTGCCTTCGCTTTTTCAACGACTTCAGTGGCTTTTTGTTGAGCTTTTTCGTAAAGTGTATCCTTTTTCTCATAATACTCCATCATTTGCTTCTGCATATCTTTATGCATTTTCTCAGCTTGTCTTAAAAGTTCATGGGCTTCCTCAAGCTCCCGTTCGCCTTGACGTCTGCTGTCTTCGAGGGAGGCAATCATGTTCTCCACTTCTTTACTATCCGTTCCGATATGGGACTTCGCTCTCTGAATGACTGAATCCGAAAGCCCTAAACGCTTCGAAATCTCAAATGCATTACTTCTTCCCGGGACGCCAAGCAAAAGCTTATATGTAGGACTTAATGTTTCTACATTAAATTCCACACTTGCATTCACGACTCCTTCACGATTGTACCCATATGCCTTTAATTCAGGGTAGTGAGTGGTCGCCACGACTCTTGCACCGGTTCCATGCACTTCATCCAAAATGGAAATGGCCAGTGCGGCACCTTCTTGAGGATCTGTACCGGCACCCAGTTCATCAAACAACACTAAACTTTCATGATCTGCCTTTTTAAGGATGTCCACGATGTTCACCATATGAGAAGAGAAGGTACTTAAGCTTTGTTCAATCGATTGCTCGTCACCGATATCAGCATAAACGGTGCGGAAGACGCCCACTTCTGATCCATCGAGAGCCGGGATCGGGAGACCGGCCTGTGCCATTAAACTCGTTAATCCCAATGTTTTCAGGGTAACGGTTTTCCCACCGGTATTTGGCCCGGTGATGACGATGGAAGAAAAGTCAGTCCCCAACTCGATGTCATTAGCCACCGCTTCATCTATGGGCAGAAGAGGATGTCGTGCTTTGTTCAGCCTCACCCTGCGTTCGTTATTGATCGTCGGTTTAGACCCTTTAATGGATCGTCCGAATTTCGCCTTTGTGAACATGAAATCAATATCTGAAAGGACGCTGACAATCAAGAGCAGTTCTTCTCCTGATTCTTGTACACTTTCAGAAAGCTCCTGGAGAATCTTTTCAATTTCAGCTTGCTCTTTTAATCGAAACTCACGAAGTTGATTATTCAGTTGAACGATGGCTTCAGGTTCAATGAATAACGTTTGCCCCGATGATGATTGATCATGAATGATCCCGCCATATTGACCCCGATACTCCTGTTTAACCGGAATCACATATCGATCGTTACGAATGGTAATGATCGCGTCTGATAACATTTTTTGAGCATTGGAAGAGCGGATCATTCGTTCAAGTTTCTCCCGGACCCGTCCTTCATTGGCCCGGAGCTGAGTACGGATCGTGCGGAGTGCTTCACTGGCTGTGTCAAGGATTTCTCCGTTATCGTCGACGACTTTCCTAATATCCTGCTCTAAATGAGGAAGGGGAATGACCGTACCCATTTTCTCCTGCAGCAGGGGGACGTCTACTTCTTCATCCAATAATTCCTCTACAAAAAGCGTCAGCTTCCTGCTTGCCCGGATTGTGCTCGCCACCTGAACGAATTCAGAAGGGGAAAGCATTCCGCCTATTTGAGCACGTTTGACATGTGGACGAATATCAAATATCCCGCCTAATGGGGCATGACCCTTCAACCTGAGGATGGTCATGGCTTCATCTGTTTCTTCGTGAAGAGCTGTAATTTCTTCATACTCAACCGATGGCATGAGGGAAGATACCTTGGCATGACCAAGTGCAGATGCAGCATATTGCTTTAATAATTCTTTGATTTTATCAAACTCTAACGTTTTTAATACTTTAGAATTCACGGAATGTATTCCACCTTTTATCAGTTTCGCTTAATAAATTTGATTAACTCTTTTTTATCCCATGTATTGATGACAGTATCTTTCTTGATCCAGCCTTTTCGAGCTGTCCCGATTCCGACTTTCATGAATTCCAGGTGATCGATACTGTGTGCATCTGTGTTGATGACGAGCTTTACATTCTGTTCCTGGGCTTTTCGGATATTTTCTGCAGACAGATCCAGCCGATTCGGATTTGCATTAAGCTCCAACGCCGTACCGGTTTCTTTCGCCAGCTGGATAAGAAGATCCATATCTACGTCATAGCCTTCCCTTCGACCAATGATTCTCCCTGTTGGATGGGCAATGATATCCACATGGGCACTCTTCAGGGCCGTTGTCAGCCTCTCCATGATCTTTTCCTGGGATTGTGAAAAACTTGAATGAATCGAGGCAATCACAAGATCGACTTTTTCAAGGATGTCATCCTCATAGTCCAATGTACCATCAGGAAGAATATCCATCTCGATTCCTGAAAGGACTTCTATATCATCATACTTCTTGTTGATTTCTTTAATTTCATCGATTTGCTTAAGTAATCGTTCTGTAGTCAGCCCGTTTGCCACACGTAAGTACTGGGAGTGATCTGTGATGGCCATATATTGATATCCTTTGGCACGGCAAGCCTCTACCATCTCTTCTATCGAAAATGCACCGTCCGACCAGGTGGTGTGCATGTGAAGATCCCCTTTTATATCTTCTAATGTGATGAGGGAATGATCCTCATGGAAATCTTCCACTTCTTTCCCATCTTCCCGCAGCTCTGGGGGGATCAAGGGCAGATCAAAATGGTGATAAAATTCTTCTTCGGTTTTAAATGTGAGTATCTCACCGGTTTCACTATTCTCCACGCCATATTCACTGATCTTTTCTCCGCGTTCTTTGGCCAGCTGGCGCATGCGGACATTATGATCCTTTGATCCGGTAAAATGGTGAAGGGCAGTAGCAAACGCTTCAGGCTTCACGATTCGAAAATCAATGCTGACATCCCAATTATACGAAAGGGTCAGTGAAACTTTTGTATCTCCCGCAGCGATGGTTTCTACGATATTGGGCAGTTTCAACAGACCATCCTTCACTTCTTTTGGATGCTCTGTTGCGAGGATGAAATCGAGATCCTTGATAGTTTCTCTCATTCTCCTTAAGCTTCCCGCTCTTGAAAAGGTTTTGATGCTGTCCATGCCGAAAAGAAAACCTTCAATTTCCTCCGCGATTCCATTCATAAAAGCGATCGGCAGACGGTCGGGTCTCTTGCCAACCTGTTCGATGGATGCCAGGATCTTCTCTTCCGTCTTCTTACCGAAGCCTGCTAAACCTTGCACTTTATTTCCCTTACACGCTTGCTCCAAGTCTTCTATATTTTCTACCCCAAGTTCACTATAAAGCTTGGCAATTTTCTTTCCACCCAAACCAGGTAATTGAAGGAGCGGGATCAATCCCTTTGGAACTTCTTCCTTTAACTCTTCAAGGACAGACGATGTGCCTTCGTTTATGTATTCTTCGATTACTCCCGCCGTTCCTTTGCCGATCCCGCTCAGCTTCGTAAAGTCATTGATTTCCTGTAAGCTCCGGTCATCATTCTCAAGTGCCGCTGCCGCTTTTCGATAGGCGGATATTTTAAAAGAGTTTTCGCCTTTCAATTCCATATATATCGCAATTTTTTCTAATAATTTTATAATATCTTTTTTGTTCAAGAGATTCACCCACTATCTTAGAATTAACGATCAGGTTCCTTTAAGATTCCCCGTCCCTTGCAAAAGCAAAACGACTCCATCTATATAGTAGCAAAATTGATATAAAAAGAAAAAAGACTGACTTATAAGATGAACAAATTCGCTAAGGCATCCCTAACGAATTTGAATTGCATACTTATAGTCAGCCCCTTCTTTTAGGCTACATATTCAATCCACCAAGATTTCACCATATCAGAGAAAACAGGAGTATGTTTAACCATCGCTTGCGCAATAAATGAGTTATTAATGAATGTTTGAACCGACTCGATCGGCAATAATACGGCGATAAATAATAGAATGAAGATCATTAAGTATGCTTCGATAAAACCTAATATCCCTCCGCCAAGAACATTCAACTGTTTTAATAGAGGAAGATGTGCGACAAAATCGAGCATCGATCCGATGATTTGCAGAATGATCCGTACTGCGAAGAAAATGATTGCAAATGCGATCACCCGATAATAAGCCTGATCTAAATTGGTCGATTCAAAAATCATATTCAATGTGGACTGCTCGTCCAATACAGGATAAGGAATCCATAATGTTAACTTCGGTGCAAGCTGATCATAATATATGTATGCTACAATAAAAGAAACGATAAATCCGAATATGTGGACCAATTGCAAAATGAATCCACGTTTTAAACCTATTAGAAATCCTATCACCAGGATGATCAACAAAGCTAAATCCAGCATCTTTTTTTCAATCCTTTAAACGTTTGATTTCTCGTTCCAGCTCTTCAAACTTTTCTTGTAGTTTGAGATAATCATTTACGGCATTCACCGCTGTCAGAACGGCGAGCCTGCTTGTGTCGAGAGATGGATTCATGGAGTTGATTTCTCTCATTTTGTCATCCACTTTAGAACAAACAAATCGGATTTGACTAGTTGATTCAGTCCCAACAATCGTATATTGTTGACCATATATGTCTACAGTGGTGCGATTTTTTTGTTGTTCAGACAACCTGAAAGCCCCCCATTCATAAGAATCCTAAACATAATCATACCACGAAATCTTTTGATTATGGAAGGAATTTGTCATATTAGCTCACATTTTTTATTATATACAAGAATTTTGTCATAAGGAGAGGGAAACTTGGCTAATACCGTCATTCAAGCAAACAAAGAAACAATTGAGAAAATGAAAGGTCACTACCAAAACGTATTAACGGACAAACTGCCTCCGGGTGCCGTTTTTGTAGCAAAGCCATCGGGCTGTACGATCACTGCCTATAAATCGGGGAAAGTATTGTTTCAGGGATCGAACGGAGAAGGAGAATCAAGTCAGTGGGGCAAAGTTGAGCCTCCCAAGGTAAAATCACCATCCAAGGGAACGACGACACTGCCTGTAAACTTCGCCGACTGGTCTGTCATCGGATCAGACGAAGTGGGTACAGGCGACTTTTTCGGACCGATCACTGTGGTAAGTGCTTACGTGAAGAGAGAGCACCTTCCACTGATGAAGGAACTCGGAGTAAAGGATTCTAAAAATTTATCCGACCCTCAAATCATCAAAATTGCCAGGGATTTAATAGCTGCCATTCCGTATTCATTGCTCATCCTGCATAATCCTAAATACAATGCGATGCAAGCAAAAGGAATGACGCAGGGGAAGATGAAGGCTCTCCTGCACAACCAGGCGATCCTGAATCTGTTGGAAAAAATGGACCCGGAACTACCTGAAGGAATATTGATTGATCAGTTTGTTGAAAAGAATACATACTACAAACATATTTCAGCACAAAAGAAAATCCAACGGGACCGCGTGTATTTCAGCACAAAAGGTGAAAGCATCCATCTTGCTGTAGCCGCTGCCTCCATCATCGCACGTTATGCCTTCTTAAAGGAAATGGACAAATTGAGTGAGAAAGCTGGTGTCGAGATACCTAAAGGTGCCGGAAAACATGTAGACGTTGCAGCAGCGAAAATCATTAAACGAAAAGGGATTGAAGAATTAAAGTCTATGACGAAATGGCATTTTGCCAATAGTGAAAAGGCGATGAAGATAGCCAGGAAATAAAAGAAATCCCCATCGGTTATTCCGGTGGGGATTTCTGTTTGGATGGTAGTGTTATCTTGGGTTCAACAGTTGAATTATGACTGATATTCACCTGTTGATTTACAAGAATATTCCACTGTTAAAATTAGCTGGATATTCTCCTGTTAAAATTCATTCATTTTTCAACAGGCAAAACCACCTCCAAACAGCAAAAAGGTGTCAGACGATTGTCTGACACCTTCCACTTTGATCTGTATTACCCTCTCAACTCTGCTCCTGCTTTTTCCTTCACTGTTTGCAGTACTTTATCATGTACTTTGACCACTTCTTCATCCGTTAATGTCTTAGCCGGATCGAAGTATTTTAGTGAGAACGCAAGTGATTTCTTGCCTGCTTCCATATGTTCCCCTTCATAAAGATCGAAGACTGAAACTTCTTTCAGAAGCTTGCCTCCTGCGTCTTTAATGATGGATTCAAGCTCCCCGGCTTTCACATCTGTATCCACTACCAGGGCAATATCCCTTGTGATCGATGGATGACGCGGGATTGGCGTGTAGCTTAATGCCGGCTTTTCGTAATGGAAGATTGGTGATGCCTTCAATTCGAACACATAGGTTTCGTTCAGGTCCAGCTCTTTTTCCGCTTCCGGATGAATCGCTCCTACAAAACCGATAACTTCATTGTCCAATAGGATTTCAGCCGTTCTTCCCGGATGCATGCCACCTACCACTGCCTGGCGGTAAGAAATTGCTTCGGAAACGCCGATTTCTTCGAAAAGCCCTTCAAGGATTCCTTTCGCTACGTAGAAGTCAGCAGGCTTCTTTTCTCCCTGCCAAGGATGCAGATGCCAAAGACCCGTCATCGCCCCTGCAATATGTTCCTCTTCTTTAGGCAGCTCTTCTCCAGGTTCCTGCAAGAAAACGGAGCCCACTTCATAAAAGGCAAGTGAGTCATTTTGACGTGCTTTATTGTAGGAAAGCACTTCAAGAAGCTGTGGAATGATGCTTAAACGGAGATTGCTTCGCTCTTCACTCATCGGCATCAATAAGCGGACAGGCTCTCTTACGTCCAGTGCATATTGTGTTGCTTTCTTATCGTTTGTAAGAGAATACGTAATCCCTTGCAGGAGTCCTGCTCCCTCTAAATAACGGCGAACCGTACGGCGTTTCAACTGATGATTTGAAAGTCCGCCAGGTGTTGATTCTCCCTTGGGAAGAGTCAGCGGAAGGTTATCATAACCGAAAAGACGCGCCACTTCTTCAAGTAAATCTTCAGGGATGGTAATATCGCCCCTTCTTGTAGGAGCCGTTACAACAAACGTTTCTCCATTGACTTCTACATCAAATTGAAGACGGCGGAAGATATCTTCAACTGTGTCAGCTGAGATGGATGTTCCCAGTGAAGAATTGATTTTTTCTAACGTAATCTCAACTTTCACAGGTTCAACTTCAAGTTCGTTAAATAAAACCGTGCCTTCAAGCACTTTCCCCTGTGCATATTCAGCCATCAGTTGCGCAGCTCTCTCCCCTGCCTTCAGGACACGATCAGGATCGACTCCCTTTTCATATCGTGTGCTCGCTTCACTGCGCAGTCCGTGATCTTTCGAAGCCCCCCTGACAATCGCTCCGGTGAAATAAGCCGCCTCAAGAAGGACCGTTGTTGTATCATTTTGAACCTCAGAATTCGCTCCACCCATCACGCCTGCAAGAGCAACCGGCTCCGTACCATTCGTGATGACAAGCTGACTGCTCGATAAGGTTCTTTCTGCATCATCAAGTGTGACGAATGTTTCCCCATCAGTTGCACGACGGACAAGGATTTCCTTCGAACCAAGGCGGTCATAATCAAACGCATGAAGAGGCTGACCATATTCCAATAACACATAGTTCGTAATATCGACTACGTTATTATGTGGTCGAATCCCGGCTGAGATCAACGCATTTTGCATCCATAATGGAGATGGACCGATTTTTACATCTTTAATGATTTTAGCTCCGTATAGAGGATTGTCTTCTTTCGCCTCCACTTTTACCGATACATAATCCGACGCCTTTTCACTGCCTGCAGATAAATCTGTTTGAGGAAGCTTCACTTCACGATCCAAAATGGCTGCTACTTCATACGCCACTCCCAGCATGCTTAAGCAATCAGAACGATTAGGCGTCAAGCCCAATTCAAGAATCGCATCATCAAGATTCAATAATTCAACTGCATCTCTGCCTACTTCAGCATCATCCGAGAACACATAAATTCCCTCTGCATGTTCTTTCGGTACTAGCTTTCCTTCTACTCCAAGCTCTTGAAGGGAACAAATCATCCCGTGAGATGCTTCACCGCGAAGCTTGGCTTTCTTGATTTTGAAGTTACCCGGCAGGACCGCTCCAACCTTTGCGACAGCCACTTTTTGACCTTTTGCCACGTTTGGTGCTCCGCAAATGATTTGAACAGGTTCTTCTTCTCCTGCATCCACTAAGCATTTATTTAATTTATCCGCATCAGGATGTGGTTCACATTGTAATACATGGCCGACGACGACATTTTTGATTTCTTCCCCGATCCGTTCAACACCTTCGACTTCAATCCCGCTTCTTGTAATCTTCTCTGCTAACTCTTCAGGTGTGACACCCGATAAGTCTACATAATTTTCTAACCATTTATATGAAACAAACATGTGTTAGTACCTCCTACCGATTTTCTTTTACTCTTCTGTTCCGAACTGAGTGACAAAGCGCGTGTCGTTTGTGTAGAAATGACGGATATCATCGATTCCGTATTTCAGCATGGCAATACGTTCAGGTCCCATTCCGAATGCAAATCCTTTGTACTTCTTTGAATCAAACCCTGCCATTTCGAGTACGTTCGGGTGAACCATTCCTGCTCCGAGAATTTCGATCCAGCCCGTTCCTTTACATACGCGGCAGCCTTTTCCTCCACAGATTTTACATGAGATATCCATCTCGACAGAAGGCTCTGTGAATGGGAAGAAGCTCGGACGTAAGCGGATTTCACGGTCTTCACCGAACATTTTCTTGGCAAACACATTAAGCGTTCCTTTCAGGTCACTCATGCGGATATCTTCATCAATGACGAGTCCCTCGATTTGAGTGAATTGATGAGAGTGTGTTGCGTCATCTGTATCACGACGATACACTTTACCAGGACAGATGATCTTGATAGGGCCTTTGCCTTTGGCCATTTCCATCGTTCTTGCCTGAACCGGTGACGTATGGGTCCGCAGTAAGGTTTCTTCAGTAATATAGAAAGAATCCTGCATGTCACGGGCCGGGTGTCCCTTGGGAAGGTTCAGGGCTTCAAAATTATAATAATCCTTTTCCACTTCCGGTCCTTCAGCAACGGTATAGCCCATTCCGATAAATAAATCTTCAATTTCTTCAACAATCATCGTGAGTGGATGGTGATTCCCTTTTTTTACAGGGCGCCCTGGTAACGTGACATCGATCGTTTCAGATTGAAGCTTCTTTTCAACCGCTTCTTTTTCAAGAATGGCCTGCTTCGCTTCAAGGGTTTCTGTAATGGCTCCACGAACTTCATTCGCAAGGGCTCCCATTTTAGGACGCTCTTCCGCTGAAAGTTTCCCCATCCCTTTTAAAGCTTCGGTTACAGGTCCTTTTTTGCCCAGATAAGCTACACGGATATTGTTCAGTTCTTTTAAATCCTGTGCTTCGTTCACTTTTTCAATTGCTTCTTGTTGAAGGGATCGTAATTTGTCCTCCATTTATACTTCCTCCTTTAATGTATATCGTCCGAATGATCGTACTGGATTGGTTTAAAAACAAATAAAAAAACCCCATCCCAAAAAGGGACGAGGTTTATATCGCGGTACCACCCTTATAAGCATATCTCATGGTTATTTTGCTTTCGCAAAAAACCTTATAGTCAGACATACTCACTTCATTCGGATAACGGCTTTGCCGGAGCATCTTTACATTCATCAAATGAATGGTCCCGATGCCAACTCGAGAGGTGAAATCTTCACATCATGCGTTCCTAAGAATGCTTTCAGTCCAGGGCATTCTCTCCCTTAAAGAAGGTCATGTGCTACTTTCCTCTTTCAACGTTTTTTAAGTTATATGTGCATTATTATAGTGAATTTCCAGGCAAATTTCAAACCTTTTCAAGAAATTCACTGCCCATTTTTAAAATAGTATAGTAAAACCCCCGCAGCGATCGCTACATTTAACGATTCGCTTTTCCCATATATGGGAATATAGAGATTCTGATCGGTTTCAGTTAAGAGGTCTTTCGACATACCATTCCCTTCATTACCTACTATGAGGGCATATGAAGATTGAGGTTTGACCGTTGTATACTCAACGCCATTTTCAAGGGCTGTCCCGTATACAGGGATGTCCCGTTCTTTCAATTTTGAAATGGTTTCATTGAGATCCCTTCTGATAATCGGAATGTGAAAGTGACCTCCTTGTGCAGAACGTAATACCTTAGGGTTATAGGGGTCAACCGTCCCTTTGCCTAACACGACCATATCAATACCCGCTGCATCAGCCGTGCGAATGATCGTCCCGATATTCCCGGGATCCTGAAGGCCATCTAAGAGTATGAATGTTGCCGCTTCATCAATGTCATGTTCATCTTCTTTTTGCTTACAAACGGCGAAAACTCCTTGTGACGTCTCGGTATCGGACAAGGCTTTACCGACTTCTTCTGCTACCATCGTCATGGAAACGGAGTCTACGGTCCATTTTTGCGGAAGGTCGGTTCCTTCCACCACTATAAGCTCAAGGACCGTATCCTCCTGCTTTAATGCTTCTTCCACCAGGTGAAAGCCTTCAACTATGTATGTACGAGTGAGGTCCCGTTCTTTTTTGGTTAATAATTTTTTCCACTGCTTAACAACAGGATTTTTCGAGGATTGAATATACTTCAATCGTATCCGCTCCTTTAGATTACTATTCAACGTCTCATTATACCTTAACTTTCCTACATAATAAATTCAATTTGAGACAAGATAACAATGAATTCCTCAACAATCAATAAAGGAGAAATGTGTGATGAATCTTAACTTACGAAAAGCGATCATACACAACGTATCAGGCAACAACCAGGACGAACTGAGAGACACCATCGTTGACGCAATCCAGGGAGGAGAAGAAAAAACCCTTCCAGGTCTCGGTGTACTCCTTGAAGTCTTCTGGCAAAACGCAGATCCCCAGGAACAAAAAATGGTCCTCGAAACATTAGAGGAATCATTGCAACAGCAACAAACACAGTAAGAGCATGGGTAACCCTGAATATGGGTTGCCCTTGTTTATTTGCCTGCACCTTCCATATTAAAATTTTCCCCTGATTTGGTTTTACTGCATCTCTTTCAGTGGTAATGAGAAATACATAAAGTAACGGAAGGGGAAACGAATGTATGAGTCAGAAGAAAAGCGCATTAGTGATCATTGACATGATTAACACTTTTGATTTCCAAGGTGGAGAGGATTTATACGAAAACACATTGAAGATTGTAAATAATATCCGCGACTTGAAGAAGAAAGCGAAGGAATCCGGCATGCCGGTCATTTATGTGAATGATAACTACGGTCTATGGCAGGACAATATGAATGACATCATCGAGCATTGCAAAAAGAAAAAAGGTGAAACCGTCATCGAGAGACTTCACCCTGATACAGATGACTATTTTATCATCAAACCGAAGCATTCCTGCTTTTTCGGGACGCAACTTGATATCCTCCTTCACCAGCTTGATGTAAAACACCTGATACTAACAGGAATCGCAGGGGATATCTGTGTACTCTACACCGCCAATGATGCCTACATGAGAGAGTATGAAATCTCGATACCTAAGGATTGCATGGCTTCTGAGTCAGACGAGGACAATGAAAGTGCCATTCGCATTATTAAAAAAACGATCGGTGCCGACATGACCCTATCTGATCAAATGACTTTTTAATGACAGCTAGAGTGCCTCATGAAAAAGAGACCCTAATTTCGATAGGGTCTCTTTCAATACAATCAATCAAATGTAATCTTCGCCACTGTATCTTTATCTAATTTCTTAATCACTTCTGTAATCAGTTTAACCGCATTCTCATAATCATCACGATGCAACATCGCTGCATGTGAATGAATATAGCGGGTCGCAATGGTAATCGATAAAGCAGGAACTCCATTTGCCGTTAAATGAATCGCACCTGAATCCGTTCCACCACCTGCAATGGAATCAAATTGATACGGGATGTTATGCTCATCCGCTGTATCTGTTACAAAGTCACGAAGCCCTTTGTGAGAAATCATGGATGCATCATACAGGATGATTTGCGGGCCTTCACCCATTTTACTTGATGCTTCCTTGTCAGAAACGCCAGGTGTATCTCCTGCTATACCAACATCTACACCAAAGGCAATGTCAGGCTGGATCTTGGCTGCTGACGTTCTCGCTCCACGCAGACCAACTTCTTCCTGCACTGTTCCTACACCATATACCACGTTTGGATGCTCTTGATCTTTCAGGTTTTTCAGTACATCAATGGCAATCGCGCATCCGATGCGGTTATCCCATGCTTTCGCAAGAAGCATTTTCTCATTGTTCATCACCGTGAATTCAAAATGAGGGACAACCATATCCCCTGGCTTCACTCCCCACTCCTGTACTTCTTCACGGCTTGAAGCTCCGATATCAATAAACATATCTTTAATATCAACCGGCTTTTTGCGGGCTTCAGGGGGCAGGATATGCGGCGGTTTGGAACCGATCACTCCCGTTACTTCTCCTTTACTCGTCACGATCGTCACTCGTTGAGCAAGCATGACTTGTGACCACCAGCCTCCCACTGTTTGAAAACGCAGGAACCCTTTACTGTCGATTTGAGTGATCATGAAGCCCACTTCATCAAGATGCCCTGCCACCATGATCTTAGGTCCGTTCTCATCGCCGACTTTTTTTGCAATTAAGCTTCCCAGATTATCTGTTGTAATTTCATCTGCAAATGGTTCTATGTATCGCTTCATTACGTTTCGTACTTCTCTTTCATTACCCGGTACACCTTTTGCATCGGTTAAATCCTTGAGCATGGTCAATGTTTCGTCTAATTTTGTCATTGTTTCGACCCCCTAAATGTTTATACACTCTCATTATACTAAAATTTGTCCGATTCATCAAAATTTCCTGAATCTTCTTAAACTGTCGCTGGTAACCCGGATTAATATCCTTCTTTTTGACGGTTATAATTCACTTCATTCTTCTTTACATAAGCGTCAAACACATCATCATGGGAGAACCCTAACAGCTCACCCAAATAGACATAATGCCTGAACAATTGTTGAAAATGCCCGACCGAACGCTCCTCTGCAAAGTGATTGGCCGACTTGAATACTTCCAGGAATTGTTTCGTTACATCTTCATTTGCGTAATTGGTTTCCCCTAAATCAAATTGCTGGATGCCGATTTCTAGTCCCAGTGATAGAATAAAATGGATTCCATCCACAAATTCTTCAAGGATCACTTCCTTTGATGAAGGTGATTTCTTACTCCAGAACTTAAAGCTTCTCGTTTCGTTTGCCAGTTCACCCACTTCAACAAGGAGGGCAAGGATCTTCTTTTCAATTAAATCTGCGTTTTGCAAACCGTGTTCTTCTTCAATATGCTGATCCAGCTTCTCCTGCATGTCCAATAACTTTTCAATATTCATGACGTTTTCTCCCCTCGTGATGCCCATTTTTCTGATGTTCTCTCTTAGTATGACAAATTTTCTAAGAAATTTTAAATAAAATGAAACCTTTTTCTGTTTTTATCGTAAATAATAGGAGAAGACTTATGCCTAGGGAGGTAATGGTAATGCTTTGGCTTATTCGGTTAATGATTTTTTTCCTTATTATTTATCTTTTATACCGCAGTGTGAAATACATTATAGACCCAAAGCGAAAGCTGGAACTTGCCCAGGAGCAGAAACGATTTTACTTTCTTGATGATCAGGAAAATGTACGTAAGAATTTTCACGTAACGTATAAAGGTGTTCTTTTCGAGGGAGAAAAATATCTGGGAGCAACAGAAAAATCCTTTGAGGTGGTTTCCATCTTTGTTTGGTCAAAAAACATCTCTTCTTTAAAGGGACTTACCCAAGAAGATTTTCAATACCTACAGAATGAAATCAAAGAAAGATACCCGAATGCAAAGCTGGATTGGAAAAGCCCGATCCATGAATTCCTTCAAAATAAGCAATAAAAAAAACGGCTGGCCAGCCGTTTTTTATTTACCCGGAAAGAACTCTCTCCATTCAATCACTTTTACCTTTTCTCTTAGAAGGTAAAATAGGACGATCAGTGCCAGAAAAATCATGACGAGAATAGGAGGGGAAAATTGTTTGATGTATTGACCGAAAACCGTGTAAAAAAACGCCAGGGGAATATTAGAAATAACAGAGGCCCGGATGAAAGGTTTAAGCTTTTTCTTGCGTTCAAGTAAACAAAGGTTCAAAAGCTGATAATGGACAAAAGGAATCAACCGCAGAATAGCAATTTGACCGGTTGTGAGAGTGGCATTCCTCCCAAACCATTTTTCTTTCAGTCTCAGGAGCTTTTCATAGAAAGAGGTAAAGCTCTTTATTACAAAATAAAAAGTAATAGATAAGAGCGTTAATCCGATTAATGAATACAGAGTGCCGAATATACTTCCGAACAGCACTCCTCCCGCCATACATACAAGGGCTACGGGGATGAACAGAAATTGCCTTAGGATATGAAACAAGATAAACAGAACAGGAGCCAAATACCCACTAGCTTCCATGAGGGCGAATGCAGCAACTAACCGTTCGTCCATGGCTAAGGTGACCTCCTTCTGCTTTTCTAAGCTGTTATAGACACTCTCTATATAGTATGTAAAGGAGACGGGTTAAAGAATGAAAACTTCAATTTCTACAACTTAGTATTCAGCCAGATAAAAAGCAGGCTATGAAGCATGACAAGCAGAGGAAAACCGAAAGCGAATACTTTATGTTTCGTTTTGTGCCTGTATACCTTCATTCCCATATATGCGCCGATGCTGCCCCCGAGAATCGCCACCTGCCACAAAGTACTCTCCTTGATGCGATATTCATTTCGCTTCGCCTTCCTTTTATCCTTACCCATGATGATAAAACCGATGATATTGATGACAATGGCATATAGATATATGATACTTGTTAGCGTACCCATGATTTCTACCTGCTTTCCAATGAGATTTATATAAGAAAGGACCGGCCAGAGGCCAGTCCTTTTTGTCTGCTAACTTAGTCAGCAGTTAATTATTTGTTAAGTTGAGCTTTAGCAGCATCTGCTAATTGGTTGAATGCTTTTTCGTCAGCAATCGCAAGCTCAGCAAGCATTTTACGGTTAACTTCGATACCAGCAAGCTTCAATCCGTGCATTAAACGGCTGTAAGAAAGACCGTTCATACGAGCAGCCGCATTGATACGTGTGATCCATAATTTACGGAAATCACGTTTCTTTTGGCGACGGTCACGATAAGCATACATGTATGATTTCATGACTTGTTGATTTGCTACTTTATATAAAGTATGTTTTGAACCGAAATAACCTTTGGCTAATTTAAGAACTTTTTTACGACGTCTGCGTGTTACTGTTCCGCCTTTTACGCGTGGCATAATAATTCCCTCCTGTTTCTATTACTTCTTATTTTAGGTTGTCAAGCATATGACGAATGCGTTTGAAATCTCCTTTAGAGACAACAGCCGCTTTACGTAGCTTACGCTTTGCTTTAGTAGATTTGTTTGCGAATAAGTGGCTTGTGTAAGCGTGTGAACGTTTAAGTTTACCAGAACCTGTTTTCTTGAAACGCTTAGCTGAGCCGCGGTGAGTTTTCATTTTTGGCATGTGCTTTTCCTCCTCGGGTCCTTTATTTTTCGTTAACTGGTGCAAGCACCAAGAACATACTGCGACCATCCATTTTCGGTTTTGATTCAACGGTTGCTACATCTTTACACTCATCAGAGAAGCGATCCAGAACACGTTGACCAATTTCTTTGTGCGTAATCGCACGACCTTTAAATCGGATTGACGCTTTAACTTTGTCTCCTTTTTCAAGGAACTTACGAGCGTTACGAAGCTTAGTATTGAAATCATGCTCATCAATCGTCGGGCTTAAACGAACCTCTTTAAGATTGATGATTTTCTGATTCTTACGCGCTTCTTTTTCTTTCTTCTGTTGTTCAAATTTAAACTTACCGTAGTCCATGATACGAGCAACGGGTGGTTTAGCATTTGGAGCAACAAGAACAAGATCAAGATTTACACGTTCAGCGATTTCAAGAGCCTCATTCTTGGATTTAATCCCAAGTTGCTCACCGTTTTGATCGATAAGACGTACTTCACGGGCACGAATCGTTTCGTTTAAGATCATGTCTTTGCTAATAATTAGCCACCTCCAAGGTTTATTAAAAGAATACACGGTTTTGGCCGACGCACTCGAACCTTTTCTGCATGCTTGAAGCATACAAAAAAGATGCGAGTGTCGAAACACCCGCACCTGATTATTAAGCATATATAAATGGCTTTAATAGTCAATCACATACCTGTAAACAGCTGAAAGCGTTATTCAGGTGAGAAGCGGGTAGCTTCTTCTTGTACCAAACTGTATTCAATTCACCTTAGATAATATATCACATGACAATACCGCTGTCAAATAATCATTTAATATCACAACGTATTTCATAATATCAGACATCTAAGGAGAGTGCAATAGTTTTTTTGAAAATAATACAGGAGGGACGGACCTTGGTGCAAGGTCCGTCCCTCTTTCTCATTTTATCGTTTGGCTTCTTTTGTGATGTGGCCGATGAACTCGTCAAGGGAGATCGTTTCTGATTTTTGTTCTCCGTATTTACGGACATTTACAGCCGTTTCCTTGATTTCATTGTCTCCTACCACAAGCATGTAAGGGACTTTACTCATCTGTGCTTCACGGATCTTATAACCGATCTTTTCATTACGGTCATCGATGTCAACACGCAGCCCTTCAGATTGAAGCTTTTCTTTCACTTCTTTCGCATAGTCGAAGTGAACATCCGGTGAAACCGGGATCACCTGAACCTGCGTTGGAGCGAGCCAAGTAGGGAATGCTCCTTTGTATTCTTCGATCAGGAATGCCACGAAGCGTTCCATTGTGGATACGACACCACGGTGGATAACAACCGGGCGATGCTGCTTCCCGTCTTCCCCTACGTATGTTAAGTCAAAGCGCTCCGGAAGTAGGAAATCAAGTTGAACCGTTGATAGAGTTTCTTCCTTACCAAGGGCCGTTTTCACTTGAACGTCCAGTTTAGGGCCGTAGAATGCCGCTTCCCCTTCTGCTTCAAAGTACTCAACGTCCAGTTCGTCCATGGCTTCCTTGATCATTCCTTGTGCACGGTTCCACATCTCATCATCATCGAAGTACTTCTCAGTATCCTCAGGATCACGATAAGAAAGGCGGAAGGAATAGTCATTCAGATCAAAGTCTTTGTATACTTCCTGAACCAGGCGCACCACGCGCTTGAATTCTTCCTTGATCTGATCAGGACGGACGAAGATATGTGCATCATTCAGAGTCATCCCACGTACACGTTGAAGTCCTGACAGGGCTCCTGACAATTCGTAGCGGTGCATCATACCAAGCTCGGCGATACGGATCGGAAGCTCACGGTAGCTGTGAATGCCGTTTTTGTAAATCATCATATGATGAGGGCAGTTCATCGGGCGGAGGACAAGGTCTTCATTATCCATTTCCATGACAGGGAACATATTCTCCTGGTAATGATCCCAGTGACCGCTTGTTTTGTATAGCTCAACGCTTCCCATGACAGGTGTGTAAACGTGGTCATAGCCTAAGCGCTCTTCTTTATCAACGATATAACGTTCGATGATACGACGGATCGTGGCACCTTTAGGCAGCCACATCGGCAGGCCTTGTCCCACTTTTTGAGAGTTCATGAATAGGTTTAATTCTTTACCTATTTTACGGTGATCACGCTCTTTTGCTTCTTCTAAAAGACGCAGGTGCTCTTCCAGGTCCTCTTTCTTGAAGAAGGCTGTACCGTAAATACGTTGAAGCATTTTATTATCACTGTTCCCGCGCCAATATGCCCCGGCGATGCTTAACAGCTTGAATTCCTTAATTTTATTAGTGGACGGAATGTGGATTCCACGACATAAATCGAAGAATTCACCTTGCTCGTAGATGGAGACTTGTTCGCCCTCAGGAATCGCCTCAAGTAATTCAAGCTTGTACTCGTCACCGATTTCTTCATACATTTTCTGCGCTTCGTCGCGGCTTACTTCTTTACGGACAACTTCTAAGTTTTCTCCAGTGATTTTCTTCATTTCTTTCTCGATCAATGGAAGATCTTCCGGAGTGAATGTGTGCTCGGAATCAATATCATAATAGAATCCGCCTTCGATGACAGGTCCGATTCCAAGCTTTGTTTCAGGATATAGGCGTTTAATCGCCTGTGCCATTAAATGGGCTGTACTGTGACGAAGAATTTCCAGTGCATCTTCTCCTGGAGGTGTTACGATTTCAATCGCCCCATCCTCTTGAATCCCTGTACGTAAATCAATTAATACATTATTTATTTTACCAGCGAGCGCCTTCTTCTTCAGTCCGGGACTGATGGACGCAGCAATCTCTTCTGTTGTCGTCCCTTTAGGAAACTCCTTGACATTTCCATCAGGGAACTGCATTTTCACTACTTCTGACATGTGATTTCACTCCTTAAGTTATCTCTATAAAACATAAAAAACCCCGCCCCTTCACGTTTGAAGGGACGAGGTTAATAAGTAAACTCGTGGTTCCACCCAACTTCTCATTGTGAGCAAAATACAGACAATGACTTCATTGAAAACGAATAACGACATTTAGCCGTCAATCATTACTGTGAATCCGTCAAGATTCAGTTCATAATTGAAGTTCCGAGGTGGTAAATATCACTACCGAATTAGGAAGCTTGCAGCCAGGAGACTTCCCTCTCTGTGAATGGAATAGGAATATTGTTGTCCTCATCATAACCTTTATTTATTGACTTATTATGTAGGTATTATAATCGGTTATGTTTTGAAAAGCAAGAGCATTCCTTAAAATAGCCAGCCTATTCATTCGCGATATCCCAGGAAGGATAGAGAAGTGTATCAGGGAAGTAACTCATCGGCAAAAGATCGATCCGTTCTTCAAAAATATTCTGAAGCGTCCTGATCAATTGATGATCCCCATTCCCGTACACGAGTATCTTCTCCGGTGCAAGGGATAATAACGGAGCGATGGTGTACGAATCAACGTATAACGGGTGATTCGTCAGTAGACGTTTATCAATCGCCTTCGTCAATTCCTGCCGTGTCACCTCTTTCATGTCTTCATCAAAGAAACGATAGCCGTAACCCGTCGAGTACAGATGGATTGTACGCATTTTCTGTTCCCTTGATGCCAGATACTCCCGCAGCATATGGACAAACATTTGATATTCCTGCTCCATCTTATATTCATCTATAGCAAGATCCAGCATGAGGAACAGTCTCTCCTGAAGCTTCTTCAGCCTGAACTTGCTGAAGGAGTCGAATGATATAGGGGCCTTCCCTTCCAACAAAAGCTCCAGGCTGTCATGGACGTATTCGGCCTCGTCCCATTCACCGATCAGCTCCATCAATTCAGGTCGTTCACCCATCCTCATCTCTGATACGATTTCTAGTATTTGATTGATTTCATCAACATCTTCATAGAAGTAATTTTCTTTCAGGGCTGATTCGGACCAGTCCATGCATTTATCATTTAAGACAAAGTGGGAAACCCCGTGGAATAGTTTTTCTCTTTCCTTGAAGAAGGGGGATACCTCTATCGTCAGATTATAGTGAGTTGTATGCTGAAAGAGCGTTTCATGGAACCATGATTGGATGAACTCTTTGTTGAGGTGTGCTTGAAGCTTTAACGCATCATTTTTTTGCTTGAAAATAAATTCAATCAAACTTTCTCGCCTCCTTAAACCCAAATCCCTGATTTATATATATGGGAGGCTTGTATCATTTAGAAGTTGATGAGGGAATTTAATTATCTCTTATCAAACTTTTTGCCTTTCACAAGAAGGGAGTAGTGGTGATGAATGATGTGTAAAAAAATGGATCGTTCCTTTCCGCTCCAGGCACTTGCTTTCCGCGGGGCGGGCGGTGAGCCTCCGGGGTCTCACCTGTCCCGCTATTCCCGCAGGAGTCAAGTGCCTTCCGCTACAATCCACTCTGTGCTTCTATATTCCGCCTGCCTAATGACCGAATAGACTCTCCCTTTGTAGATATGGGATTAGATACAATCTAAAAATAGCAGCAATGGTTTTCAGAAATGTGGAGCTAATTTTAACATAGCAAAAAGGGGAAGTTCATTCGCTAGGTAAATGAACCTCCCCTTTTTGGACTTTATACTATTCTCTTCTATTCCTTCCATCGATCAACACAGGCTGGGACAGGTATTTAATCCGCTCCATGATTCGTGCAGCCTTCAGTTTTTCTTCTTCTCCTCTTTGACTGTACGTCAAATGGTGTGTCAGTTCGTTGAAGTTGAAGTTGGAGGTGAAGAATGTCGGCAGGTTTTCGAGCATTCTGTACTGTAGGATCGTTCCCAGGATCTCATCTCTTCCCCAGCTTGACATGGTTTCTGCGCCGATGTCATCGAGCATGAGGATCGGTGCAGATTTGACCATTTCCAGTTTTTCATTTACCGTGTTGTCTCCCAGAGATTGCTTGATTTCTCTAAAGAACTCAGGGACGTAGACAATCAGGGACGCGATTTTTTTCTCGGCGAGTTCATTGGCCATCGCACCTAACAAATAGGACTTACCCACTCCGAACTTGCCGTAAAAATAGAGTCCTTTCATTTTTGTACCTTCTGTATAGTTCTCCACGAAATTCTTCGCTAATCGAACAGCCTCCAATCGGCTTTTAGAATCAAGATCCAGGGTTGAGAAGGATGCTTGTAAAATATCCTTCGGCACATACAGGCTTTTGATTAAACGCTTGGCGCTCGTCCTTTCATCGTGAATGACTTTTCGAGGGCAGCGATGGTAATCGATGTCGATGGTATTGCCTCTGATCACCAAATGAGGGTCATACCCTTCCATCATATTCTTACACTCCTGTAAAGAAGGACAGTATCGACATTCTTTACTTTGTGAGATGTATTCATATAACTTCATCAGACTCTCATTTACCATTTCCCCTGTTACACGGCCTTCATTCCTGCGAATAAAATCCTTCACATCATTGTTTTCAAGAATCTCTTTTTTCATTTGCTCATATCTTTGTTGAAACGAACCAGAAGCCGCCAACTTTTTCAGGGTGTTATTTATTTTTTCCACCGCTACGTTCACCTACTTCCGAAAATTTTTAAGCTCTTCTTCAAGTTTCTTCTTTTCTGCTTCGAAATCATATCCATCAAGGGATGAATCATTTTCTTTCTCGGTTTCACCTTCTTGGAACCATTCCGGAAGTTTTTCCGTACGAATCGGCTTTCTTCGTCTATTCGTTTTATTCTCCTTTTTCCCTTCAGCCCACTCAAGATACTGCTTGTGTTCTTTTTTGGCTAACTCCATGGCTTCACTTGCAGTCGTCACCTTTTTCCTCGACCAATGGGACGCTATTTTTTCCATATATCCTTTTGTGAGCTTCATGTCCGTTTTCAGCAGAACATATTGTACCAGGACATTCATGACACCAATCGGCAACTTCTGTGACATGAGCACCTCTTCAACAGCCTGGAGGTCTGCCTTTGAAGGAGCTCCTCCGTTTGATATGTCAGATAGAACATCCTTTGGCGATGTTGTTTCCAGATAATCAATGAGCTCTTCTTCTTTCGTGCGGGGTTTATCCGATTTCACAGGCGCTTTAGTCTCTATTCTGGTAGTCAAATCGGGCAGTTGATCACCTGTCTGAACCCCATACCAATCACGTGCGGTTTTGCGCAGCAACTCTATATCGATGGTATCATCCGCATCCAGTGAGCTTAAGACGATATTTTTCATTTGAAGAGGATCAATACCGTACAGATAGCTCAGCTTCAGAACCGTTTCCTTTACATTAGTCGTAAAGGCTTTTCGTGGAACCATGGATTCAGATAACCCTGCAAGTAATAACTGAAAATCAAAATCGATATCATCCAGCGGAAGCCCACCGTTCTTCCCATATTTCATATATTGTTCACCAGGTTTAGTCTCGGAATCCATATTTGCATCGTGTTGGAGAAAATTAATTTGTTCCGATGTGAAAACATCTTGAAAGGACCGTGTGATGTTTACGTGTTGCTGTTTATCTACCGATTCGTCAGTGAAGAATTTCTTTAAACGCAAATAATGAGTCCTGCCTATTTTCCGGTAAAGATACACATTTAACATACCATCATGAAAGAATTCCTGAGGGGTAAGAGGAGGCTGCAGTTCATAAAGAAAGCTCCGATCCTCGTTGTCCCTTTTTTCGAACGCCTTTAACAAACCTATCCCTTCGAGCTTCATTCTCGCTTCATATACTTCCTGAAGATTGACAGACAGAACGTTCATCAGGTGATAATGAGTAGAATGTGTTGACCATAGTCTGTTTTCTTCTACTTCTCCCCACAAACTCATATAAAGACTGTAACAAACCGAACCAATTAAAGGCTGGTACAGAAACGTGATGATTTTCCGATCGTATTCCTGAAGAATCCCATTTGTCCCTACCGTGTAGTGATCGATTGGTTGTATTTCATTCCAATGCTTTTTCATCATAGTTGGATTCTACCTTTCAAAAAAATAAAGAGAAAAGAGCTAAAGAATTACATCTTCAGCTCATTCTTCTACTCTTTTTTTATTAATTCTTTCAGTTCGTCTATAAAGACATTGATATCCTTGAATTGTCTATACACAGATGCAAAGCGTACGTATGCAACTTCATCTACTTTAGCAAGTTGATCCATGACCATCTCACCGATCTTAACGGATTCCACTTCAGAAGCACCTTGATTACGGAGTTCCTTTTCAATATCCGTTGAGATCTTTTCTAATCTCTCGAGAGGTACCGGGCGTTTCTCACAAGCCTTGATCAACCCTCTCAAAATTTTCTCTCGACTAAACTCTTCTCTTACCCCTTCTTTTTTCACCACAATTAAAGGAAGCTCCTCAACCTTCTCGAAGGTCGTGAAGCGGAAAGTACATACTTCACATTCCCTTCTTCTCCTGATTGAACGTCCTTCATCAGCAGGACGGGAGTCCACTACTCGTGTACCATTATGCTGGCAAGACGGGCACTTCATAATATCAGCTCCGTTATTACATACTATTACTTTCATCATATAAAAAAGGTGTGACTTACACAAGTTTATAAAGGATTTACCGTTATTTCACCTTTGTCAATTCGCTGTCAAGCTTTTGATAATAATGGTTAATCTGCGCTTTTAAGACCGTATATGTACCAAGGATTTTCCCTTTATCCGCACTGAGCTTGAAATCGACTGCCGTTTCAAAAGGTCTTACCGTGATGACCGTTGCGACGATAAACAGTTGGGGAGTACCATTTTTACGGATCGTAATTTCACCTCTGTCCTTAGACTGGGAAATCACCTCATACTCAGAGGATGAGAATAACTCTAATACTGCATTAAATGCACCTTGATGCATGGATTTATAATAGCGTGATTTCAGGTCTTTATCTTCGTGCTGATCAGATGTCTCACATTCTGATTGAAACCGTTTAAAAAAAGTACGTATTCCGCTCATATAAAGTTCCTCCCTTTATTTACCCTTATTTTACACGAAAACCACACGAATGAAAATTCAAAATCAATTCCTGTACAAAAGCATAAAAAAAGAGATGCATCTAACACGCATCTCTTCTGAGTTATCTTCGATTAAAGGGCTTGAGCCTGTGACTTCTTCACTTGTACAGGACCCATACCACGTGGCAATTCGATTGTTTCACGTGTGTCAGCACCAAGAGCATCTGCAATATATTCAGCAGCGATATTAGGATCTAAATCACCGCAAGTATATACATCAATACTGGCATAACCATGTTCAGGAAAACTGTGAATAGTAAGATGTGATTCTGAAATGATCACAACTCCACTAACACCTTGAGGAGCAAATTTATGGAAAGCTACCTCACGTACCTCTGCACCTGATTTAAGCGCAGCATCTACGAATGTTTTTTCAATTCCTACTACATCGTTTAATTTTTCAAAATCGCAACCCCATAATTCTGAGATTACATGACGACCCATTGTTTCCATTTCGTGTTTCCCCCTTTGACATAATTTTTTTCGTCAAAATGAACGTGTCCTTTGGCAAAATCTTAACTACCACGGGGGAAAGTTAGTCCGAAGAGGTCCTAACCCTTTAAGTAGCTAAATCAGTATTCATTTGCTAATAAGAAGTTCACGAAAAATAGTATACTTTGTTTAAAACTCTTTTGCAATAAATTTTTTTAAACTTTTTTATATGGGTAGACGATCGGTTGACTTCCGTGAGCGGATGCGGGTATTCACCCAAACATTAAAGTTTGTTTTAGTGATGTTCTAATCGTTGACCGTTCCTTTCCGCTACAGGCACTTGCTTTCCGCGGGGCGTGCGGTGAGCCTCCTCGGCTTCGCCTGCGGGGTCTCACCTGTCCCACTATTCCCGCAGGAGTCAAGTGCCTTCCGCTGCAATCCACTCTGTGATACTACACTTTTACTAATTATACTTTTTGATAGATAAACATAATCTTTTTCAAAATTTGTTCCTAAAGTAACTTAATACATCCTTCATTAAATAGAGTGTTCTATACCACCTTTCTTAAAAAGCGAAATAAAAGAAAAGAACGCACCGGGAAAGGTACGTTCTAAGGATGCAGCTTATTTTTTATTTGGGTTCTTTCAAACGTTGACTTCTTGTTTTGCGTTCATTTTTGATGCAACGAATTTAGCCAGGTCGACGACGCGGCATGAGTAGCCCCACTCGTTATCGTACCATGCCAGTACTTTCACTTTTCGATCTCCCATTACCATCGTGGATAATCCATCGATGATCGCTGAATGAGGATTTGTATTAAAGTCGATTGAAACTAAAGGTTCTGTTGTGAATTGCAGTACTCCGTGTAAAGAACCAACAGAAGCGGTAATGAAAGCTTCGTTGATTTCTTCAACGGTTACGTCTCTTTTCACATCCACAACCAGGTCCACCAGTGAAACATTTGGTGTAGGCACACGTAATGCCATTCCGTGAAGCTTGCCTTTTAATTGAGGCAGAACCAATGATAATGCTTTTGCTGCACCTGTCGTGGTCGGGATGATCGATTGACCGCACGCTCTCGCTCTTCTCAAATCTTTATGCGGATTATCAATATTTTTTTGGTCATTTGTGTAAGCATGGACAGTCGTCATAAGACCATTTTCAATACCAAATTGCTCATCTAATACTTTCGCAACCGGCGCTAAGCAGTTCGTTGTACAAGATGCATTCGAAATGACGCTGTGTTCTTCAATATTTAATGCGCTTTCATTTACACCCATCACAATGGTTACGTCTTCATTTTTACCAGGGGCAGTCAGGATGACCTTTTTTGCTCCCGCTTCTAAATGAAGGCTCGCTTGATCTTTCGAATTGAATTTTCCAGTAGCTTCAATCACAATGTCGATATTTAATTCGCCCCAAGGCAATGCTTTAGGATCACGATTGCTTAATAGTAGGACACGTTTTCCATTGACGATGAGTGCATCATCTTCCGTCACCACATCTGCCTGAAATGTCCCATGATTTGTGTCATACTTAATTAAATGTGCTAGTGTTTCAGCCGGGTAGCTTGCATTAATGGCTACAACCTCTAAGTTTTCCTCTAATATTGCTTTCCTGAAAACCATTCTCCCAATACGTCCAAAACCATTGATTGCAATTTTCGCCTTCATAAATCCGGCTCCCCTCTATATTAATGTTATACTTATATGTTTATTTGCTAAAAATAGTATAACATATTTAGAGAATATGTTAATAAGTATTTTGCGGATTTTTAATGTTTTATTATTCTGACAAATAGGCTTATTGAATGTATATTTTTGTGGTTTGAAATAATACATTTTTTCAAAGCTATATATGCGTTTCTTAACAATGACCGTTCCTTTCCGCTCCAGGCACTTTCTTTCCGCGGGGAGGAAAGCGCCTTCCGCTACAATCCACTCTGTGCTACTACACTATTTCTATAAGTTTTGATAGACAAAACACCAAATTGAACCAACGAAAAAAAGCCGACAAGAAATTTCCTTGTCGGCTCATAAGTCATTCTAAGGTTTTAGATCCCACTCCACTAATAGTGCATCAAGCTGTTGTTTGGTTTCATGTAGAGATCCGTTGTTGTTGAGTACAGCGTCGGCAAGGCTTGCTTTATCCTTTAAGGGGAATTGAGAAGCGATGCGGGATGATGCGTCTTCACGATTATAGTGGTTCCGTTCCATTAAGCGGGATAGTTGGGTTTCTTCGTTCACGTATACCACGACTGTGCGATCTACCATCCAGGTTAAGTCACTTTCAAATAAAAGCGGGATATCCATGAAAATCGTATTTTTACCAGTTGCAATGGCTTCATCCTTGTGAGCGAGCATCAAGCTTCTGACGGCAGGATGAACGATTCCATTCAGCTTTTTTCGTTTTTCTTCAGAGTTAAAGATGATCTGGCCAAGTTTTTCCCGATTGATGGTTGAATCGTGATCGTGCAGTATGTGTTCACCGAATTCCTCCACAATCGCAAGGTAAGCCGGCTGATCAACCTCTACCACCATACGGGCAGCAAGATCAGCATCAATGATCGTATAGCCTTTTTCATTTAACATTTTCGATACTGTACTTTTACCACTTGCAATACCACCTGTTAATCCTATAATGCTAGCCATTATCCTATTCCTTTCTAGCTCAGCCATTAAAACCTCAGGATCCCTATAAGGATCAACAGAACCCCCGGGAGAAATGACACACGGTGAATCCACCGTAAATGAGAGAAGAATTCCCCCATCTTCAATCCTGAGAATAAGAACGTAAAGCTCATCACCAGGATGGCTAAAGTAAGTATGAATGGCGAGAAATTTAATAACGCTGCGCCAATTCCGGCACCGAATGCATCCAAGGATAGTGCAATTCCAAGCATAAATGCTTCAATACCAGTAATCGTACCCGATCTATCAAAGTCTGCCGTTAACGGCCTTCTTAAAATTTGAACCACTAATCCTATCGATTTAATCTCAAAGTTAATTAACGTTTTTTCTTGGGATAATACCGTTTCTTTTTCCGGTCTAAAGAACTGGTACAGTACGGCCGCTCCAATCACAACCAGAATCAGCCCGCCGATCCTTCCAGCCCAAAGCGGTGAGATGATGGATCCGATGGTCTGACCAAGCAACATGGCCAGCAATAAGGAGCTCGCCGAACAAATGGATATGATGCTGATTGATTTTGTAGGGATTTTTACTTTTCGTAATCCGTAAGTTAAACCTGTGCTAAAACTATCAAGACTTACAGCAAACGCCAGCAGTAATAAGGAGATTGTTTCACTCATCTAATAGCCCTCCCAAAAATCATTACAATACTATATGGTAAGGGCTTATCAGATGTTAATTGTTCTTTCTAACGTTGGCAGTCGGGACAATAGTGAGTCCCTCTCCCTGCTGAAACCTTCTTCTCGATGGGAGTGCCACAGTGACGACAAGGTTCCTCTTTCCGGCTGTACACAAAGAGGTTCTGTTGGAACATACCCATTTGTCCCTGAGAATTCACATAGGAGCGAATCGTACTTCCTCCCATTTCAACCGCTTCTTCCAGTGTTCTGATGATTTCCTGGTGTAGCCGCTCAATTTCTTTCTGTGAAAGGGATTTTGACTTTCGGTCGGGGTGTATACCCGCACGGAACAACGCTTCATCCACATAGATATTCCCCAACCCTACAAGGACCGTTTGATCTAATAATGTGGCTTTCACAATTCTTTCTGTCCTGCTCAGCTTTTCAGTCAAGTAGCCAGCAGTAAATTCGGATTGGAATGGCTCCGGTCCCAACTGCAGGAGGGGAAGATGAAGCAACTCCTCCCCTTTCTTGAATAGATGCATCGTCCCAAACTTCCGGACATCACGGTATCTGAGCTCTGTGTTATCCGTAAAGTGAAAAATGACGTGGGTGTGCTTTTCAATGGGATCCCGGCTATCGGACAAGTTGTACTTTCCTTCCATTCTCAAATGAGAAACAAGGGCCACGTCGTTTAAATAAAAGATCAGGAACTTCCCTCTTCTTCTCATTTCAAGTATTTCCTGCCCCTTCAAGCTATGAACAAATTCATCCGGTTCGTCGGGGCTTTTAATCATCTTAGGCCAAAAAACCGAGACGTCTTTGATCTTCTTTCCAATAACAAGAAGCTGAAGCGTCTTTCTGACCGTTTCTACTTCAGGCAGCTCCGGCACTCTGCCACCTCCTTATCAAACTCTACTTCGCGTCGTACCATGTTTGACCATATGAGTAATCGACCTTTAATGGAACTTCTAACTCCATCGCATTCTCCATTACTTCAGGAACAATTTTCTTTAACACTTCGATTTCTTCTTCAGGCGCTTCAAAGATCAATTCATCATGCACCTGCAGCAATAATCGGGATTGAAGATTTTCTTCTTTTAATCTTGCTGCCATATCAATCATGGCCTTCTTGATGATGTCGGCTGCACTTCCCTGAATCGGCGTGTTCATCGCTGTACGTTCGGCGAAACTTCTTAAGTTGAAATTACGGCTCGTGATTTCCGGCAGGTAACGTCGGCGATTAAGCAGAGTAGTCACATAGCCCTTCTGTTTTGCATCCTGTACGATATCATCCATATATTCTTTTACACCAGGGAAGCTTTCCAGGTACTTCTTAATGAATTCCCCTGCTTCTTTTCGTGTAATATCAAGGCTTTGAGAAAGACCGTAGTCACTGATTCCATATACGATTCCGAAGTTGACGGCTTTCGCATGCCTTCTCATATTGGATGTGACCTCTTCCTTTGCCACCCCAAAGACGTCCATCGCTGTTTTCGTATGAATGTCCATATCATTTCTGAAAGCTTCAACTAATTTCTCATCCTTGGCGATATGAGCCAGTACACGCAGCTCGATTTGGGAGTAGTCCGCAGCGAACATGACCCAGCCTTTTTCAGAAGGAATGAACGCCTGACGGATCTTCCTTCCTTCTTCAAGACGGATCGGAATATTTTGCAGGTTAGGGTCTGTTGAACTTAATCGCCCCGTTTGAGTCAGTGCCTGGTTGAACCGTGTATGAATTTTACTTGAATCCTTATGGACGACCTTCAATAACCCTTCTAGATATGTGGACTGTAGCTTTCCTAGCTGACGGTAATGCAGGATATGATCAATGATTTCATGCTTGGACTGAAGTTTTTCCAGTACGTCAGCAGAAGTGGAATAACCGGTTTTGGTTTTCTTTACAACAGGTAAACCCAGCTTTTCAAAAAGAATCACGCCGAGCTGCTTCGGAGAATTAATATTAAAGCTCTCTCCGGCTTGTTCATGAATGTTCTTTTCTAATTCTTCCAGACGGTGTGAAAGCTCTTCTTTCATGGTGAGCAAACGCTCTTGATCCACTTTCACGCCGGTGAATTCCATTTCGGCTAAAATAAGGGCAAGAGGTAATTCTAACTCTGCAAATAATTCATATAAATCATTTTCTTTTAATTCTTCCATACATGTGTTCTTCAAATCATGAAGAATAAATGCTTTTCGTGCAAGATGCTCTGATAGAACCTCAGTGGAAGGGACTTTTTGCTTGGCACCTTTTCCATATACCGATTCATCCGATTCGATAGAAGGCTGACCGTGTCCTTTTGAGATAGTAGCGAAGTCTTCACTCGATTCAGAAGGATTGATAATGTAAGATGCTAACAGCAGATCAAACTCGATCCCCTTTATGTCAACTCCCTGTCTCTTTAGTGCCACAACGGTTTCCTTCGAGTTGTACACATACTTTGCTGCACTTTCGTTTTCAGCCCATTCCTTAAAAGCTTCTGAATTCAATGCCGTCTCAAGCGTAAAGAAAATTGTGCCTTTCTCATTGTGCAGACTCATCCCGATTACTTCTCCGAGATGATAATTCTCCTCCAGCATTTCAATGTATAATGAACTTTCGTTTGAAAGATGTTCTTCTTTGATGGTTTCAACTACCTCAAAGGAGATATCATCAAGCTCCTGGGGCTCCTCTTGCGTAGACTCACCCATCTTTTCAAGTAAGGAGTTGAATCCTAGATCCCGGTATACTTCCTTTAGTTTCCCTTCATCCATTCCATCATAATTCAGCTCTTCCACTCCAATCTCGATTGGAGCTTCTCTTAGGATGGTGGCGAGTTCCTTACTCATGATCGCTTGTTCTTTATTTTCTTCGAGCTTTTCTTTTAATTTCTTCCCGCTGACCTGGTCAATGGAGTCAAGCAGCTTTTCAAGGGAATCAAATTCTTTTAGCAGCTTGATCGCCGTTTTCTCACCTACACCCGGTACGCCTGGAATATTATCAGAGCTATCCCCCATCAGACCTTTCATATCGATGATGCGATCAGGTGTGATTTCCCACTTTTCTTTTATGTGCTCCGGAGTGTACACTTCAATATCCGTTATGCCTTTTCTCGTAATACAAACCGTCGTAGTCTTCGAGCTTAACTGTGTTAAATCCTTATCCCCGGAATACACCTTTACCTCGTACCCGTCAGATTCCGCTTGCAGGGAGAGCGTTCCGATAATATCATCCGCTTCATAGTTTTCTTTTTCATAACGCTTAATTCCGTATGCATCCAAAAGCTCGCGGATATACGGAAATTGCTCGGACAATTCCGGTGGAGTCTTTTGTCTGCCGCCTTTGTATTCCTTGAATGTCTTATGTCTGAAAGTCGTTTTCCCTGCATCAAAGGCGACTAAAATATGTGATGGTTTTTCGTCTTCGAGTATTTTTTGCAGCATGGTTGTAAAACCATATACTGCGTTTGTATGTACACCTTTGTCGTTATTTAATAAAGGCAGTGCAAAGAACGCACGGTAAGCAATACTATTGCCGTCGATCAATACTAATTTTTTGGACATGTAAGTACCTCCTGTAAAGGCTTCTGATTCTATATGTTCATTCTATCATGTTGGTGAATGAAAGGAAAAATGGGGGCCTTATTAAGTGGTCAAAGTAAACGAATAAATAGCCTAACTTAAGAGACCAAAACAAAAAAACTGTTAAAGAATGAGATCACCTCAATCTTCAACAGTTTCTTCTTTTATTCCGTATACCCCATCAACAGCCTTGCATATGGCGAGTCAGACGGTAAGATGATTACCGTTTTATCATCCACTGTTTTCTTATATGTTTCCAGTGTTTTATATAGGTCATAGAAATCGGGATCCTTGGAGAACGATTTGTTGTAGATTTGTGCAGCTTCAGATTCTCCTTCTGCCCTGATGACATTGGCGTCTGCTCCAGCTTTTGCCAGAAGCTCCTTTACTTCACGATCTGTTTCAGCGGTAATTCGTTGTTTCTCGGCATCCCCCATTGAGAGGTATTCCTGTGCCTTTGATTCACGTTCTGAAATCATACGCGTATAGACAGAGTTCTCATTTGCTTCCGGTAAATCCGTACGCTTCATGCGGACATCCTGAACGACGATCCCGTATCCATCCCGTTCAAGAAGCTCGTTCACTTTGTCCGTCACCCGATCGTTCAAACTTCCCCGGGAAGACTTTTCATCATTGATGATTTCATCATACTCCAATTGTCCGAGCTCCGACCTGACGACTGAGTAGATGAACTCTTCCATTTTCGTCTCTGCGTTGATGACCGTCCTTGCATTCTTGATCATTTTAAGAGGATCTTCGATACGCCACACGGCATAATTGTCTATGAGCATCCGCTTCTTATCTTTCGTATTGATTTCAGCTTCCGTCACATCATATGTCATTTGATGCTTGGGCAGGGTTGTAACAGACTGAATGAACGGGAGCTTATATTTCAAACCTGGTTCTTTGTCTATTCTTACGACTTCCCCAAATTGACGGACGACTTTATACTCTCCTTCTTTGACAATGAAGAGACTGTTAAACAGCAGAAGAAGTACGGCTGCGAGAATGACTAGGAAGATTCCTAATTTTGTATAACGCTTCCACTCAATAGGTTCTTTCTTTTTCTGATTGATGTCAAAGACGTTTTGATCACTCATTCTCTTCACTTCCTTCCTGCTTCACCGGGCCGTTTTGATTTTCAAGCTGTCGAATCGGGAAGTATTTCAACGTTTCTCCACTATCCTTCATAATGTATATTTCCGCATTCGGAAGAACATTCTCCAGGGTTTCTAATACAAGTCGTTTTCTCGTGATCTCAGGATTCGATTTGTATTCGTTATACAACTTATCGAATACGGCTACATCTCCACGGGCCTGCTCCACACGTGCAATTTTATCCCCTTTTGCCCTGGACATGACCGCATCTTTTTCACCTTGCGCTTCATTTGATCGCTGGTTCCGATATTTTTTTGCTTCATTGATTTTCGTATTCATCGTTTCCCTTGCGTCCGTCACGGCTGTAAAGGCTGATCGAACTTCTGCATTCGGCAGCTCGACATCCTGCAGTTTCACTGCAAGAATGGAAATACCAATATCGTAATCATCAATCAGGGTGGTTAGTAAGTCTCTTACTTCCGCCTCGATTTCCGCTTTTCCCGACGTTAACGCATCATCTATCAAGGAGCTCCCAATAATGCTTCTTAAAGAAGATGAAGTAGCATCGTAAAGAATTTCCTTTGGGTTGTCAGAGTTAAATAAGTAAGTTTCAGGATCCGTAATTTTCCATTGAACCACAAGATCAGCGAGAACGATGTACTCATCTCCCGTAATCATTTTGGTCTCTTTCGGAAAGTCCTTGATCTTCCCGTCTTTTTCTTCATATCCAAATTGAAGACTGAAGGTTTCTTTAGACAGCACTTCCACTGATTGCAACGGCCATGGCATCTTGAAGTGCAGCCCAGGCTCAACGACCGGCTCTCCCGCTTCTCCAAACGTCAATACAAGCGCTTGTTCTGATTCATCAACGGTATACCAGGAAGTCAATAATACAACAATTAAAAGAACGGCTGCCAAAACCATCCCTGTCACCATGTAAATTCGCTTTAAACTCATACGCGCCCTCCCTTTTCTATCTCTATATCTTATTAATCGCCTACTAAGATATACGGACTTACTACAAAAAGGTTTCAAGAATATTAAGAGAATGTGACAAAGTGAGGGCGTTACTTTAGTGGGCTCGAGGTGAGTGGATCCCTAACTGAATGCATCCATCAGCTGGCAAGTGAAGTTTTGACCCACACCTGCATTCATTCCGTAGATAACGCTTTCAAATTAAAAAAGCGAAAAGACGAGAACGGGGTTAGTTCTCGTCTTTTCTTAACACCTTGGATGAAGGGGTTTCACTTAGTATCGTAACACCCTTTTATTAACAGGATTTAAACCTATTGTAAATACAATGTAAAATAATTGTAAACTTACTAGGATTTGCTTGTCCCTTCACCCAACGAATAGCTTGAAGACTGTTTGTATAAGGAGACCGTGAACGTCGTACCTTCATTCACTTCACTGTCTACTTCAATTTTTCCTTCATGGGCTTCGATAATATGCTTCACAATGGCTAAACCTAAGCCCGTTCCACCAGAATTACGGCTTCTTGCTTTGTCCACGCGATAAAATCGTTCAAAAATACGTGGAAGTTCTTCTTTACTGATTCCCATCCCGTTATCCTTGACGCTCACATGAACCATTTCCTTATCTTCTGTCACTGAAATCAAGACATCCCCACCTTTTGGAGTGTAAACAATCGCATTACTGACCAGATTAATGAAAACTTGTTTTAATCGGTAGGAGTCTACATCCGCAAGACCTCTTGACTCAAAGGACGTTTTTAGGGATATATCTTTTGACTTGGCTTTTTCTTTCAATATCGGAATCACATCTTCAATTAAACCGGCAATCTCTACTTCCTGCAGAGAAAGCTCGAACCCCTGCTTTTCAATCTTGGACAATTCCAATAAATCTTGTATAAGGGATTGCAGGCGGTCGCTTTCCATCAGAATGATATCCAGGAAAGATTTTAACGTATCCGGGTCATTCATCGCCCCATCCAATAGTGTCTCAGAGAAACCTTTAATGGATGTGATCGGTGTCTTCAACTCATGAGAGACATTCGCTACGAAATCTTTTCTCATTTGCTCGAGCTTTTTGAGTTCCGTGATGTCATGGAATACCACGACAATCCCTTTCCACTCATCGTTATGACCGATGATGGGAGCCCCATATACTTCATAATGCTTTCTTTCAATTTTATGAGGAAGAAGGATTTGCTTTCTTAACCGTTCTTCAGTCATGAAGATCTCTTCCACAAGCTTATTCACTTCCTGATAGTGAATGACTTCATGGTATCTTACTTTTTTCAGCTGACTTTCTTCCAGATTAAAGAAGTCCCTGAACGTCCGGTTCGTCAATACAACAAAACCTCGATGATCAATTAAAAGAAGGGCACTCCCCATGTTTTCAATAAGCGTCGTTAAGCGGTCCTGCTGCATTTCCTGGGAATTCACCATTTCCTGCAGATTACGGGCGAGAATGTTAATGGAGGTACTTAACATAGTCGTTTCATCAAGGCGGTCTTCGTATGTCCTCGCCCGATAATTTCCTTTGGCGAGTTCCATTGCCACATTCGTTGCTGATTCAATGGGCTTTGTATACCTCACCGTAATTCTCGATCCCAAAATGATAATGAGAATTAACGCAAGCCCTAAAGAAATGGAAAGCACAAACCAAATTTGCTGTATTCCTTTCTCAAAGGCTTCTACCTCGGTGCTCATGATTAACAGTCCATTTAACTGGTTATTCCCGCCCTTAAGGGGATACCAGTAGTACCTGTACTCCACACCTGCTGTCACAAGTTTTCTATGCTTTTGCTTTACATCCCAATTCTCCTGGATTTCATTTATGATCCTCTTTTGCTGAGGACCAACGAGTGATTCCGAGGTTTCCGTATCATGTACGATACTTCCTGACTTATCAAGAATCGTAATCCTGACATCCAATATGTCACTCAATTCTTTGATCATGCCCGGATTGATTTCTTTCGGTGTCCCGTTTTCTTCAATGGAATTAGCCAGTAACCTTGCCTCTTTTTGAATCCGGGAATTAAATGTATCGAGATAGAAATTCTTGAAAATCTGACCTAAAAGCAAACCAAGTCCTATTAATACAGCAATGATCAAGGTGATTAGAGCAAAAAGAAGTTTTGTTCTAAACTTGGTCATCGATTTTTAGGCTCCTCCAATTTATATCCAAGCCCTCGGATGGTTTTTATATAAGTCGGTTTTTTCGTGTTGGATTCTATTTTTTCCCGTAAATGACTGATATGAACATCCACTATTCTGGTGTCCCCGGCAAAATCATAATTCCATACCGCACTTAACAGCTGGTCTCTCGTTAAAACCCTGCCTTTATTGTCTGTTAGATATAAAAGAAGTTCGAATTCCTTAGGTGTTAATTCCATTAGTTCACCTTGGAAATAAGCTTCATACTGTTCCGGATAAACCTTTAATTCTCCCACTTCCTTGTAATCTTTCGGTTCAGTGGAAGATGGTTCCGCCGCTTCCTGTATGGCTTGACTGCGTCTTAGAATAGCCTTGACCCTCGCAACCACTTCTCGTGGACTGAACGGCTTTGTCATATAGTCGTCTGCCCCAAGCTCCAGTCCAAGAACTTTATCAAATTCGTCATCCTTCGCCGTTAACATAAGAATGGGGATATTAATCTTCCTTTGTCGCAGTTCTTTACACACTTCGATTCCATCCATGGAAGGAAGCATCAGGTCAAGAATAATTAAGTCCGGGGATTGCTCAATCGCTTTATCCCTTCCTTCTTCACCATCATGTGCCGTTGTAACGGAATAACCGGATTGCTCAAGATTGTACTTTAAGAGTGTTGCAATAGATTGTTCATCATCGACTACCAAGATTTTTTTGCTCATTTGTTGTGCCTCCATACAAAAGAAAATTAACCCCAACATCCAACGTAATTATGTAATTGTACTATCATTATAATATAAATCTTGGGGGTTACCATCATTTAGAGAGATTTAATACTTTTTAGTTTTCTTGCTGTACGTATTAAACCGACCCAAACTTTGTTCTCTTCTTTTATATGATGCACTTCTTCCGCTTTCTTTAACATTTTTATGAATAATAAAAAGAGCTATGAATATCATAGCTCCTTCAGGTGTTTAGAAGTTTTCTAATGCATGGCTATTCATTTTCTCTAGTCGGTGAGGCGGGCAGACTTTGATGGTACCGTTGATGACCTTTTCATCTTCTTCATTGGTAGCTGTTACATCAATGGTTACCAAATGAGTGTTGGGATCGACTTCCTTCACTTCAAACAGGAATTGTACTGTTGCATAGTGATAGACCGGCTTGGGGAATTCAATGTTTTGCTCTACTATATGAGAGCCCGGACCCGGCAGATATTTAGAAACGGCAGATGTGATGATGCCGGTTAACATGATTGAAGGAACAATCGGCTTTTTGAATGGCGTTTGAGAAGCATAATCATGCTGGATGTATAATGGATTGGCATCATTTGTGAGCCCTAAGTAAAGAAGCAGTGCATTATCTTCTATTTTTTCTGTAAGGGTCAGCTTTTCACCAATCGTCATTTCTTCGATTTTTCTTCCCAGTTTTCTCTTTTTCCCTAATAACATAAGAAGCACCTCCACGTATGTAAACGATTACAATTTTAAATAATAAAAATTGTTTTTATTATCTGTCTATTAATATTTTATCATTTATAGGGTTTCCATACAAAGAGTTTTTACGCGTTGAGTGATTATTTTAGTAGAACATCATTTTGCAAAGTCTAGTTGGTTAAACTTCCTCGATGAGCGAGTAGTGGTTGATTTCCGCTCCAGGTGCTCGCTTTCCGCGGAGCGTGAGTTGAGCCTGCTCGGGCTTTGACCTGCGGAGTCTCAACTTTCCCGCTATTCCCACAGGAGTCGAGCACCTTCCGCTACAATCAACTTTCTGAGTATATTTCTTTAAAAGGAAATAAATAAAAAAATCCTTTTAATACAGAACACTATTATAAAAAGAAACTCGATCATTTCCACCAGTATTCTTCCATAAAAAAACTGACCCCCAATATGGAAGCCAGTTTTGGATTGAATGTGTATTAAGCCAAAGAAGACATGACGTTTTTAACAGCTTCTGCAGAGTTAGCTAGTGCAGCTTTCTCTTCTTCGGTTAGTTCGAGTTCGATGATTTTTTCCAGTCCATTACCACCAAGAATGGTTGGAACACCGAGGTAGATACCTTCGAATCCGTATTCGCCTTCTAAGTATGCAATAGCTGGGATGACGCGGCGCTGATCCTTAAGGATGGCTTCTACCATTTGTACAAGAGAGGCAGCAGGAGCATAATAAGCACTTCCGTTGCCCAGAAGGCCTACAATCTCCCCTCCGCCTTTACGGGTACGCTCGACGATCGCGTCTAAACGGTCTTTAGGGATTAATGTTTCCAGAGGGATTCCTCCGGCGTACGAGTAACGAATAAGAGGAACCATGTCATCCCCATGGCCGCCAAGAACGAATCCTGTAATATCCTTTACAGAAAGGTTTAATTCTTGAGCGACAAATGTGCGGAAACGAGCTGTATCCAGAACGCCGGATTGTCCGATTACGCGCTCTTTAGGGAAACCGGACTCTTTGAAGACTGTATATGTCATAGCATCCACCGGGTTTGTCAGAACGATGATGTAGCAATCTGGCGAATACTTAACGATTTGCTGAGTGACCGATTTCATGACCTTTTGATTGGTTTGAACCAGATCATCACGGCTCATTCCAGGTTTACGGGCAATCCCTGCAGTGATGACAACGATATCCGAATCCTTTGTATCCTCGTAATTGGAAGTACCGATGATGTTTGAATCAAATCCTTGTACCGGGCTCGCTTCAAGCATATCCAGCGCTTTCCCTTTCGTTGGGTCTTCATTTTGAGGAATATCAACCAGTACAACATCTCCAAGCTCTTTCTGAGCAAGCATCAATGCTGTTGTTGCCCCTGTAAATCCTCCACCGATAACAGATACTTTTCTACGTTTAATAGCCATCATAATTCCTCCTATTCGTGTCATTATGTAAAGGAAGGAGTGCCTCGGTTCGAAGCACCCCATCCTTATTTCAAATTAAAATCATCCCATGTTTTCGATTAAAGCAGAACCGAACTCAGAACACTTCACTTCTGTTGCTCCATCCATTAGACGGGCAAAGTCATATGTTACGACTTTAGAAGCGATTGTTTTCTCCATGGATTTTGTGATCAGGTTAGCAGCTTCTGTCCAACCAAGGTGCTCAAGCATAAGCACACCGGAAAGGATGACAGAGGAAGGATTCACTTTATCCATACCTGCATATTTAGGAGCCGTTCCGTGAGTCGCCTCAAAGATTGCATGTCCTGATTCGTAGTTGATGTTTGCTCCAGGAGCAATACCGATTCCACCAACTTGAGCGGCTAATGCATCAGAGATATAATCTCCGTTCAGGTTCATTGTTGCCACTACATCAAACTCAGCCGGACGAGTAAGGATTTGCTGTAGGAAAATATCAGCGATTGAATCCTTCACGATGATCTTACCAGCTGCTTCAGCTTCGGATTGTGCTTTGTTAGCCGCGTCCAATCCGTCAGCTTCTTTGATCTTGTCATATTGAGCCCAAGTGAATACTTTATCGCCGAACTCTTTCTCAGCAAGCTCGTAACCCCAGTTTTTGAAAGCTCCTTCAGTGAACTTCATGATGTTCCCTTTGTGAACCAACGTTACTGATTTACGTCCTTCTGTGATCGCGTAATTGATTGCTGCACGAACAAGACGGTTTGTCCCTTCTTCAGAAACAGGCTTGATCCCGATTCCAGATGTCTCTGGGAAACGGATTTTGTTAGCACCCATTTCATCTTGAAGGAAAGTGATTAATTTTTTAACTTCATCTGAACCTTTTGCGTATTCGATACCTGCATAGATGTCTTCAGTGTTTTCACGGAAGATGACCATGTCTGTATCTTCAGGACGCTTAACCGGTGATGGAACACCTTCGAAGTAGCGTACCGGACGCAGGCAAGTGAACAAGTCCAATTCCTGGCGAAGCGCAACGTTCAATGAACGGATTCCGCCGCCGACAGGAGTAGTAAGAGGACCTTTGATCGCGATGAAGTATTCACGGATTGCTTCAAGTGTATCATTTGGAAGCCATTCGCCCGTTTTGTTGAATGCCTTTTCCCCCGCATATACTTCTTTCCATGAAATCTTGCGCTCACCTTTGTATGCTTTTTCAACAGAAGCATCCAGGACGCGTTGAGCTGCTGCCCAAATATCCGGACCCGTTCCGTCACCTTCAATGAATGGGACGATTGGATTGTTTGGCACATTAAGCTGGCCGTTTTGGTTTGTAATTTTTTCACCTTGTGTCATTATGTAACCTCCATTTATTCATTATCAAAGGGGATGACCATAAGTGCCTTATGCATTTAGAGTCATTCCCCTTCTCTTATTTATTACACCAATATTTTCACCTTTTGTAAATATTGATGATTAACCTCTTTGTTCAACCGGCACATATTCCTGCTTGCCAGGCCCTACATAATCAGCACGCGGGCGGATCAGGCGGTTGTTCGAATACTGCTCCAGAATATGAGCTAACCAACCGGATACACGGCTTACAGCGAAGATCGGAGTGAATAGGTCATGATCGATGCCCAAGCTGTGGTAGACGGATGCCGAATAGAAATCAACATTAGGCGGTAAGCCTTTATTAGACGTAAATACATCTTCTACCTTAACGGACATTTCGTAATATTTACTTTGTCCAGTTAATTCGGTTAATTTTTTAGACATTTCTTTAAGATGCTTGGCACGCGGGTCTCCTTGACGGTATACACGATGACCGAAGCCCATGATTTTTTCTTTTTTCTCCAGTTTGTCCAGGATATATGATTCTGCTTTATCAACCGAACCGATTTCGGTAAGCATCTTCATTACCTGCTCATTTGCTCCACCGTGCAGCGGTCCTTTTAAAGCACCGATCGCAGCAGTTACACCTGAATACACGTCAGAAAGAGTAGCGACACATACACGTGCAGTGAATGTAGAAGCGTTTAACTCGTGATCCGCATGAAGAACAAGCGCTTTATTGAATGCCTCGATTTCAACCGGCTCAGGATCTTTTCCGGTTAACATATATAAGAAATTAGCAGCGAATCCTAAATCTTTGCGAGGGGCAATCGGCTCTTGTCCATTGCGGATTCGCGAAAAGCTCGTAACGATTGTAGGAATTTTCGCTTGAAGTCGAACAGCTTTTAAATAGTTTTCCTTTTCGTCCATTACATCTGCTTTATCATCATATAATCCTAGTAAAGACACGGCAGAACGTAAAGCTGCCATAGGATGGACTTCCTTGATGTTGTACATCTTGAAGTGCTCGATGACCTCTTTAGGCAATTCAGCGTTATCTGCTAATAGCTCCGTAAATTCCTGAAGCTCTGATGAAGTAGGTAATTTCAGATGCCATAATAAGTAGATAACCTCTTCAAAACTGGCATTGTTTGCTAAATCATCAATGTTGTAGCCAACATATGTAAGAGTATCATCAATGATCGAACTAATGGATGATGTTGTTGCTACAACCCCTTCTAACCCGCGAGTTGCTGTCATAATAACCTCTCCTTTTGTTAAGTATTTCTCTTTACCCATTTTCATATGAGCATAAAACCCTACAAGACTATCAAATAAGTCAGTAGGCTTGTTTAAAAAGAACATAAATAAAGGTTGAGCGATTGCTCAATTCCTATACAAAAAATGATTCCCGGCTCTTCCTATGATATCACGAGAGCTTGGGATGCGCTTACATTTCCTATTATAAACAATTATCTGACTTTTGTGAATGAAAACGCATCAATTTCTATAAAAATTATTTTTCTAGAAAAATAAACCATAGCATTGAGGCGTGCAAACAGAGTGATTACAGGGGTTTCTCATCCTGTTATAAAAGCACTAAATATGTCGAAGATGTATAATCAAATTCAAATGATCGATTATAAGTTTAATAAACTCTCATCAGAAATGCAGGAGATGTATGCTTCATCCGGCACGAAGTCCAGTGGTATTTTACAAGAACAACTCATATAATTTCATGGCGAGGTACGCAATACCAGCTCCAATAAGCGGTCCGACAGCTACTGCTTTAAAGAATGCCACAGCTAAGACTGTGCCGAGGACAAGAGCTGTCGTAATATGAGGGTCCTCTTCCAACAGCGTTAATCCGCTCTTCGCAATTATGGCCACAGCCATTCCAGAGGCGAGGGCAATCCACGCATAAGGTGTCTTTAATGAATCATAAAGGTCTTTAAAACCAATCTCACCTGTAGCGATTGGTGCCAAGACGGCAATCGTTATGATTGTAACACCCCAGTTAATCCCTTTGGACTGAATGGCCGCAAACACTTTTTCATCGATGCCTGCCACCTTAAGAATGATTAGAAATGTTACAGCTATAATAATGGACTGGTTTTTTGCAGCGAAGCCAATTCCCAATAGGAGCAGTAAAAACATGAGTGCCTGTGACATAAGTAACCCCTTCCTTTCGTCAATCATTATCCTGACATATCAACTTTTATCATTTGTTGTGAAAATGAGCAACCTCGTTAAATTAAACTTCCTTTCATTTCCTGTCTCCTTTAAAATAGAAGTAGAAGATCGGGTAGGAGGGAAGCCCTTGAATGTAGAATATGTTTATCGAACAATCCGGTTCATAATCGTTTTAGCCATCGTCATGCTCTCATTGATTTCACTCTATTACATATGGAAGCTTGCTTATCCGTTTATCATTGCCATTGCCATCGCGTTACTCATCAATCCTCTTGTGAATTGGCTTGAAAGATGGCTGCCAAGGATATGGGCAGTTGCTTTATCTCTCATATTGATTGTTGCGATCTTTGCGGGGCTTATCACCTTACTGATTGCCGAGATTGTTTCCGGTGCGAATTATTTAGCAGAAGAGCTTCCTAAACATGTGCAGACTTTAGTCAAATATGCGGAAGATTTCGTCGTAGGGCATGTGATTCCTATATACAACCAGTTATCTGGTTTATTTAAGAACCTTGAAGCCGGTCAACAGGATACCATATTAGAAAATGTTCAAACTGCAGGTACGAAAATCGCCACATCTGCAGGAGATTTCCTGCAAAACTTTTTCACAAAGTTACCACAGTTAATTTCATGGATTCCAAACGCAGCATCCGTCCTGATTTTTGCCGCTTTAGCCACGTTTTTCATCAGTAAGGACTGGTATACATTATCTTCCAAAGCAGAAAAAATCATTCCTGGAAAGGCAATGAGCAGCGGGAGAAAAGTATTCATCGATCTAAAAAGGGCACTATTCGGATTTGTAAGAGCACAATTTACCCTCATATCCATCACAGCTATCATCGTGTTAATCGGATTGATCATACTGAGAGTGGATTACGCCATCACCATCGCACTCGTAACGGGGCTCGTTGATATTTTACCGTATCTTGGCACAGGAGCGGTTTTCGTACCTTGGATCATTTATGAGTTCATTACAGGGAACGTCGGATTAGGTATCGGTTTATCCGTTCTCTATTTAGTTGTCGTGGTACAGCGTCAAATCATGGAGCCGAAAGTCCTGTCATCAAGCATCGGCCTAGATCCACTCGCCACGTTGATCGCTCTCTTTGTCGGCTTCAAGCTCATCGGGTTTCTTGGATTGATCGTTGGTCCGGTTGTACTGGTCATTCTATCTACTCTCAAAAGAGCCGGTGTATTTGAAGATACGTGGAAATTTATTATGGGTGTAAAATAGGAAAAAGCACTGCTCTACGTGAGCAGTGCTTTTTGTGTTATCTGTAAATGATTACATTCCCATTATTGACCCAGCGTTTGAACAGCTTATAAATGAACGGTTTGAACATTTTACGTGTAGGTGGAAGTAATAGCAGGAACCCGATTGCATCGGTAATAAAACCAGGCGTCAACAGAACGACCCCTCCGACCAGAATGCACAATCCATCAATGATGGCATCTCCCGGCAGCTGACCGTATTGCATATCCTGCTGCGCTTTTCTGAGTGCCTCCATTCCCTGTTTTTTCGCCAAATAAGCCCCCAGAATTCCTGTTGTAATAATCAGTAAAACGGTGGGTATCAAGCCAAACGCTTGTCCGGAAAGAACAAGCAACCCAATTTCCAACGCGGGCACGATAATTAACAATAACAACATATATCTCATGAGGGATTCCTCCAATAATTTAATACTTATTACTCTCTATTATAACATATTAAGTATTCCTTCGTATTATGTGAGGATTGTCTTAGACAAAGACAGCATGTTTAAACTATTGGATTGGAAAGAGATTAAAGATTTGGGGTTTGTTATGGCACTTTCAATCTAACTCGTTCGACTTCCCCAAAACCTCGTAACCAATTGTGAACACTGGCCCCATGGTCACCCATTATTTACGCAAAAAAAAGCCGGAGTCCATTCCAGACTCCGGCTTTCATATTTCAACTTATAATACGCTTGCGTGACCGTTATAGATGACACCGCGAGTAGCGTCTACTGTAATTTCCTGACCATTTGTGAATAAAGAAGTAGCATTGTCCACACCTACGACTACAGGAATCCCCAGATTGATTCCAACTACCGCTGCGTGACTTGTCAAACCGCCTTCTTCAACAATTAAAGCCGAGCATTTTTCCAGGGCCGGCATCATTTCTTTGTCTGTTCCGATGGTAACAAGAACAGATCCAGGTGTAGTATTTTTCACTGCTTCATCTGCTGATGTCGCTACGACGGCTTTACCATAAGCAGATTTACGGCCGATTCCTTGACCTTTTGCAACGATATCGCCTACCACATGGATTTTCATCAGATTGGTTGTTCCTGATTCACCGATCGGAACACCTGCTGTGATGATGATACGATCTCCATGCTTCGTCATTCCTGAATTGACGCTTTCTTCTACTGCCATATCAAGCATTTCGTCAGTAGTCGTCACTTTACGTCCAACTGTAGGGTAAACGCCCCAGACAAGTGCCAATCGACGTGAAACGGAATCCGTTCCGGTTACTGCTACGATTGGAGCTTTTGGACGATACTTAGAAATCATGCGTGCTGTGTGCCCGCTTTCCGTTGGAGCCACAATCGCATTGACGTCAAGGTTAAGAGCCGTGTGCGCTACAGATTGACCGATGGCATCCGTCATATTATGCTCACTGTCTTTACTGCGTGCCGCCAGGATATCATTGAAATTAAGGGCTGTTTCCGCTCTTGAAGCAATGTTGTGCATCGTTTGGACCGCTTCAACAGGATACGTACCTGCAGCTGTTTCACCAGATAGCATGATCGCATCTGTACCATCGAAGATCGCATTGGCTACGTCACTTGCTTCCGCTCTTGTCGGTCTAGGGTTGCGCTGCATGGAATCAAGCATTTGAGTTGCCGTGATGACTGGCTTACCTAGTGAGTTACATTTCTTGATCAACATCTTCTGAACCAATGGTACTTCTTCAGCAGGGATTTCCACACCAAGATCTCCACGGGCCACCATCAATCCGTCTGATACTTCAAGGATTTCATTGATATTGTCTACTCCCTCTTGATTCTCGATCTTAGGGATGATTTGAATGTGGGAAGCGCCATGCTCTTCCAATAATTGACGAATTTCAAGTACATCAGATGCACGGCGAACGAATGATGCCGCAATAAAGTCGACACCCTGCCCAATACCGAATACGATATCCTTTGCATCTTTATCCGTAATCCCTGGAAGGTTTACGGAAACTCCCGGTACGTTTACACCTTTTTTATTCTTTAAAACTCCGCTGTTGGCAACATACGTATGAATCTCGCCATTCGCTTTATCGATTTCCGTTACTTCCAATCCGATCAGACCATCGTCAAGAAGGATTTTAGAACCAACATGAACATCATCGATTAATCCTTCGTATGTAACGGAGAATTTCTCAGTTGTCCCGAGTACTTCATTCATGGAAACGATGACGTTTGAACCTTGCGTTAATTCGATTGCACCGTCTTCCATATTATTCGTACGGATTTCCGGACCTTTTGTATCGAGAAGGATCCCGACTGTTTTTCCGGCTTTTTCGGCTGCTTCACGGATATTGACGATTCTTTGTCCATGTTCTTCATGGTCACCATGTGAAAAGTTTAAGCGGGAAACATTCATTCCGGCTTCGATCAGTTGTGATAACTTCTCTACACTCTCACTTGCAGGACCAATCGTACATACTATTTTCGTTTTTCTCATTTTCTTTACCTCCTGAAATCTTACAACAATTTAGATTGAAAGCTCTTTGGAAAGTCTGTACATGCCCAAGTCAATTTGATGTGGCTTGGCAAGTGCTTCAATAATATCGTAATCAACTAGTTGATTTTTCTCAATTCCTACTGCTCTTCCGCCTTTTCCTTCAATCAATAATTCTACTGCACGTGCACCTAAACGGCTTGCCAACACGCGATCAGATGCGGTTGGTGTTCCACCACGCTGAATATGGCCCAGGACAGAAACACGTGTATCCATTCCCGTAGCTTCAGTGAAACGATTAGCAAATTCATTTGCCGACATGACACCTTCTGCCACAATGATGACACTATGTTTTTTCCCGCGCTCCTGACCTTTTTTCAAACGGGTCACGACATCATCAAGATCGAATTTCTCCTCAGGAATCAGGATGGTTTCAGCACCGCCTGCAAGACCGGACCAGAGGGCAAGATCCCCTGCATTACGTCCCATTACTTCGATGATGAATGTTCTTTCATGTGAGGTTGCCGTATCGCGAATCTTATCAATCGCGTCGATGACCGTGTTCAAAGCCGTATCGAAGCCGATTGTATATTCTGTTCCCGGGATATCGTTATCGATTGTTCCCGGTACACCCACACACGGATATCCCCATTCAGTTAAAGCTTTTGCTCCTTGGTACGAACCATCTCCACCAATCACAACAAGACCTTCAATTCCATGCTTCTCTAATTGCTCGATGCCTTTTTTCTGACCTTCTTTGGTTTTGAATTCTTCACAGCGGGCTGTATACAGCATCGTTCCGCCACGATGAATGATATCTCCAACAGAACCAAGTTCAAGCTTCTTGATGTTCCCGTTAATCAATCCGTTATACCCCTGATAAATACCGTACACTTCAATATCAAGGAAAATGGCTTTACGCACAACCGCACGAACGGCTGCATTCATACCTGGTGAATCTCCACCACTTGTTAATACACCAATCTTTCTCACTACGATCACCTCATTAAGAAATATGCCTTTATATGTAAATGAATGGTACAACTTGTTAATGGTTTCACATATATCTAAGAAAAGGAAAATAGAACAAACTATCCCGTTGCATTCATTACATTATTATGGACCAATAGACTATGGATTATTTCTAAAATAACACGAAGATACAAGGTTCTCAACAAGTTACTCGAAGGAAATGCTAAAGACGAAATAATCTATTAAATGGAAGCGTTTTAATTGTTAAAACCTTCAAAATACCGTCACAAATCTTTAATTTGATGGAAAATTAATGAAAAAGACTGACAAATGGTATTTCCTATTTGTCAGTCCATAGTTCATTATGATTTTACCCCAATTAAATCATTTAAAACAGAATATTCACCCATCGCTTTAAATTTTTCATAGCGGTGCTGTATCAATTCATCTTTCTTCATGGGGATTAATTCTTTCAAGGATGCCTTTAATACATCATTGATATATTGTGCCTGCTCTTCGACATCTTTATGAGCACCGCCTTTAACTTCCGTGACGATTTCATCAATGATCCCGAGCTCCTTCAAATCCGGTGCTGTGATCTTCATGGATTCAGCCGCCCGTTTCGCTTGTGTGGAATCCTTCCACAGAATGGCCGCCGCCCCTTCAGGTGATATGACGGAGTAAGTGGAGTTTTCAAGCATATGGATATGGTTTCCGACTCCCAGTGCCAGGGCACCTCCACTACCACCTTCACCGATGACCATGCAGATAACGGGAACGGTCAAGCCTGCCATTTCCACAAGATTTCTTGCAATGGCTTCACTCTGACCTCTTTCCTCTGCCGCTTTGCCGGGATACGCACCCTTTGTATCAATAAAGCAGATGATCGGACGGTTGAACTTGTCCGCTTGCTTCATCAATCGTAAGGCTTTTCGGTACCCTTCCGGATGAGGCATTCCAAAGTTCCGGCGAATATTTTCTTTCGTATCTTTCCCTCTTTGGTGTCCGATGATGGTCACCGGGACATCATGAAATTTCCCTACGCCTGAAACAATGGCTTCGTCGTCCCCATACAGACGGTCTCCATGCATTTCGATGAAGTCCGTAAAGAGATAGCCGATATAATCAAGCGTCGTCGGGCGATTCGGGTGTCGTGCTACCTGAACCCTTTCCCACGGCTTCATGTTTTCATAGATATCATTTTCAAGCTTCGTGAGCCTGTTCTCCAGTTTCTCGATTTCATTTGATAAATCGACGTCGGAATTTTGAGTGAACTCCTTCAGCTCGGCTATTTTTTTCTTTAGCTCAAATACAGGCTTTTCAAATTCCATCTCATTTACCATGGCAGATCACCGTCCCACTGATGTATATCAAGTACTGTCCCGATTTTCTCTTTTAACTCGAGCCTCGAGATGACTCCGTCAAGTTGACCATGTTTCAATAAAAATTCGGATGTTTGGAAGTCTTCCGGTAAGTCTTCCCTGATCGTCTGCTCAATGATCCTTCTGCCTGCGAAGCCAATAAGTGCTCCTGGCTCAGCAAAGTTATAGTCGCCTACGGAAGCGAAACTTGCAGATACGCCACCTGTCGTCGGGTGCGTCATGATCGAGATGAAGAGTCCTCCATTTTCGCTCAATCGATTAAGGGCCACACTGGTCTTGGCCATCTGCATCAAGGAAAGGACACCTTCCTGCATTCTCGCGCCTCCAGATGCCGTGAAAATAATGAATGGGACTTTTCGTTTGTCGGCTTCTTCGATGGCTCTGGTGATTTTCTCACCGACCACAGAGCCCATACTTCCCATTCTGAAGCGTGAATCCATGATCGCCGTGACCACTTCGATTCCGTTTACCTTGCCTGAGCCAGTTAATACCGCTTCATTCATACCTGTCTTCTTCCGATCCTTTTCCACTTTTCCTTCATAATCAGGAAAGCCCAGGGGATTGCCGGAAATTAGGTCATGGTCAAGTTCCTTAAAGGTACCTTCATCTATAAAACTATCGACTCTCTCCGGTGAGCTCATCCCATGATGATATCCGCAATGAATGCACACCTTTAAGTTTTTTTGAAGTTCTTTCGTGTACATGATCTTTTTGCAATCAGGACATTTAGTCATGATGCCTTCTGGAACGTCATGTTTAGCCGCTTCAGAAGGAATTGTTGCATATTTTTTCTTTTTGGATTTATTAAAAAGTTCCTTAAGCAAGGTGAAACCTCCTTAACTAATTACAGTAGCTTGTACGTCTTCTGAAGGAAAAAATGAAGGTGATAAATGCTAAAAATCAATTTCCCAGGGACAGCTTCCGCTTTCGTTTCTAGTAGTAAATGCACGATATAAAACTGCTTGACTATCAGTTTAATGGAAAGGTTTAAAAAAAGATGTTGGAAATTGTCGCATCCTTATCGACAATTTCCCTGACCCTTTTATACGTCTCTTGCACAGTCTCTTTATCCTGTTTTTCTAATCCTTGAATCATTAGGACAATCTCTTCTCTCATTTGATCCGACATCTTGATTTCTCCACAAATCAATGTTTCAAAATCATTTAAGATATTCCAAATCCGTTGAGCCAAATGATTGGCGTTCATCATCACGATGTCCCTGAACACATCGTCCAGATATTCCGCTTCTGACACCTTCTCGAATAGAGCATCCATCTTCTTTTCTTCTGAAAATAAATCTTTCAGCGCTTCCTTTTCAATCATCATTTTTGTATAAAGAATATCTTCCTGGGCTTTGTGGTCCTCGAGGATGAACATTCCTAACAAATCGATGAGATGATGATCACGAAAATCTCTTAAAAAGGTACCTTCGCCTCTTTTGGTTTCAATCAGACCCAGCAATTCCAAGGCCCGTAATGCTTCCCTGACAGAAGAACGCCCAACGTTCAATCGTTCGGACAGTTCTCTTTCAGAAGGAATTTTATCGCCTGGCTTGAGGCCGTCTTTAGATATCATTTCTCGCAGTTGGTGAACAATTCCAATATATACTTTTGCGTGGGAATGGAGAGAGTTCACTTCTGTCATCATTCACTCTTCCCGATTACCGCTAAATCTTCCGTCTTTTTGCGAATGTCTTCCGGATCCACCTTTAAACGGGCTACTCCCGTTTCCATGGCGGACTTTGCGACTGCAGCCGCAACAGCAGGTGCTACACGCTTATCAAATGGTGCAGGAATGACGTAATCCTCGTTCAACTCGTCTTCTCCGATTAAAGCCGCAATCGCTTCAACAGCAGCTTGTTTCATCTTCTCATTGATGTGAGTAGCGCGAACATCCAGGGCACCTCGGAAAATGCCAGGGAATGCAAGGACATTATTTACCTGATTAGGAAAATCGGATCGACCGGTACCAACCACTTTGGCTCCAGCGGCTTTTGCCAGCTGAGGCATAATTTCAGGAACAGGATTGGCCATCGCGAAGATAATCGGATCCTGTTTCATAGAGGCAACCATTTCTTCTGTTAACGCTCCCGCAACAGACACACCGATAAATACATCTGCGTCTTTTAGTACTTCTGTCAATCCACCTTTAATCTGATCGCGATTCGTAAACTTAGCAACTTCGTCCTTGATTCCATTCATTCCTTCGGGACGGCCTTCGTAAATCGCTCCCTTGGAATCACACATAATGATATCTCTCACACCGTAACGATAAAGAAGCTTAATGATCGCCATGCCCGCAGCACCGGCTCCATTTGCCACTACTTTAATTTCTGACATCTTCTTCCCGACTATCTTGAGAGCATTCACCAGACCTGCCACGGTTACAATGGCTGTACCATGTTGATCATCGTGAAACACAGGGATATTGGTCTCTTTTTTCAAGCGCTCTTCTATCTCGAAGCAATTTGGAGCTGCTATGTCTTCTAAATTCACTCCGCCAAAGGTAGGCTCAAGAAGTTTAACCGTTTCAACAATCTTGTCCACATCCGTTGTGTTCAAACAGATTGGAAACGCATCTACTCCCGCAAAGCTCTTGAATAGAACCGCTTTACCTTCCATAACAGGCAATGAAGCTTCCGGTCCGATATTTCCAAGACCTAAAACCGCCGTACCATCTGAAACAACGGCAACCATATTTCCTTTCATTGTGTAATCGTAAACCGTTTCAGGCTTGTCATAAATGACTTTACACGGTTCTGCTACTCCTGGGGAATAAGCCAGGCTCAGGTCTTCAGCATTCCGGACCTCCACCTTGGATGTTGTTTCTAATTTCCCTTTGTTTACCCGATGCATATGCAGAGCTTCTTCACGCAATGACAATCAACTCACTCCTTCTGATTCTTTACATGCTATATGTCGATTCATGATTCACATAAATCTTCTGAATGTACATGATTTATATTGAAAAAAAATAAAGTTTAGAGGTGGTCTGACCACCTTTTTCTATTAAACAATAATATAAATATTGATTTTAGTAAAGTATGTTATTGTAATATGACATTTGCCTCACCAAGAATCCGATGCATCTCCCTAAGAGCCTCTTGAGATGGGGACACACGTAAATGCTCCGGAAGCTGGACACTCTTTTTTTCACGTTCATAATAAACGATGACAGGATTCTTCCCTTTGAATCGGTTAATCGTTTGCTGAATGCGCTGCGTACAAGCCTCCTCATCCTGATCCATGGCAATTTTCAAATAGAGCTTCTGATCCCCTGCTTTCACTCTCGCCTTCACTTCTTCCATCGCTTCCACCTGATTCACAATGAACTGAAGCTTATCGTTACGTTCTTCAACATTTCCACCAAACAGGAGGATATTCCCCTCTTTTAGTTGAGTCATATTATTTCGATAGACATTCGGAAACACCACCGCTTCGATCTCTCCACTTTCATCCCCGATTTCGAGGAAGGCCATCACTTCCCCCTTTTTCGTCCGGATGGATTTCACTCCGGTAATATAACCGCCGAATGTGATTTTCGATCCCTTTTGAAGATCGGCTATTTGCTGTAAGCCAAGATCGTCATACAGGTGACGGTAGGAAGAAACCGGATGATCGGATAAGTAAAGACCCAGCACCTGTTTCTCGAATTGAAGCTTCGTATCGATCGTCATATCCTCTACTTCGACATGTTTAGGCTTTAGCAGGAACGCCTCTTCCTCATGAAACAGATCGGGATCACCTTCAGGATTGACAAGCTCCGCATGCTGGGCCGCTACATCAAGGCTCGCAAGCAACGTGGCACGGTCCATTTCGAATTCATCGAATGCCCCGGACAATACTAAATTTTCGAGGATTTTCCGGTTAATCGTTTTGGAAGATACCCTCATGCAAACATCAAACAGGTCCTGAAATGGTTTTTCTTTTCTGGCACGGATGATTTCCTTTAGAGCTGCTGCCCCTATTCCTTTGATGGCCCCTAAGCTGTAACGGATCCTATTCTTTCCTTCCACCGTAAAGACAAATTGACTCGTATTAATGGATGGGGGCAGGATCTCAATATCATAAAGCTTTGCTTCCCGGATATACTGAGCCACTTTCGTCTCATTTCCCACAACCGATGTCAGGAGGGATGATAAGAAAAAAGCAGGATAATGTGCTTTTAAATAGGCCAATTGATAGGCGATCATACTATAGGCAACAGCATGGGAGCGGTTGAATCCATAATCTGCGAATCTGACAATCAAGTCATAAATGGTGTGAGCGTCTACTTCGGTATAGCCTTTCCGTGTTGAACCGGAAACAAAATGCTCCCGCTCCTGATCTAGGACATCCTTTTTCTTCTTCGAAACCGCTCTTCTGAGCAAATCCGCTTCCCCTAGGGAGAAACCGGCCATTTTCGAAGCAATTTGCATGATTTGTTCCTGATATACAATGACGCCGTAAGTCATTTCAAGAATCGGCTTTAAGTCAGGCAAAGGATAGTCCACCTTTTCCACGCCGTGCTTCCGTTTAATATACGTCGGGATGTTTTCCATTGGTCCCGGACGATACAATGCATTTACGGCCACAATATCTTCAAAAGAATTAGGCTTCAGTCTTTTTAACACATTCCGCATTCCTTCTGATTCAAGCTGGAAAATCCCATTGGTCAGTCCTTTACTTAATAATTCAAAGGTTTTAGGATCATTCATGGGAATAGACTCAATGGAAAATGACTTATTCGTTCCCATTTGAACGTTCTTCACAATTCTTTCTAATATACTTAGATTACGGAGTCCCAGGAAATCCATTTTCAACAACCCGATTTCTTCCAGTATATCCATAGAGAATTGAGTCAGGTGGATTCCGGATGAACTACCCTGGATGGGTACCCACTGCACTAACGGGGCTTCACTCATCACGACTCCCGCCGCATGGGTCGACGTGTGTCTTGGAAGCCCCTCAAGTTTAAGAGCCGTCTGAAATAATTTCTTATAATGATCAGAGCTCGTCACAAATTCGCGGAATCCCTTAGACTTTTCATAGGCTTCCTGCAGCGTGATCCCCAACTGATTCGGAACAAGCTTGGATACTTGCTCCTGCTCCTTCATATTCAAGCCGAATACACGACCTGTATCACGAAGGGCTGCCTTTGCTGCAAAGGTCCCGAACGTAATGATCTGGGCAACGTGAAGGCTTCCGTACTTCCCTTCCACATACTCTATCACTTCATCCCGTCGATGATCGGGAAAATCGATATCAATATCCGGCATGGATACCCGTTCAGGATTTAAAAATCGTTCAAACAGCAAATGATGCTCGATCGGATCCACATCTGTAATCCTCAACGCGTATGATACCAATGAACCCGCTGCCGATCCCCTTCCCGGTCCCGTCAGGATCTTTCTTTCCTTCGCATACTTCATAAAATCCCAGACAATCAGGAAGTAATCACTGAATCCCATCCTGCCGATGACTTCAAGCTCATAATCCAATCGTTCAATGTACTCATCTGAAACCGACTCTACTCTTTCACTAAGGCCTTTTTCACAAAGATGGGTCAATTCCTGAATGGCGGACACTCCCTCAGGAAGAGGATATTTCGGGAGGAGCTGCTGATGGAAGGGGATGGTCAGGTGGCACTGATCAGCAATCTTCATCGTGTTTTCAAGCGCTGTGACATGATCAGAAAACAAATCCACCATCTGCTCTTTGGACTTGAAGTAATACTCCTCTGAACCCAATACTTCGCGGTCATCTTCAGAAAGCTTTACTCCGTCCCGGATCGCACCCATGCATTCATGGGCGAAATGATCTTCCTGGTCTAAATACTGAACATCATTGGTAGCCACCATATCCGTTCCTGTCTCCTTTGCCACTTGTTGAAGTAAAGGAATAAGAGTATCCTCAGACGGAATCCCATGATTTTGAATGCTTAAATAAAAGGAGTCCCTGCCGAATATCTTTTGATAGGCGAGGATGCAATCCTTTGCTTTTTCCCTTTCATCATTCAATAAAAGGTTCTCTATCTCACCTTTGATTCCAGGTGAGATGGCGATTAATCCTTCACTATAGGAAGAGAGCCACTTTAACGGGAGCCCGTCTTTAGACTTTGCCCCAATCGCGCTCGAAATCTTTAACAGATTCTGATAGCCCGTTTGGTTTTTCACGAGGAGAACAAGGGGATAGGAACTTTCCTCTGACGCAATATCTGCGGTCAATCCGATAATCGGTTTTATGTTTTCTTTTAAACACGCCTTATAAAAAGGGATGGCGGCATACATCATATTTTTATCGGTTAAAGCCAATGCTTTATACCCTGAATTCTTCGCTTTATGTACAAGTCCATTTATCGAAATCGTGCTAGACAGGAGACTATAGGCACTCGCTACTTGTAAATGAACAAATGACATGTTATGCACAACCTTTTTCTCAATATACTTTTATTATAGGAAAGAAACCGCAAAAAAGAAAATATGTTCTCCCTCATATCTTGTCTACTAACCCCATATAGTTATCGTAAAGACACGTAATAGATGGAGATGATGAAATGGCAGAAGCTTTCTTTCCGGAATTGGTTAAAAGTTTTTTCATAGCCTTTGGTGTTTTACTAGGTGGATCCCTGCTCGGTGGTTTAGCTTCTTTTGCCATGGGACAGCCTTTATTCATTGAAATGTGGCGTTTATCAAATTTCCTTAGGATATGGGCGATCATTGCGGCCATCGGAGGTACATTCGATACAGTATACAGCTTTGAAAAAGGTTTCTTAAACGGTGAAACAAAGGAGTTATTCAAGCAGTTTTTATTAATACTCTCAGCTCTAGGCGGTGCAAACACGGGTGGGATGATCATTAATTGGCTTACACAGGAGCATATATCATCATGAGAATCCCACCCTTTTACCGGCTTCCTTCCTGGCAGCGGTTCTTCGCCGGAATGGTTGTAGGAGGCATCATCAGCTGGATGATCTTTATCTTTATGTTCGGCGCCATGCATGAAAAACAAACGCAGCTAATAGAAGAGCAGAAAAACGACATCAGCAAACTGAAAAACACCCTGTCTTATTTACAGGAAGAATACAAGCAACTAAACAGCGAAAACGAAGACGAACTCACCATCCAGGAAGTCAAAGTGAAGATCATCAACAATACGAAAACCAAAGTTGAATTACTCAGTATACACGAAACAGAGGACCAGTTGAGCGAAGATTTGAGGAGCCTTTTGACCAAGGACTTAGAAACCGTGTACGGGAATAAGGAACTCATCAAAAAAATCATTGAAAATAAAACCGTTAAATTAAATGATAAGTCCTTCAATTTGAAAGTGCGGGAGATGTACTTTTATACGACTACACAGATTACGTTGGAGTTGAAGTATGAGGAATGATGTTGCTTGGACGAACCTGTCGGAGAGGCGTTAGTGCCTTTGATGAGAGGTTCGTCTTCCTTTCGTAGGGCACTATTCGGAAAGATTGTTGTTTTATAGCAGTACTTCAATCATTGTGTGTACCTAAAGAAAATTTGACACCGAGGATCAATTATTCAAAAAGAGGATCAATAAATCAAAATAAGGATCAATAAATCAAAATAAGGATCAATAAATCCCAAACAGGATTAATAATCCGAAATCAGGATTGAAAATCGCCCAATCGGGATTAATTCCTTCACGAAGGTATTCTTCATCAGGAATTTCACTCTTAATCCGGCCCATCAGACCCGTCCAGGATTCCACTCCAGCTGAAAACAGACAATCCAACGACATTTTCCGTTCAAAAGTAGACATAAGACATCCTATTGACTTCAATCGATTCATTTATAGGGGATTATAAAGATTAATATTGATGGAATCACCTGTACCCCCTCAGACCTCTTTCAAATGCTTCCCGATCATCCTTCTCAATTCCATGGAGCGCTTCTTGCAATGCGAATGTGCTCTGATAAAAGGTCATTCTTTCAAAGATTTTTTCCCCATCCGGATACATACTCAGGCACCTTTTGACAAAAGGCTGGCCGTAACTCGCTAGTAAACCTGCAAAGTCATACGCAGGGTCACCTATTTCCGTTTCTCCAAAGTCTATGATTCCCGTTACCTCTTCCCGCTTTGAACCCCACAAAATATTAGAGGCACCAAAGTCTCCATGGGTAAGAACCGTGTTGAATGATAGAAGTTCTTTATTCGATAAAAAGGAACCGAAGTTATGATCGATTTCCGCCTTGGAAGTTTCGTTCATATACGGGAACAGCTTATCTTTAAATTCCCCATATAAATCTACGATTGAATTCCGTACATCTTCTGAGCTCTTCTTCTCAATTCCTAAGCTGTCAACAGGTTGAGAGTGCAATTCCCTCAAAAACTGAACCAATTGGGAAGCTATGCGTTCTTCGTTATGAATGTTCTTCATCATATCAGACCATAAGGGAGTGCCTTCAATTCTTGTATAGCCAGTAAAAACTTTTCCTACTTCATTGGGTTCCATCGATCTGTACTGAGGATATGGGGTAGATAAACTGAGCTTCCCCTTAATCTGCTCCAGGACTTTGGTTTCTTTTATTAATTTCTTAATCCCTTCCACATACTTCGGGAACCTGAAAACGAGGGTATCATTAACGATTAGAACATCATTATTCTGACCAAGGTCAATCACTTCACTATGATCTATGGTTAACTCTGGATACATTTCTCTTATTCTTTCTTCATGCATAGACTACATAAACCTCCTCAGTTTATCGTTCTCTTCCTAGACAATGAATGCTCACGACTTTCCTTTAAAAACAAATCATACTCATCCACAAATCGCTCTGCCTCTTCCAGGAATGGATAATGGTTACTTCTTTCAAAAATCACTAATTTTGAATGTGGTATACCTTCAGCCATCTCTATCGAATACACTAACGGACATTGGACATCATATCTGCCACACATGACTAACGTGGGGACTGATATGAACTCCAGTTTTCTAGTAACATCATAAACTTGTAATTCACGGATAAAAAAGTTCATTCTCGCAGCAGACATCCCTTTGTGAATATCGAGGGAAAAAAGCTCACTATATTTCTCAGGTGCATATAAAGATAATTTCGTTCTTTCTATCGATAATTCTTTTCTTTTTTCCATTGGTAAATCCGGTTTTTTTAACGTTTCGATAAGTTCCTGCATCCTGTGAAAATCCGGGTGAGCAGGATTATAAATGCAATCCTTCGAGAAGGTCATATATTCTCTTGCAGCGGCCCCAACAATCACATTAACATTGAGACTTTCAGAGAAGTGGATTCCGTAAAGTATCCCTAACATCCCTCCGGTTGAATGACCGGCGAATCCCCATTGAAGAAACCCTAATGCTTCCCGAATCGCTTCCAAATCGAATATGGATTCCAACATACTAAGCTGATAGGGTTCGTTCGCTTTCTCAGATTGGCCAGCTTCACGTAAGTTAATCAAGAATACTTGGTTGGTCCTTGTGAATGACTCTGCAAAATAGTCACCGGTTTGGTTGAATTCTGAATAATGGTGGGTTACACAAAGCGGGTCTCCCTGTCCCTTGATAAATAGTTCAAATACCCCGCGTGTTGTATGCAGTAATTTCCTTTCCCATTTCCCCATAGTCACGTTCCTTTCTGATTAAAACTGTTTTTATACAAAAGCATTATTAAAGGATTTTTGTATTCTTAAAATATGGGCAGTTTCATAGATAACTTAAAATAATCCTAAATAAGAAAATAAAAATATTAAAACCACATACTTATATCCATTGCCTGATAATTTTTTATTGCTTGTTTTCCTTTTTATGTCTATGGTTAAAGACCCAAGGAGAATAATGATCAATACATATGTAATAGCTTCCCTTGTTGACGACAGTCCACTCATAAGTGTTAACAGTAAAACTAAACTTACGATGAATATGAACGTTATAGGAATATACTCAAGTTTAAATTTGACGTTTCTCAAGTGAATCATCCCCAATATTTCTCTTCATTTTCATCAGCTGGCTCTCCCATTAGAAATGAATTAGAATAAAAAAATCGTAAGTTTAACCTAAATCACTTTCTCTTCTCAGTTTCCTTTCATCTCCTGCTTTAACCCCATTGCGTTTGTAAATATTCTTTTTCCAAATAACTTTCCTCATGGTAATACCAATGGTTCCTATTAATATCAGGACCAAGCCAATCCCCTTGAACACCAGCAATACTCCAAAGTGTTGAATGAGTACACCGCCAAGAAGGGGCCCGGCAATAAACAATATACTCAAGGTGGAGTCCACTATACCCGACACCCTCCCTATCGCTTCTGTTGGAGGTTCCTTCTGAATCATGTAATTCACTGCCGTAAATGTTATCCCAGTGCCAATGCCGCCGATTAAGGCAAAACAGATTGCTACTATGAATGTACTTTGATGATCCAGAAAACCTAAACCGCCTGTCATAATACCAATCAGGAGACTGCCAGTCCCGAAGAACCATCCATAGCTCTTGATGGCATCCAACTTAGTAAGAATAAGAATAACCAGAAGAGAGCCGACACCGATCGCCGATATCGTCCAGCCTGTCATCTCTGTCTTGTTGGGAAACACCTCGCTGAATAATGTTACAAGCTGTGCGTCGATCATTTGAATCGTCAAGGTGATGACCATCCCGTACAGTATACTTGCCAGCAAGATCCTGTTCTTAAAAACTATTTCCCATCCTTCCTTCCACGAGCGAAAGAAATGAGCGTGAACATCCGGGGTTGTTCCTTCGTTGTTCTCATTATTTCGTAAAGCTATCCTTGATAATATGATTCCTGAGAGGATGAAGGCAACCGAATTGATACCTATCGAAATGTCCGGGCTGAAGACTCCCGAAACAGACCCACCCAATAGCGGACCCACCACTTTCACCAATTGAAGCAGGCTACCGTTAATGGTAACAGCCTTCATTAAATTCTCTTCATCTACAATGTTCCTCACTAAACCTTGCTGAGCCGGAGTGCCGACCACTCCAACGGTATTCCTTAACAGAAGTACTATCAGAGCCACCATAGGGGAGGACACAAACACAAGCAATAGCGTTAGACATCCCCTGATCCAGTCTGAATAAATCAGGATTCTCAGCTTGTCTTTCCTGTCCACAAACACCCCTGCCAACTGGCCAAATAACGTACTCGGAATGGCATACATAACAGGGATCATGGCAATCAACATAGGGTCAGCATTCCATGTATACCTGAATAGAATGAGAACGGCGATAAAGTCAAACCAATTCCCAAGATTCGATAGTGCATTTGCTGAAAAAAACTTGATGAAATTTTGATCTCTCCAGATCGATGGATTTTTCTCCATACCTGATCCCTCCACATTCACTCTTTATCAAAGGATAATCGATGAATGTCAGAGGAATATCAGAGATAAGTCTCAAGCTGGTTTCGAATGATGGATTCTAGATTATTTAATTGATACTCTTCCTCATATTTCTTCAATTGAAGGGAATATTCCGGGGATAAATCCATGTCTGTCCCGTATTCAGCCAAGTAAAACAAAATGGTATTCAGGCTGATGAATAGTCCAGGGACATATCTTGCTTGTGAAAATTGGTCCAAGCCTCGATCAAAAAAGTGTTTCGCTCCGATTCTATCTCTTTTATAAAGTGAGGCAAGACCTTTAATGATCATAAAACTTGCTCTCTCTCTTAAAAAAGGATAATGTTGGAGCTCTTTCTCAATTTCAATTAGTCTTCCTGTTATCCGGTCATCATCTTTTTTTGATAATAGTATGTAGAGCTCAATGAAGGAAAGGAGTGGGATAAACCCATCCACTTTCTTTTCATGCACCGCTGTTTTTGATTGCGACAAGAGCATCTCCGCTTCCTCCAGCTGACCGGTGAATACAAGAAGGGGTAACCGATTTAACATTTCCAGTTCAGTACGGTGATCTACCGGAATGTGCGGATTGGCCATTGCTTTTGTAAAATACTCCAGACACTTATTCTTGTCCTCTGCTATGTAGGAATATATGTGCAATAAGTAATAACATCGATCCCAAAATGGAAGATCACTCGATTCAGCTATCCATTTGAAATTCCCCTTCATGAATTGAAGGTACAAACGGTTCTGTATTTCCAGTTCAAAGCCCAACACTGACTGGTTTTCCTCCAGAAGCTTCAAGGCATCACCTTGACCATATAAGTGATATTTACGAAAAAGCATTTCCATACTCGAAGAAACTTCATCGTCCTGCAGCAGGACATTCTCCCTGACCGTTTCCCTGATCTTCAGTTTATACCCCACTCCCCTTATGGTCTCAATACTCATAATGGAAGAAAGGAGTTTCAATTTCTTTCTGACTCTGTAGATATGATCATCGACCGTCCTGTCAGTTGGTTCTTCCCTTGTCCAAACTGCATCCAGCAGCTCATCTCGAGTGAAAATACGGGATGGGCTCCGAAATAAACATTCAAATAACAGAAATTCCTTTCTCAAAAAATGAATTTCTTCTGAATGATATTTTAGTATATATTCATTGTTTAATAGCTTAATATTATCCATTGATTCACCTACATCGTGTATCCTTTTTCATGAAAACGGTATCTATCGAGTGTTTTTATAAATTTCAATACCGATTTTCCCCATTTACAACTAGGGATAATACCAATTATTTCAAATGCTATATTATTTGGCAATACGTTTCTACTAAATTAGCTTAAATGAGCACTTTTACAGAGTAAAACCTTCGATCAGTAATCTCTCCAGCGTTTTATGATCCGGTTTGGATTCTTTATGATCCTCTTTTTGAAAATATGATCCGGTTTTGGGAACTTATGATCCTGATTTTCTGTATATAATCCCGATTATCATTTTATGATCCGTTTGTCGAAAGATCCTTAACAAGAGCATTTGTACCAGTTTCTTATAAAATGAAAAAGCTCCCGGGCATTTGATTAAATGCCCGGGAGCTCAGTCAGTACATCTACTCCTGAACCGCCGTAAAATAAGGAACCACATCTCCCCCCAGTATCAAACGGACACTGATTGTCAATAAGGGAAAAGAAGTGATCACTCCTGCATGCTTGTTAGGTCTCTATTTCAGGATGATTTCCGTTCGATCCCTCGTAGCCATGCTGTTAATACGACTGCTCCTGCCACCATGATGGCACCGATCCACGGGGTATGGATCAAGCCGATTCCATCCACGATCATCCCACCGACAAAGGAACCGATCGCAATCCCGACGTTAAATGCCGCGATATTCAAGGCTGACGCCACATTGACTGCTGAAGGTACATACTTTTCAGCCAGGTTGACAACAAGGACCTGCAGCCCTGGCACGTTCATGAAAGCGAATAATCCCATTAGGAAGATCGCGATCAGACCAGCCACTTTAAATGGTGCTGCGAATGTAAGAACTAATAGAATGATGGCTTGCATAACAAACATCCAGAATAACGCTTTTAAAGGACTCTTGTCGGATGCTTTCCCTCCGACGACATTTCCGATGGCAACGGCAATTCCGTATACAAGAAGGATGATACTCACCCATTTTGCGCTGAATCCCGTCACGTCTTGCAATAAAGGTGTTAAATAAGTGAAGGCGACGAACGTCCCGCCATACCCTAGTGCTGTGATGGCAAAGGCTAATAATAATCGCCCATTGGTTAGGATCTTCAATTGTTCACTGAACTTAGCTGGTGGTGCTTCTTTTAAGTTCTTCGGTACAAGGATGGAGCTTGCGATGATGCCAACGACACCGAGAAGGGCAACTCCCCAGAATGTGGCTCTCCAACCGAATGCCTGACCGATGAATGTCCCGAGTGGTACTCCTGTAACCGTCGCGACCGTCAAACCTGTGAACATAAAGGCGATCGCACTGGCCCGCTTATGGGCAGGCACTAAATCGGCGGCAATAGTCGACCCGATCGAGAAGAAAATCCCGTGTGAGAATGCGGTGATAAATCTGGCAACGAGCAATAACCCGAAACTGGTGGAAAGTGCTGCAACCGAGTTCCCAACGATGAATATAAGCATCAACGACATAAGAAGGGATTTCCTGTTCATCTTACTGGTCAATGCAGTCAATACTGGAGCCCCAATGGCCACTCCGATGGCATAACCAGAAATCAATAATCCTGCGAGTGTGATTGATATCGATAAATCATCGGCAATCGATGATAATAATCCAACGGGTACAAATTCTGTCGTCCCTATTCCAAAGGCACTGATGGCAAGGGCAAGTAACGCCGGTGTGCCACCTTTCGTTTTTGACTGATCTATTGTAGCTGAGGTTGAACTCATAACGTTTATTCCTCCTTAAATGGATAATTCGTTTAATGGAATGAGAATCGAAGGCGCCTTTCGTTTCTCTGTACACATCATGATAATGGGTACAAATATATATTGGAAGTACGCACTTTAAAGTCATGTAGGCACTTATTTGTACCCTAGTATCTTTAAAGTTCCTATATGCCTTTCAAACCTCTTCTGTAAAATCCAATAGGTACTGTTTGAAAAGCTAAACTGAATTATGAAGGAGATGGACACTTTTGAGAAGAACGCACTTTGAAGTGGCATAGGCACCTGGAAGTACCTATGATCATGATATAAGCTCTTCCCTAGTCAAAAGGATAAGAACTGGTTACACTAAAGGGGAATGAAGTTATAGAGGAGAGTACATAATGAAAGCACTCATATTTGAAAAGTTCGGTGGACCCGATGTCCTCCACTATCAGGAGATTGATTCTCCGCAAATGGGACCCGATGAAGTTTTATTGGAAATGAAGGCAATCGGGCTGAATTTCGCGGATGTTTATAGAAGAAAAGGAAATTATCACTTAGCAGGAGATCCACCGTACATATGTGGGTATGAAGGAGCAGGTGTAGTCAAAAATGTAGGAGCTAACGTGAATGGAATTGACGTTGGGGACCGCATCGCTTTTGCCGATGTACCTTATGCGAATGCTGAACTTGTGGCAGTGCCAAAGGAAAAAGCCATCCCACTGCCGGATGATATATCGTATGAAACGGCTGCATCCCTTTTGTTACAAGGCCTTACTGCTCATTACTTAACGAAAGACAGCTATAGTATCAAAAATGGGGATACTGCTTTAATCTATGCGGCAGCAGGAGGAGTCGGACAGCTTCTTGTGCAAATCATCAAGATACTAGGTGGCACAGTCATCGGTTTAACGTCCTCGGAAGAAAAGAGACAGGCGGCGTTGTCCATAGGTGCTGATCACATGTTTTTATATAGTGAAGACTGGAACCAGCTGGTACAAGATGTGACTGGAGGTAAAGGTGCAGACGTTGTATATGAATCAGTAGGTTCGACATTAACGGAAAGTTTTGAAGTAACTCGCATCGGAGGGACGGTCGTATTCTTTGGTATGGCGGGAGGCGATCCTGTTACTGTTGATCCCCGCATGTTGATGGACACCTCGAAAACCTTGACCGGTGGAGACTTATGGAATGTATTGACGTCTCATGAAGAACGGGTGAGCCGTTCCCACGAACTGTTTGGATGGATCCAGGAAGGAAAGTTAAAGGTTTCCGAACCAACGGTCTTTCCTTTAGGCGAAGGCGCAAAAGCACATGAATATTTAGAAAGCAGAAAAAGTACAGGAAAAATCTTATTGATTCCATAAACAAAAACAAAGGACCCTCTCCCAAACTGGAAGGGGTCTCTTCTATAAATCCTGTGACAACCGGATCATATCCCTGCATTGGATCCCATTTTCAAAAATCTCTTCCGGGTAGTGTCTGACGAAGAAGTCCAAATCCACCCCAACGATCCTGAATCCACACTTTTGATAAAGGGCCAATTGGCCAACGCCTGAATTCCCGGTCCCGACTTCAATGGTCTTGTAACCTTTCTCCCTAGCCACCTTTACGGCATCCATCACAAGCTGTTTACCTATCCCTTTCCCATGCAGCTCTTCTGCAACCGCCACATTCACTAGCTCGACAGTTTCCGGTCTTGTTGGCAGTAAGACGTAAACGCCAACGATTTTCTTTTCGAGCTCCGCTGCAAAGCATTCTCCCCTGGAGGTATATTCCTTCACGATTTTCTCTGAAGGATCTGCCAGGAGAAGCAACTCCATTGGAAGTTCTTCATCCTTATTTAGTCTTCTAATAATCATTTCTACCTCCACTGAACCACTATAGTTTCGTATAGATTTTCAATCTTAGCATACTTATTCTGATCAACACATTAAGAGAAAAAATATTCATCTAGGCATATCACCTTTACTAACCTGAAATCAATAGTATACTGAAATTATTCTTCATCTTGAAGAAAGTGGTTTAAGGCAGGACCCCTTATTGTAAATCGAAAAATTCCTTATTTGTAGCGGCTTACCAGTGTCACTGGTAAGCTATTTTTTTTGCAAGTAAATGATAGCCGTCATCCATCAGGAAGATCAGAGCTTACACTTTCTGTTCAATCAGTCGTGCACATTCCTCCGGCGATGCCTTAGTTGTATCAACTGAAATATCATAAAGCATGCCTTGGTGAACCACAGCAGCCTGTGCAACTGCCATGCCTTCAATGCGATCCCCTCGCGCTTTCTCACGAGCAGCCGCTACAATCGGGTCACATAAGACGCCAATCCAAAGTACCTGCAATCCTTCCAAAGTACTTTCCCATCGTTTACGAGCTTCCACTCCACTAAGGAAAACATCGTCGATGATGATCCCGGCTCCTTTCCTTGCCATCTCTCCAATACCGTGCATCCATGCCGATTCCAATTCTCGAAACTCTGTACCTGGACTGACCGATCCGTCTTCACAGAGCTTAATTCCGCTGTCTTTCTTTAGCATGGCATCAGGCATAGACTTGATCAGGTCATCAATGCTGAATCTCAGCCATGGCTCGGTGAAGGAATTCTGCAGACATTTCGCCAGAGTCGTTTTTCCGGAGCTTGATCCACCGTTTAGGATTATGATGTTTGTCATGGTTTGACCTCGCTTTCTTATAATAGGAAAAGATTCATAAGTTAACTGTAAAAAAGCTTGGCCATAGTTCTAGAATAATTTAGACTCAAACAATCCAGTTGACTTTGTTATATAAAGTACTCCATTGTTAGCTTCTTTTTCAGATGCAAGGAAACGAAGAAACTCTGATAACGCATCATTTACCAAGGTCTTATTTAGGTCTGTATTTGAGGAAAGCAAATATTTCGGGTCTCCCATTCTCCTTCACACTATCCGACCGATCAACATTAAATCTGTTCTTTTTGAATAAGCTTGTACCGCTGTAATATATTGATTAAAACCTCTTTATTATATTTCGTTTTCCCATGGATTCTTTCAGCCCATTCTTTTACCGTTTCCAGCTTGGGATCTTTCAGTAACCCCTCTGTTGTACTTAGAAAGCTATCCCAATTATAAAATTCCCAATGAGCGATTTCAGATTTATGCGGGATTCTGCATTCCACTAAGGGGTTGGGATGTATCATATGTTGAGAATGCTCAGCAGCCTTTATGAACGAATCCATTTCAATTGGCTGTGTCTGAAAAGCTTGCTTCGAAACTTTTCCATTAGGTCGATGATACAAAATTTCTGTACCTGAAGGATGATCTTGAACTTGTACCTTTGCAGCAGGGAAGAAACCACTTACCTTTTCATTGGTATAATCCATGCTATCCGTATCTATTAAAATCGGATTCAACCATTGATCACCTAAATCACAAAGGAAACGTTCTCCCTTTTCATTCAGTGCGATGACAGCCGCATGAGCATCTTCCGAGTTCAAATTATGACCAACAGGATACGCCTTGACGCCATCCCTTTTAAATTCATCAAGTAACCAGAGTGCCAAATCGAAACAATTCCCCGACATCCCGAATTGTTCCCTATGCTCCCGCATAAGAGAGACATCCCGCTGTTTTTTCATGCTTCCCTGGCTATAGAACCAAACTTTTGTTAATGTCTCCATAGGAAAATCATTGAATTTCTCCCAAGTCTTCAAAATGCTTTCTGAAGCTAACATTTGAGTTCCTACCTTCTAAATTGAATTCGTTGATATGTAGATTAGTAACTTAATTGGTCTGTGTAAGACATTAAATAATTCTATTCATCGGTTAACCCTCCCGGTAATACACTCAATTTACATACTGAACTTCAATAGATTCTTCATCCCTAATTCAACTTACTTTCCCATCATTCAACGATGGGATGGCCAAGACCCCTGCATCTTCCTCATTTGAATA